>CAZRHS010000004.1:0-47912 GCA_964600045.1 uncultured Clostridium sp.
ACATGGACGACGCTGAGGGCTCCAAGAAGGCAGCTGCCAAGCTGGTTGCCGAACTGGAAGCGAGCGTCGATCCCGATCTGACCGGCACCCAGTGGGAAGAAGCATGGCTCAAGAACGGCAAGAAGTGCCCCTGCGAGGCTTGCACTCTTGGCCGCGAAGTACTCGCCAACAAGGACCTGCTCGTCAAGAAGTCCATCTGGATCTTCGGTGGTGACGGCTGGGCATACGATATCGGTTACGGCGGACTTGACCACGTGCTGGCCATGGACGAGGATGTAAACGTTCTGGTTGTAGATACCGAAGTTTACTCCAACACCGGCGGACAGTCCTCTAAGTCCACTCCTACCGGTTCCGTTGCTAAGTTCGCGGCGGCCGGCAAGCGCACCAGCAAGAAGGACCTGGGCATGATGGCCATGAGCTACGGCTATGTCTACGTTGCCAAGGTTTGCATGGGCGCCAATCAGCAGCAGCTGGTAAAGGCCCTGCAGGAAGCCGAAGCTTATAAGGGACCCTCCCTCATAATCGCTTACGCGCCCTGCATCAACCACGGCCTGAAGGTTAAGGGCGGCATGGGCAAGAGCCAGGCTGAGGCCAAGAAGGCCGTTGAAGCCGGTTACTGGCAGCTCTATCGCTACAACCCCAACCTGACCGCGGAAGGCAAGAACCCCTTCACCCTGGACAGCAAGCCCGCTACCATGCCGTATCGTGACTTCATCATGGGCGAGGTTCGCTATGCTTCCCTGCTTGCTCAGTTCCCCGAAGTGGCCGAGAAGCTCTTCGACCGCGCGGAGCATGAGGCTCAGGACAAGTACGCGTACTACAAGAAGCTTAACGACATGCAGTAATGCATATTGAATAAGTAACTCCCAGGCGGGGCGGCTTAGCCGCCCCGCTTTTTCTGTATCAAAAAAGCTCCCCGTTTCCGGGGAGCCAATGTGTTCTTTGGTTTTTTGATTAACCGTGCAGCTTTTCTATTACCCTGTGCGCCACTTCAAGGCAGATACCGCCGGAGCGGCCAACCTGCGCCACGAATTCCTCGCTGCCGCCCTCTATGGCATCGCTTACGGCCTTTATCATAAGGCAGGGAACGCCGTTCCTGTTGCAGGTTAACAGAATTGCCGCGGCCTCCATTTCGCATATATCCGCATTGTAGGCGGTATGCAGGGCGCGCTTCTTTTCGGGATCATCCACAAACTTGTCGCCCGAGGCGCAGATTACGCGCTTAAGCGTGGGCTCAACCTCCACGGCCGCATCCACAAGCTCCTTGGGAGCGGGGATATAGACGCTTGGATATTCAGGATAGCGCGCGGGTTCGCTATCGCCTATGGCTGAAGTATCGTAATCGTAATGCACAACGCTTTCCACAACGCAGGTCTTCGCGAGGCTCATTTCCTCCGTAAGGCCGCCCACAACGCCGAAGTTTATTATAAACTCCGCGCCGTATTTGGTTATAAGGAACTGCGTGCCTGCGGCGGCGGCAATCTCACCAGCGCCGCTCTTTACGATATACATCGTGTATCCCTCGCCGTCCAAGCGCTTTACGTCAAAGCCCTTTTCGCTCACGTCCGTAAGCTTATCACCGTAGCGGGAAAGCACGGCGTCTATCTCAACAGCGACGAGCATGCCTATAATCTTCTTTGTCTTTTCCATATTAAAAACCTCTTCGTATTATTTTTCTATGAAATGATATTGCATAAGGCTAGGCATTGTCAAGCGCGGTTTCACTTTAATTTAGCCCAAAATGCCCGCGCCGCAAAGAGCGCGTTGCGCTTGACGATGAGCATCGGGTAATCTATAATCAAACTATCAACCGATACAATCAAATCAAAGGCGCAGGAGGCAAACAGCGTGAAATACGATTTTGACGAAATTATCGACAGAACCCATACAAACTCGGAGAACGTTGACGGGTGGAGACCGTATATATTCAAATGCGGCCCGGAAAAGAAATTCCCTTACGCGGATGATGAATTCGTAAGGATGTGGGTGGCGGACATGGAATTCGCCGTTGCCCCGGAAATAAGGGACGCGATAAAAGAGCGCGTTGACCGCAAAATACTTGGCTACACAATAGTATCAGACGAAGGGTATTACGAGGCGCTTCGCAACTGGTGCCGCACCCGCTATGACTGGGAATTTCCCAAGGAAGAGCTTAAGTTCTCCCCCGGCGTAATACCGGCGCTGTATCAGCTTGTGGAGGACCTGGTAAAGCCCAGCAACGGTAAGGTTCTTACCATGACGCCGGCATACGGCTTTTTCCTGCACGCGTGTGAATACAACGGAGTTGAGCTTGTAACAAGCCCGCTCAAAAAGGTTGACGGAAGATTTGAGATAGACTTTGATGATTTTGAGAAGAAGGCTTCCGACCCGGACGTTAAGATGCTTATGCTCTGCAACCCGCATAACCCCAGCGGCCGCATCTGGACTGAGGATGAGCTTAACAAAATAGCCGAAATAGTTAAAAAGTACAACCTTTGGGTTGTATCGGACGAGATACACTGCGACCTTATCCGCACCGGCCTTAAGCACATACCCATGGGCAAGATAATGCCCGGCTACATGAGGCTTATAACCACCATGTCCGCCAGCAAAACATTTAACCTTGCGGGCATGCTGTTTTCAAACATAATAATTCGCTGCCCGGATGAGCGCGCCCAGTTTGACGCGCGGGACAAGAACATAGGCGCGGCGAACCCGCTTTCCATAGCGGCGCACAAGGCGGCATACGAGCACGGCGCGGAGTGGCTTGAGCAGCTTAAGGCTTATGTTGACAACAACCTTAAGCTTGTTGACGAGTTCCTGAAGGCCGAAATACCGGACGCGATATTCAATATACCTGAGGCTACATATTTTGCCTGGGTTGATCTTTCAAAGGTTCTGCCGGATGTTGAGGACCTGCCGCTGTTCTTTGCCAACAACGCGGGCGTACTGCTTGAGGGCGGGGACAAACTGTTTGTAGGAAACGCGAAGGGCTACATACGCCTTAACCTTGCAATGCCCAGGGCCATGCTTGAAACCGGCCTTAAGCGCATAGCGGAGTCCATCCGCAAGCACAAGGAGCAAAAATAAAACGCGAAAAGTCTAAAAAAGTCCTTGCTTTGCAATGGTTTTCACGGTATAATGTTTCTGTTCCGGGTTTTATTGCCCACGAGAATGCAGCAGCAGAGCGGTTAATCGCGCTGCGCCCAGCAAAAATAAAGTGAGGAGTTGCACGATGAAAAAGGATATCCATCCCTCTTACGGCGAAAGCATCGTCCGCTGCGCTTGCGGCGAGACCTTCAAGACCGGTTCCGTAAAAGGCGAGCTCACGGTCGAAATTTGCTCCAAGTGCCATCCGTTCTACACCGGCAGGCAGAAGCTGGTTGATACCGGCGGACGTGTAGACCGCTTCAAGAAGCGTTACGGCATCAACTGATAGCCAAGCTTATAAGAAGCAAAACAATTTGTTAAAAGGGGCGAGCGGTTTGAATAAGCCGTTCGTTCTTTTTTTGTATTCGAAAATTGTGAAGATACCGTCAATTTTGGGCAAATTCACCCTTAAGCATATTGAATGAGCAGGGTCTATTGGGTAAAATAGAATTATCAACAAGGGAGGTAATAAAAAATGAGCAAATCGTTCAGGAACACCCTTCTGGCCATATCCGCAGTATTTATAGTGCTTGGCCTTATTGAGATTATTTGGCCCGTAGGCTCGCCCACGGTAATATGCTATATATTGGGAGCGCTGCTTACGCTGTTCGGAATATACCACATTGTGCGCTATTTTGCCGCAGAGGTAAACTATATGTTCGCCGGCATGGGGCTTGCGCTCGGCACCGCCTGCGCGGTAACGGGCCTGCTTATAATAATATGCGCCAAAGCGGTGGTTGCCATATTCGGCGTGGCAATGGGCATTGCCGTTATAGCCGCAAGCATACTTAGGCTGCAGCTTTCGTTTAACATGATGCGCCTTGGCAGCGCAAGATACATTCCCGTTATGGTATTCGCGTTTGTGATGCTGATAGCGGGCATAGTGATGCTTTTCAACCCCATAGCGAGCGCCGCCGCGGCAACAACGGTTATGGGCGTATGCATGGTGCTGGACGGCATTATGAACATAATAAGCCTTATATTCGCAAAAGACCTGCTTGAGGATTAATCAAAGCAGCTGAAACGAAAACCGCCCGGGGAGCTGACCCGGGCGGTATTTTTATGCCGATTGTTTTATTTTCAGATGCCGTACTCCCCATCCTTCACGGTTAGGGTTTTGGAATAGAATACCTTCATGGCCTTAACAAGGCTGTCTATATCCTCGGCGCCCGCGGTTTCGTAGCAGGAATGCATGGCAAGCTGCGGCAGGCCTATATCAACCGTGCTCACGGCAACCTTTGTGTTGGCAATGCTGCCGAGCGTGCCGCCGCCCGCAAGGTCCGAACGGTTTGCGAATACCTGCACCGGAGCCTCCGCATCCGCGCAAACCTGCCTGAAGAGCGCGGCGGAGATTCCGTCGGTAGTATATTTCTGATTGGCATTGAACTTGATAACAATGCCCTTGTTCATATAGGGGCAATTGTCAAAATCCGAATACTCGGGGTGGTTGGGGTGCTGAGCGTGCGCATTGTCGGCCGATACCATAAAGCTTTGGGCTATCATGGCAATATACTCTTCCTCGTTCTTGCCAAGGTTAAGGGCGATGCGCCTTAAAAGATCGCGCATAAGGTTGGATTCGGCGCCCTGCTTGGTGGAGCTGCCGGTTTCCTCATTATCAAATACGCAGCAAACGGGGATGCTGCCGCTCTCCTCGGCGTTCATAAAGCCTTCCATGCAGCCGAACGCGCACTCCGTATCATCAAGCTTGGGGGAGGCGATATACTCATCGTTTCTGCCAAGGAACGTGGGCGCGGTGCGGTTATAAAGATAAAGATCGTGGCCAATTATGTCTTCCGCGTTTAAGCCTATGCTTTCGGCTACGGTCTGCATAAATGTTCCCTTGCCGTTTTCATCGGAGAAGAGGGGCAGGGTGTCTATATTCGCCTTTATCTCAAAGCCGTTGTTGGCGGTTTTATTCATGTGAATGCAAACGCTCGGGATTATAACAAGGTCCCTGTCTATATTGACAAGCCTTGGTGAAATGCGGCCGTTCTCCCCGCGCACAAGCACGCGGCCGGCAACGGAAAGCGGGCGATCGAACCAGGTTGCCATAAGCGCGCCGCCGTAGCGCTCGGTGCTCAGCTGAACATAGTGCGCGCCGACCTTTTCGGGATTGTCCTTTATCTTAAACGTAGGTGAGTCGCTGTGCGCCGCGGAAATCATAAAACCCGCCACGGGGTTTGACGGTATGCGGAACGCCATTATGGTTGATCCGTTGGGCGAAACATAGTACTTGCCGCCGCGGCAAAGCTTCCACGCCTGCTCGGTATAAAGCTTGGTGTAGCCCTTTTCGTTAAGCGCTTCCTCCAAATTGGCCACAACCTGATACCTTGTGGGGCTCTTCTTCATGAAATCCAGCAGTTTTACGGCGTTCTCGTTTTTCATTGGTGTGTCTCCTTTTCTTTTATTCTGTTTGTTTTGGTTATGTTAAACTCTTGAAAGCACGTGCTTTATCATCCGCTCAACAAGCGGGCTTGCGTTTATATATGTTATGCTGCAGTCCGGATGCGCCAGGGCAAAAACCCTGAACACCTCATCCGCAAAGCCCTGCCCTATTTCGTCTATTTCGGCAAAATCGAGCACTATGTTTTTGAACCTGTCGAACCTTGCAAGCAGGCGCTTGGCCTGGGAGCGCGAAACGAACATGGGATTGGCTTCCCTGTATTCAAGCAGCCTTACAGGCACTATGGTTTTTGAAAAGCCGTAATCCTCGGGCGCTTCGGAATAGCGGTTGGCAATATCCGCGAACGTAAGGGTTCGCGCAAGCGAAATTTCAAAGCATACCCTTGTGCCCTGCGTTAAGTCCGAATTTTTGTCCTTCATAATGGGCTCTGCCTCGCCGCGGCAATTGTCGCCAACGAATTCAAGCCCGTCCGAAAGAATAAAGAATCTGTCCGCCACCTTTGACGAAAAGAACACTCCCTCGCCCGTGTGGCTTGAAGGATCGGTTGTAAACTTGCCTTTGGCAAGCTCAAGAATGGCGAAGCGCTTTTCCTCAAGCCCCATCGCCTTTTGTATTTTGGTGAAAATGCCCACTCCGTTGTCGCTTATAACGCAGCCGACAACGCTTGCGTTGCGGTACGCGTGAACATTTGCCGTTTCGCTTTCCGAATGGTCTATGGCGTTATTGAGCATTTCCGTAAAAACGTATGTGAATACGCTCCTTACCGTTGCGGAAACGCCGTCAAGAACGGGCGCCATATCCTTTCTTAAAACAATATCCTCGTCAAGGGACTCAAGCTTATACTCTCGGTTTATATCAATCGTGTTAACCAAAGAATACACCTTGCTGCGGCCTTCCTTCTGGGCGGTTACAAGCCCGGCCTTTTCAAGGCGCTCAAGCTGAGAATATACGGCCGCGGTACTAACGCCGCACTTCTCGGCCGTTTCCTTAGCGTTAATCTTTCCGTTGTTGAGATATATCGAGTCTGTAAGCACCTGCCGGAGCTTTTCGGAATCGCGCTTTTTGCTTTCCATTGCGATCATCCCCTTATATAAATCATTCTAACGGAAATATAACATATTATGCCCGAATAGTCAACTTTTCCCGCTTTGATTGTCAACTTTTGCATTGCTGATAGTCAACATTTGCGGGTTGGATTGTCAACTTTTCATTCCAAAATGTTGACTATTTAATTATTCTTCCCTGTTTTGAGATCTTTCGGTGCTGAAGCCCTCGGGGTAGCGGCGGCGGAGCTTTTCAATATTGCCCGCGAATATGGTTTCAAGGTCCGTATCAAGCGCGTACGCGGCCTCCGCAAGGTACCAGGCTATGTCGCCAAGCTCCTCTTTAAGTGCCTCTTTGTTGAGCGGGTGCCCCTGGGCGAACCACTTTTTGACTATGTCTATCGATTCCCCGGACTCTCCGCAAAGCCCCATCACGCTGTTTATAAGCGCGGAGTCCTTGTTCAGATCCTTATTCAGTGTTTTAAGCGCAAGGCTTTGATATTCGTTGATTGTCATGCCGTACCTCCGTCGGAAGCTCCTTCGGCTTATTCTACCATATACCGCAGGAGAAAAAAAGCCCGGGCACATTGTGCCCGGGCTTTCTTATGGCCGCGGATGCGGCCGATTCAATTATTCGTTATTCAATGGAGATGCTGCTGGATTCGGCAAGCTTCTTCTGCTCGTACTTAGGCACGTCAATGGTAAGCACGCCGGACTCATATTTGCACTTTACATCCTCGCTCTTTACATCGCCAACGTAGAAGGTCCTCTGGCAGCTGCCGCTGTAACGCTCCTGGCGAATTACGCGCTTGGTCTTCTTATCGGTTTCTTCCTTATCAAGGCCCTTGGCGGCGCTTATGGTAAGATAGCCGTTCTTAAGCTGCACGTTAATGTCTTCCTTGGCAAAGCCGGGCAGATCAATCGCCAGTTCGTAGCCGTCCTCGGTTTCGTGAACATCGGTCTTCATAATGTGGGAAGCATGCTTGCCGTAAAGCTCCTTGTTGGCATTCCACATATTGCGCTCAAAAGTGTCGTTAAACAGGTCATCAAAAAGGTTTTCTCCAAAGATCATCGGTAACATAATATTTTTACTTCCTTTCGCAAGTCGTTTTTGTCTTTTTTCCGGCGGCCCTCAGGACCGCTCGCAACGCCGTTTCCCTCGGGGCTCTCGCCCTTTCCTTCACGGTACGACTATATTATAACTCCGATTTTTTCTAATGCAACAGCTTGGGAGCAAGCTTCACATTCGTTCATTATAATTGAGAAAGCATCAATATTCTGTAACAATTTAATATTTACGACACAGTTTTGGTGTCGTCTTCCTTGGGTTTCTCCTCCTTGCTTATAACGCAATGCACTATCCTGTGCTCAAACACCTTGTCAACCTCCGCGTGTATGCCCGAAACGGATACGGCAAAGCGGCTGCCGTCGGCGGGGATGGTATCAAACTGGGAGAATATAAGGCCGCCCAGAGTATCGAATTCCTCGGTGGGAAGCTCTATATCGAAAAGCTCCGCTATGTCCTCAAGCGACGCGCGGCCGCCGGTTGAGTATTTGCCGCCGCCAAGGGGCTTTATGGCCTCCTCTGAATCATCGTCGTCTATATCGCCGACAATCTGCTCAACAATATCGTTCATTGTGACTATGCCGCTCATGCCGCCGTATTCATCAAGCACAACGGCAAAATGGTTGCGGGTGCGGCGCATTTCCCTGAAAAGGTCGTCCGCCTTAACGCTTGCGGGCACAAACAGGGGCGCGGTAACGGCGTTTTTCATAACGTTTTCGCGTGAACGGTCACTAAGCTTAAGATAGTTCCTGGCAAGGAGCACGCCTATAACATCGTCCGGCGTTTCGCCGCAAACGGGATAGTGCGAATGGTTGGTTTCCTTTATGGTTTTCTCCCATTCCTCGTCGCTTTCCTCGCTCCAAAGCATATCCACCATTGTTCTGTGGGTAAGCATATCGCCGGCCTCAATATCATTAAACTCAAACACGTTTTGCAGCAGTTCCTTTTCGCCCGCCTCTATGGCGCCCTTTTCGCTGCCCGCGTCTATCATCATGCGTATTTCGTCCTCGGTAAGGTCGTTTTCTTCCTCGTTAGGATCAACGCCCATAATTTTAAGCACAAGGTTGGTGCTTGCGGTAAGCAGCCACACAATGGGCCTGAACAGGGCGGATATAAAGGAAATAAGTCCGCTCAGCGCAAGGGCGATTTTCTCCGCCTTTTTCATGGCAAGGCGCTTGGGCACAAGCTCGCCGAAAACAAGGGTGAAGAAGCTGAGTATAAGCGTTATAACAACAACGCTTACGCTGTTCAAAACATGGGCGTTTATGTTTACGCCTGCCGATTGTATAATGTTAACAAGCCTGTCCGCAAAGTTTTCCGCGGCGAAGGCGCTGCCCAAAAATCCCGCAAGGGTTATGGATATTTGTATTGTTGCCAAAAAGCGCGCGGGCTGAGAGGTAAGTTTACTTAGCCTTGCTGCCCTTTTGTCGCCGTCCGACGCAAGCTTTGCAAGCTTAACATCGTTAACGGAAAGCACGGCTATTTCAGCGCACGCGAAAACAGCGTTCAGCAGAATGAACAAAGCCTGCAGCAGCAGTAATCCTATAAGCGGGTCGTCTTCCATTTGTGTTTTAATTCCTCCAAAATAAGTCAATTTTTATATACAAAAAGACCACGCCGCACATAACCCACGGGAAACTGCCCCATGGATTGCGGTATGATCCAATGCATCGATAATTATATAAGGTTGTAACGGAACAGGGCCCGGCGCGTCAGCGTCGCTCTTTTCCATTTCTTGTTTCTCCTTCCGTGCCGCGCACTCACGCCGACATCGAAAATGATTATACTATAATTTTCTTGTTTACGCAATAGGTATGCTTGCGCTCATCCGTCCGCGTTTCGCGGACTAAGTTTGTTCCCGATTGGCCTGATTTTCGCCCTGTCATAATATCTTTTCATAGGGATTTGTTTTTTCGCAACCTCGGCTTATGCTTTTTTGTGGGGGCTAAATATTTTTTAGGATGTATAAATTCGGCCGGCTGATGTCATATTCCATTCATAATCCTGCATATCAGATGCGCCTCCCGCCGGACTTGTCCACATTATCCACAGAGTTATCCACAATTTTATGCCTTGTATTGTCCTTTTTTGGATTTTATCCACAGCATTCACATTCAAGTTGTGCACACCCCCATGATGCATAATTCGTTCACTGCTGCATAAGGCGAGTGCATAGCGCATGAATTGTTTGGGGATTTTCGCGCGTTCTTTGGGGCGGATTGCGTGTGTGCTCACGGCGAACAGGCGTTATACACGCGCGCGTACATCGCTCAAATAAGGTCATATTTTGCCGATTTTGCAGGCAAATCGGGCATTTTTCTTTGACACGCAGGCCTTTATGATGATAAAATAAATTAAGTAAAGCAAAATGTTTTTATTGTTCACGCCTATCGTTTTTTATTCAGCCGCCAAAGCGGAGAAAGGAAGGAAAGCCATGTTTTGCATAGGCGAAAAAGTATGCTACCCGATGCACGGCATAGGGGAAATTTCGGGCATAGAGCAGCGCACGGTGCTTGGATCAACAGCCGAGTATTATGTGCTTAAGTTCGCGTCCAGCCGCGTGAACGCAATGGTGCCCATAAGCGCGGCACAAAGCGTTGGACTCAGGCGGCCCATAACGCGCGAGGAAGGCGAAAAAGTATTAAGCTATATTAAGCGCGGCGAATCGGGCGTGGAAACGGCGTGGGGATCGAACTGGAACCGCAGATACCGTGAGAATTGCGACAGGCTGAAAAAAGGCGAGATTTACGCCGTTGCGGATGTTTTCCTTTGCCTGAACGCACGGCAGAACGAAAAGGGCTTAAGCGCGGGAGAGATAAAAATGCTTGCGCTTACGCGGCGGCTTATTAAGGACGAGCTTATTTACGCCGGATGCGACGAAAAAGAAGTTGTTTCCGCGATAGGCTGAGCTTATGTATTTTTGCCATGCATAAAATATTTATATATGCATAATTCAGGATTTATATTATAATAATAAATTAACATAGAACAAAGGAGGATTTTGGATTTGGGTAAAAAAATAGCCCGTATCGTTATAGCGATAGCGGGTGCCGTCATAGGCCTTATGCTTACGGCGGGAGTTGACAGAGTGCTGGCGATGATGAATCGCCTTCTTTTGCACGAGGCAGTATATATTGCGGCGGCCATTTTATCAGCAATTATTTTTTATATTTTATCTCCCCGCATAATAGAGCTGTTTTCGCGCATAGTGGGCGGAATTGAGGCCAGAATGAGCAGCATGTCCCTTTCGGACATAATGCTTGGCGCTTTCGGGCTTATAGTGGGCCTTCTTATAGCGCTGCTGCTAAGCACCCTTACGTCAAGCCTGCCGGGACTTTTGGCGTTTATAATAAACGCCGTTCTTTACTGCACGTTTGGCTACCTTGGCTGCGCGCTTGTGCTTAAGCGCAGGGGCGAGATAAATTTCCCCTCGTGGTTTCATCGCCCGGGCAAGGGAGGCAAGGCTTCTTCCGCGGCTTCAGCCCCCGGCGCAAGGCCGAAGGTTTTGGACACGTCCGTTATAATAGACGGGCGCATTGCCGATATATGCCAAACCGGCATGCTTGAAGGGCAGATTATAGTGCCGGCCTTTGTGCTGGCGGAGCTTAGGCACATTGCGGACAGCGCGGACGCGCTTAAGCGCAACCGCGGCAGGCGCGGGCTGGATATACTCAACCGCATGCAGAAGGAGCAGAACATTCCCATAAAGGTTGTGGATACCGATTATGAGGACATTGCGGAGGTTGACGCAAAGCTTATTCGCTTGGCTTACGACATGGGCGGCGTTGTTGTTACAAACGACTATAATCTTAATAAGGTAGCCGGCGTTCAGCGGGTACCTGTATTCAACATAAACGAGCTTGCAAATGCACTTAAGCCCATGGTGCTGCCGGGCGAGGAAATGACGCTTACAATAGTAAAAGAAGGCAAAGAATACGGCCAGGGCGTGGGCTACTTAAACGACGGCACAATGATAGTTGTGGACGGCGGCAAGCGATACATTGGCGAGGAAGTAGCGGTTATAGTAACAAGCGCGCTTCAGACCGCCGCCGGCAGGCTTATATTCGCAAAGCTTAAGGATTTATAAAAATAAAATAAACAGGAAGGTGCAGCATGAGGCAAAGTGAACTTATACGCGCGGCATACGAAGGCAAGAACACGCTGGTTATAAAAAACGCCAATGTTGTAAACGTGTTTACGAACGAAATTGTTCATGCGGACGTTGCCGTATATGAAGACGTTATAATAGGCGTTGGGTCATTTAGCGGTGAAAACGAGATAGACGCCGAAGGGGCGTATCTTGCGCCGGGCTTTATAGACGCGCATGTGCACATAGAAAGCAGCATGGTTATACCTTCCTCCTTTATGAAGGTTATAATGCCGCACGGCACCACAACCGTTATAGCCGACCCGCACGAGATTGCGAACGTTGCGGGAGTGGCCGGCATAAGGGCCATGTATAAGCTTACGGACGATCTGCCGCTGAGGGTGCTTTTCATGCTTCCCTCCTGCGTGCCTGCAACACCTTTTGAGCACAGCGGCGCAAAGCTTGTGGCGGAGGACATGGAGCAGTTTATGCGCAAAAGCCGCATACTCGGCTTAGGCGAAGTTATGGACGCGAACAGCGTTATAAACTGCAGCCAGGAGATGCTTGATAAGCTTAGGCTTTTCGACAAGCGCCCCATAGACGGCCACGCGCCTATGCTGAGCGGCATGGGGCTTAACGCTTACCGCGTGGCGGGGGCTTTCAGCGACCACGAATGCTCAACCTATGAAGAGGTTAAGGAAAAGCTTGCCACGGGCATGAACATACTTTTAAGAATCGGCAGCGCCGCCAACAATATGGACGACGTTATGCGCCGCATAGCCGAAGAAAAGCTGCCCACCGAAAACATGATGTTCTGCACGGATGACAAGCACATAGAAGATATAAGGAGCAAGGGCCACATAAACGCCAACGCGCGCATGGCCGTTGCCGCGGGAATAGACCCGATAGAGGCTATAAAGATGGCCTCCTACAATGCCGCCCGAGCCTACGGCATAAAGGGAATAGGCGCCATAGCCCCGGGCTACAAGGCGGACATGGTGCTGCTTGAAGATCTTAAGGACTTTAAGGTTAAGCAGGTTATAACCCGCTTTGGTGTGCCTTACAGCGGCGATGAACCCATCCCCTCCCCCATTCTTCCCCCGCAGGTATTCAACAGCGTGCGCCTGCCCGAAATTACAAAGGAAAATCTTGCGCTTAAGTGCCACGTAAGCGCGCCGGTTATAAAAATGCTGCCGCACCAGCTTGTGACGGAGCTTGTATACAGGGATGTGCAGCGCGATGAGGACGGCTGCTTTGTGCCCGGCAACGGCCTTATAAAGCTTGCCGTTATAGAACGCCACCACGCTACCGGCAATATCGGCCTTGGCATACTTGAAGGGCTTGGACTTAAGCACGGCGCCGTAGCGTCTACCGTTGCGCACGACAGCCACAATTTGGTGGTCGCGGGCGATAACGACGAGGATATGCTTATGGCAATAGAGTCGCTTAGGGACTGCGGCGGCGGATACAGCGTTGTAAGCCGCGGCGTGGTTCTTGCAAGACTCCCCCTGCCCATAGCCGGACTTATGACGGACGCGCCCGTGAACGAGGTGCTGGAAATTCAGCAGGCGCTGCTCGAGGCGCTTTACAGCCTGGGCGCCAAGCGGGACAGCGACCCGCTTATAGCTCTCTCCTTTATGGCTCTGCCGGTAATACCCGCGGTTAAGCTTACGGACGAGGGACTTTTTGACGCGGTAAATTTCAAATTTATTAAATATAATTAAAGCCGCTTCTGGCGGAAAGGAGCTTGCCCAATGGGCGTTATAGGACAAAGCGTAACGCGCGTGGACGCGCCGGATAAGGTTACGGGCCGCGCGAAATACACGGACGATCTTGCCGACCGCTCCGCGCTGATAGCGAAAATACTGCATTCAACAATTGCTCACGGCTACGTAAAAAGCATTGATACTTCCGAGGCCGAGAAAATAAAGGGCGTTGTAAAGATAGTAACCTGCTTTGACGTGCCAAATATACCCTTCCCCACGGCGGGGCACCCCTGGAGCACGGATCCGCATCATCAGGACGTTGCGGACAGGCTGCTGCTTAATCGCCACGTGCGCTATTACGGCGACGAAATAGCGGCAGTTGTGGCACGCGACGAGGTGAGCGCCGCCCAGGCGATACGCGCCATTAAAGTTGAATACGAAACGCTGCCCTTTGTGCTGGACCCGATAGAATCCATGCAGGACGGCGCGCCGCAGATTCACGAGGAACGCGACCACAATATACTTGCGCACACATCTTACGAGGACGGTGACTATGAGGAGGCCATAAAGGAGCCGGGCCTTATAGTTATAGACAAATGGTACAACACCCCCACCGTTCAGCACTGCCACATAGAAAACCATATATGCTTTGCCTATGAAGAAGCGAACAAAATAAACGTTGTAAGCTCCACGCAGATACCGCACATTGTGCGAAGAATTGTCGGCCAGGCGCTCGGGCGCGACTGGGGCAGCGTGCGCATAGTAAAGCCCTATATAGGCGGCGGCTTCGGCAACAAGCAGGACGCTCTTTATGAGCCGCTCTGCGCCTATCTTTCAACGGTTGTGGGCGGCAGGCTTGTTAAGCTTGACGTAAGCCGAGAGGAAACATTTGTAAGCAACCGCGTGCGCCACGCGATAAGATACCATATTATTTCGCACGTTCGTCCGGACGGCACGTTTGTTGCCGGCAGGCTTTGGGCCTATTCCAACCAGGGCGCTTACGCAAGCCACGGCCACAGCATCTGCGCCAAGGGCGCGGGCGCGTTCAGGCAGCTTTATCGCTACCGCAACGCCTGCAAGGGAGATGCCTACACCATTTATACAAATATGCCCACGGCGGGCGCGATGCGCGGCTACGGCATTCCGCAGATGATGTTCGCAATGGAAAGCCACGTGGACGACATAGCGAAAAGGCTGAACATACCCCCGCTTAAGCTTAGGCAGATGAACCTGATGGAGGTTGGCTACAAGGACGAATATTCCAAGAACGAGAACTATTTCGACAGCTTTAATCAATGCATAGCCAAGGGCATGAAGTATATTGACTATGAGCGCAAGCTTGAGGAATATTCCCACGATACCGGCCCCATACGCCGCGGCGTAGGCATGGCAGTGTTCTGGTACAACACCGCCGTGTGGCCCATATCGCTTGAAAGCTCCTCCTGCCGCATGGTGCTCAATCAGGACGGCTCCGTGCAGCTTCAGCTTGCCGAAACCGAAATAGGCCAGGGCGCGGACACGGCATTCAGCCAGATGGCGGCGGACGAATTAAGCCTGCCGCTTGAAAAGATACATATTATATCCGCCCAGGACACGGACGTTACCCCCTTCGGCACCGGCGCTTACGCCAGCCGCCAAACGTACGTGGGCGGTTTTGCCGTGCAGCAGACGGCGCGGCTTCTTAAGGAGCGCATACTCAACTACGCCCACGAGCTTACACGCATGACGGTTCATAATTTGGACCTTGAGGACGGCTACATTATAAACATAAATAACCACAGGCAGCTTTTAAGCCTTAAAGAGCTTGCCACAACCGCGCTTTACAGCCTGGAGCACAGCCAGCATATTACGGCCGAAAGCACTTACCAGATAAAGTCAAACGCGTATTCATTCGGCTGCTCGTTCGCGGAGGTGGAGGTTGATATTCCCCTTTGCAAGGTAAAGCTTGTGAACATAATAAACGTGCACGACTGCGGCAGGCTTATAAACCCCGCTCTCGCGGCGGCGCAGGTGCACGGCGGCATGAGCATGGCAATAGGCTACGGGCTTAGTGAGCAGCTGCTCTTTGACAAAAAGACCGGCCGCGCGCTTAACAACAACCTGCTTGACTACAAGATTTCAACCATGATGGACCATCCGCACCTTGAGGCGCAGTTTGTGGAAAACTATGAACCCACAAGCGCATACGGCACAAAGGCGCTTGGCGAGCCGCCCGCGACAAGCGGCGCCCCCGCCATAAGAAACGCCGTGCTTAACGCCACGGGCGTGGAGATAGACTCCGTTCCCCTTACGCCGCACATTCTTTTTGAGCGGTTCCGTGAGGAAGGGCTTATATAAAGGAGGTCACATAAAATATGTATGACATAAAGGCGCTGTATGAGGCGGGCAGCGTAAAAGAGGCGATAGAGCTTATGCAGCTTCATCCGCAGGCGAAGATAATAGCCGGCGGAAGCGACGTGCTTATAAAACTGCGCGAGGGTAAGCTTGCCGGATGCGAGCTTGTAAGCATATACGGCATAGACGCGCTTCGCGGCATAAGCCTTGACGAGGACGGCACGCTTAGAATACTGCCGCTTACAAGCTTTTCGCACATAACGAAGAATGACCTTATAAATGAGCACATAAAGGTTCTGGGCGAGGCTGTGGACATGGTTGGCGGCCCGCAGATAAGAAACATAGGCACAATCGGCGGCAACATTTCAAACGGCGTAACGAGCGCGGACAGCTCAAGCACCCTGCACGCGTGGGACGCGATAGTTGAGCTTACATCCGCGGACGGAGTGAGGCAGCTGCCCATAAAGGAATACTACGTAAGCGCGGGCAAGGTTGCCCTGCGCCCGGCGGAGCTGCTTACGGCCATACTTATCCCAAAGAAGAGCTACTCAGGCTACAAGGGGCACTATATAAAATACGCCATGCGAAACGCAATGGATATAGCCACCCTTGGCTGCTCCGTAAACTGCAAGCTCAGCGAGGACAAGAAAACCATTGTTGACGCGCGCATAGCCTACGGCGTTGCCGGTCCCGTTCCCATGCGGGCGCCGAGCGCGGAGGAAGCGGCCCGCGGCAAGCAGGTTTGCCAGGCAACGATAGATGCCTTTGCCGATGCCGCATTGGGCGACATTAACCCCAGAGACAGCTGGCGCGCCAGCCGCGATTTCAGGCTGCATATAGCGCACGAGCTTGCAAAGCGCGCGCTCAGCGAATCGATACGCCTTTGCGGAGGTGAACTGCAATGACCCAGACAAAGCTGATTAAATGCACCATAAACGGCGAATATGTTGAAAAAATGGTAGACGTTCGCGCCTCCCTTACGGATATGCTCAGGAACGATTTTCGCCTTACATCCGTTAAAAAGGGCTGCGAGGTTGGCGAATGCGGAGCATGCAACGTTATAATAGACGGCGAATGCTTTAACTCCTGCATTTACCTGGCCGTTTGGGCGGACGGAAAGAACATACGCACGCTTGAAAGCCTGCTTGGTCCCAACGGCGAGCTTTCGGATATTCAGCAGGCGTTTGTGGACGAGGCCGCCGTGCAGTGCGGTTTCTGCACACCCGGCTTTATAATGACGGCCGTGGAAATACTGGAAAGCGGCCGCCGCTACACGCGCGACGAGCTTAGAAAGCTTTTAAGCGGGCATCTTTGCCGCTGCACCGGATATGAAAACATACTCAACGCAGTTGAGAAAACCATGAACAAAAGACTTAGCGAGAAAGAGGGCACAAAGTAAATGTATCAGCAAAACGCGCAAAGGCCGGGCGGATCATCAAAGGGCCTTGATACCGCGCTGATTATAATATTTATAGTAATTGTGCTTTTCGCGCGGGAGATTTCAAACGTTGCGTCAAGCCTGCCCTCCCCCATAAACGTGATTGTGCAGATATTTCTGCTGGGCGCGATAGTGGGCGTGCTGCTTTGGGTTTATGAAAAGCGCATAAGCACATTCCGCTACACGGTTGTTTACGATCCCTACGCCAAGGAGGAAGGCGACGAAAGCACCGAGCCTCTGCCCTATAAAAAAGGCACGCTTATGTTTGAGCGCATGGTTGCGAACAAGGGAAAGCTTGTTGAGTGCGTTACAAAGGACGAGTTCGTAGCCCTTATGAAGCCCGGCGAAAAATACAGTGAGGGCGTATCGTTCCTGCGCGCAAGCAATCTTAGCACCGCCAAGTGCGAAGAATCATACACGCTTATATTCCGCCGCTCCAACAAGCTTTACAGCATTATGTTCGCGCCGGATGAGGAGTTTTTGAAGCGGCTTAACGAGGCCATGGAAGGCTGAACAATAAGGATATAAATTAAGACCCGTCTTTTCAGGCGGGTCTTATCTTTGTTTTGGCTTAATAAAGCTCCATGTATTTCTTTGCGGGTTCTTCCCAGGAGAAGTTTTTGTTCATGCAGCGCTTCATAAGCTCTGCCCACTTTTGTTTATCCTTAAAGTCCGCCGCCGCGCGCTCCGCCGCGTAAAGAAGCTCGTGCGCGTTATAATCAACAAACGTGTAGCCGCAGCCGGCATCGTCTCCGCCGCACGGGGTTACGGTATCCTTAAGGCCGCCGGTTTCACGAACTATGGGCACGGTGCCGTAGCGCATGGCTATAAGCTGAGAAAGTCCGCAGGGCTCAAACAGGCTTGGCATAAGGAAAATGTCCGCTCCGGCATAAATTCTTCTTGCAAGGGAATCGTTATACTCAAGCCTTGCCGCTATTTTGCCGGGATGAAGCTTTTCGGCGTATCTGAAAAGGTTTTCATACCTGCTTTCGCCTGTGCCCAATACAACAAGCTGCATGGGAATATTCATTATTTCCTTAAGCACGCGCTCAACAAGGTCCAGCCCCTTTTGCCCCGTAAGGCGGGAAACTATGGCCGCCACGGGTACATCCGCGTTTTCTTCAAGATCAAGCTCATTCTGAAGTGCCTTTTTGCACTTTGCCTTGCCGTCAATATTTTCGGCGCAGTAGTTTGCGCGCAATGCGCCGTCCGTAAACGGATCAAAGCTTATAGTGTCTATGCCGTTTATAATGCCGCAAACGTCGTCCGCGCGCTCCTTAAGCACGCCTTCAAGCGATTCGCCGTAAAACTTGGTCATAATCTCGCGCGAATAGGTTGGGGACACGGTTGTTATCTTGTCCGCGTAAACAATGCCGCCCTTAAGGTAATTCACGTTGCCGTAAAACTCAAGCTTGTGCATATCAAACGCCGCCTCGCCGAGAGAGAGAAGCTCATCGCAGAAGCCGCGGTCAAACACTCCCTGAAAGCGCAGGTTATGAATTGTAAGCACGGTTTTTATGCGGGAATAGAACGGCATTTTGGCATAATGCAGCTTAAGAAGCGCCGCCGCCATCGCGGTTTGCCAGTCGTTCAAGTGCAGCGCGTCGGGCATAAAGCCTATGCGGGGCAGCATTTCTATTATTGCCTTTGAGAAGAAGCCGAAGCGCTCCGCCTCATCGCAATTGAACACGCCGTATATATAATCCCGCCCGAAATAATACTGATTGTCTATAAAGTAATAGGTTATGCCGCGCTGATTGAGCATTTCAACGCCGCAATACTGATTGCGCCAGCCAAGCTTAATATTAAAATCGCAAACGTGGTGCATGTGCATACCGTAGCGTGCCTTAACGCGGGCGTAAAGCGGCAGCACAACCCTTATGTCCGCTCCCTCTTCCTTAAGCTGCAGCGGAAGCGCCGCGGCAACGTCCGCAAGGCCGCCCGTTTTTACAAACGGAGCGCATTCGCTTGCGGCAAAGAGTATTTTTTTGCTCATACAAGGGCTCCTTTCCTTATTGTTACCGGGAAGCCTTCGTAGCCCGCAAGGCGCCTGCCCGGGCGCACCTGCACGCCCTTATCGAGTATAACGTAATCAAGCGCGCAGCCCTCGCGTATTTCGCTGGCCTGCATCACTATGCAGTTTTTAAGCACACTGCCGCGCCCTATGTGCACGCCGCGGAAGAGTATGCAGTTTTCTATGCTGCCCTCTATTATGCATCCGTCCGCCACAAGGCTGTTTTTAACCTGAGCTTCGCTTCCGTAGCGGGCCGGGGCCTCGTCCTTAACCTTTGTGTATATGGGATGATCGGCGTTGAAAAGATCCGCCCTGACTTCCTGCTTAAAAAGGTCCATATTGTGCTTAAAATAGCTTGAAACCGAATCGAGCCTGGCTACGCAGCCATCGTAGCGGTAGCCGTTAAGGCGAAGGGTTTTAATGTTTCTTACCAGTACGTCCCTGATAAAATCCGTATAAGCGTGGCTTGAAGCGTCCTCTATAAGGTATTCAAGCATGCTCTTTTCCATTATGTAAACATCGCAGCTGCGGTAAGGGGACTTAGGCCTATAGGGATCAACCTCAAGGTCCGTTACCCTGCCGCCCTCGCCCAGGGTAAGGCGAAGATCGTCGTAGCGCTCGGTTTCGCCCTCGTCATGCTCCTCGCTGTACATAAGGGTTATGTCCGCGCCGGACTCAATATGGCTTTTCAGCATGCCGTCATAAGTTGTGTTATAAATCGTGTGGCTGCCGGTAAGTATAACGTAGCGCTGGGCGCTCCTTCTGATGTAGCCCATAACGGAGCGGATGGCGTCCACCGTGCCGCGATAAAGGCCGGTATTATCCCTGGTTACAAACGGGGGCAGTATAAAAAGGCCGTCGCGCTTGCGGTGCAGATCCCATTCCTTGCCGCTGCCCAGGTGATCCATAAGCGAATGGTAGTTCCTTTGCGCTATTATGCCAACGTTTGTAACGCCGGTATTGACAAGGTTGCTCAGTATAAAGTCTATGCTGCGATACCTGCCGCCGAACGGCACCGCCGCGATTGAGCGGCTGTATGTAATGTCTCTCAGGCGGTTATTGGATTCGCCGGTGTATATAAGTCCGAATGCTTTTTCGTTCATGCCTTGCCTCCGTTCACTTATTCACTACCATGCCCGCGGGTATAACGGCGCCGCTCTTTATGTTTGCGCCGCTTGCCACAAGGGTTATGTCCCCGGTAAGGGTTGTGTCGTAGCTGCCGGTTCCGTCGGGCTCCATGCCCACCCGGGCGCCGCTTTCAACGCACGCGTTTTCGCCGAGTATGGCCTTTTTTATAATTGCGCCCTCGCCTATGCGCGCGCCCGGCATAACAACGCTGTTTTCTATAACCGCGCCGCGGCCGACTCTTACGCCCGTAAAGAGTACGCTGCGCTCAACAGAGCCGTCTATGTCGCACCCTTCGCTTACAATGCTGTTTTTAATGCACGCGTCGCTGCCGATATAATGCGCGGGCATTATGGGGCTGCGGCTGTATATGCGCCACTCGCTGTCGTTAAGATCAAGCGCCGCCGGATTATCGAGCAGGTCCATGTTCGCCTCCCAAAGGCTCTTCACGGTTCCCACGTCCTTCCAGTAGCCGTTAAAGCCATACGCCGCAAGGCGCCTGCCGTCGCTCAAAAGCTTGGGTATAACGTCCTTGCCGAAGTCGTGGCTGGAGCTCGGGTTCGCCTCATCCTCGGTAAGGTATTTTTCAAGCACATCAAAGCTGAATATGTATATGCCCATGGAGGCGTTGTTGCTAACGGGGTTCTTGGGCTTTTCCCAAAAAGCGGTTATCATGCCGTTTTCATCCGTTTGCATAATGCCAAAGCGGTGCGCCTCTTCCATAGGCACCTGAAGCACGGCAATGGTAGCATCCGCCTGCCGCTCAATATGGCAGCGCAGCATGGCGGCATAATTCATTTTGTATATATGGTCGCCGCTTAATATAAGCACGTATTTGGGTGAATACTGCCTTAAAAAAGCAAGGTTCTGATAAATTGCGTTTGCGGTGCCGGAATACCATTCGCCGCGGCTGCCGCCGCTTACATACGGCGGAAGAACGTATACGCCGCCGCTGTTGCGGTCCAGATCCCACGCGGAGCCGTTGCCGAGATAGGCGTTAAGCTCAAGCGGAGAATACTGCGTAAGCACGCCCACGGTATCAATGTCCGAATTTACGCAGTTTGAAAGCGGAAAGTCAATTATCCTGTACTTGCCGCCAAACGGCACGGCGGGTTTGGCCGTGCGGTCCGTAAGCACGCCAAGGCGGGTTCCCTGTCCGCCGGCGAGCAGCATCGCAACCATCTTTTTAGTTACCATAGGCATTTATTCTCCTTTTAAGATATCGTTTTATTATTTAATTTTTCAACCTTGTAATACGCCGCCTCGTAGCCCTTAAGCTCAACGCGAACCACAAAATCCTCGTCCTCTTTATTCACGCTTACCTTGGGTTCCTTGCGCTCTATGCTGCTCATAACGCGCTTCAGGCGGCAGTTGTACGGCATGCGGATAGGATACGCGCCGTGCTCCACGGGGGTAAAGTTAAATACGCAAAGCAGCTCGTTGCCGTCATCATCCATGCGGCTGAAGGCTATTATGCTGTGCAGCGCGTCCTCCGCCCGGCGCCATTCAAAGCCCGCCCAGGAATCATCGTCCCTATAAAGCGGAGCGTTATGCTTATATACCGCGTTCAGCGCCTTAACGAATTCCCTAAGCGCCGCGTGGTGCTCATAGTCAAGCAGCATCCAGTCAAGCGAGGTTTTGAAGTTCCATTCGCTGAATTGCCCAAACTCCCCGCCCATGAACAGCAGTTTTTTGCCCGGCATGGCATATTGAAGCATATAAAGCTCCCTAAGCTGCATAAACATTTCGTCATAGCTGCCCTTCATGCGCCCTATGAGAGAGTTTTTAAGGTGCACAACCTCGTCGTGCGAAAGGGGCAGTATAAAATGCTCGCTGAAAGCGTAGCACATGGGGAAGGTAAGCTTATCGTGGGAATATTTTCTATAAAGGCTGTCCTGCTTCATATACGAAAGCACGTCGTTCATCCAGCCCATGTTCCACTTAAAGTCAAAGCCTAAGCCGCCATTTGAAACGGACCTTGTTACTCCGTCAAACGCCGTGCTCTCCTCCGCTATAAGCAGCGCGCCCGGGGCTTCCCTGTGCACGGCTGTGCTAAGCGTTTTCAAAAAATCTATCGCGCCCAGGTTCTCGCGCCCGCCGTAGCGGTTCGGCAAATACCCCATGCCCTCCTTGCCAAAGTCAAGATAAAGCATGCAGCTTACGGCATCCGCCCTAAGGCCGTCTATATGATACTCATTAAGCCAGAAAACGGCGTTTGAAACAAGAAAGCTTACAACCTCGCTGCGCTCGTAATTAAACTGCAGCGTGCCCCACTGCGGCTGCTCGCTGCGGCGGGAATCGGCGTGCTCATAAAGCGCGGTTCCGTCAAAAAGCCTTAAGCCATGGTCATCCTTTGTAAAATGCGCGGCCACCCAATCGAGTATAACGCCTATGCCGCGGCTGTGCAGGGAATCTATAAGCAGCTTAAGCCCGTTCGGGTCGCCGTAGCGGCTGGTGGCGCTGAAATAGCCCGTTGTCTGGTATCCCCAGCTGTCGTCAAGCGGATATTCGCCAAGCGGCATAAGCTCAACGTGGGTATACCCCATCTCCTCAACATAGTCCGCAAGCTCATCCGCAAGCGTTTCGTAATCCATGCCCTTTCGCCATGAGCCAAGGTGTACCTCGTAAACGCTCATAGGCCGCGTATGCGCTTCGGCTCCGCGGCGGGGTCTTTCGGCCATATATTCGCCGTCGTGCCAAGTATATGTGTTTTCGTTCCAGATTATTGATGCCGTATCCGGCCTAAGCTCGGAATAAAAGGCGAAGGGATCGGCCTTGAATATAAGTTCTTCGTTTTGAGTGTATATAGCGAATTTATAAAGATCGCCCTCGCAGGCATCCCTTACATGAGCCTGCCATACGCCCGTTGTTGAGCAGGGGCGCATTACGTCCGCGTTTATGTTCCAATCGTTAAACGTGCCTACCACGCTTACGCTAAGCGCGTTCGGTGCCCACACGGCAAAGCGATAAGCCGGTTCGCCATCCTCCATAATTACCCTATGGCAGCCAAGTGCCCTATACGCGTAGGCATTTTTGCCCTCGTTAAAAAGATAAAGTTCGGTTTGATCCAGGTAAGTACCCATACTTTTTTAAGCACCGCCCTTTCCTCCGCTATATTTTACTCCTTATAAAGCGGTTTGGATAGGGCGATTTTTACTCCCTCCCTTTAAGGTATTCCATGAGCAGCTTGCCAAGCGTTATATACATATCAGCGTAGCCCATGTTGAAGCGCTCCTTTATTGCCGAGCGCGAAAAATTCATTGTGCCGCTGCCCTTTATCTGCTCAAGCGGCTTAGAAGGATAAATGTGCACAAGGCGCGTTTTGCCGATGTGGTCAAGATCCCTTGTTTCCTGCTCGCGCAGGTGTATTACCAATATAATATCGTATCCCTCGTCCTGCAGGGGTGCTATGGGCGTAACGTCGCTGTTTTTCACGCCGTAGGCGGAATCGTTTATGCCGCCGTCCGCGAACTTGTGCCCGGCTATCTCAACAGGATCGTAAACATGGGGTATTGCGGCGCTTGCCAGAACCGCGTTCACCATGCCCTCGTCATCCTCGTTTTTAAGCTCAAAATATTTTACGCAAAGGTCGTTTATATCATAGGCGCAGGCAAAAAGCTTTGCCCTGTGCGCGCGTATTTTCTCAAAATCGCAGTTTTTGTGGATAAGGGCACGCAGTGAGCTTTGGGTAAACACGGCGCCGGATTCGTTCCCCTGAAGCTGGTTTGTAATATGCAGCTTGCCCACAATATCCTTTATGGCGTGGCTGTCGCCCTCCATCGCCTTTGGCGCGGCAACGGTCATAAGGCCTATATTCTGCCACAGCTCCTCCAAAAGAGCCGTATCGTCCATTGCGAAAACAAGCGTGTTCAGCGCGCCAACGCTCGTGCCGCTTACGCCGTATACCTTTTCGGCAACGTCCATTTCGCTCATGGCCTTTATGGCTCCCGCCTCATAAGCGCCCTTGGCTCCGCCCCCGCTCAGGACAAGGCCGAATTTAAGCGCGTTCCATTTTTCCGCATTGCTTCCGTTCAGCATAACTCGTGCTCCTTTCATGCCTGATTTCACGAATATATTATAATGTAAATCGTGGTGCGATGACAAGTGCGCCGCAAAACAAAAGGAGCTCCCTGTTCAGGAAGCTCCCCAAAGCCTATAAGCGGCTTTTTATCGTTTTGTCAAAGGCTGTTTTCAGTCCTCGTCCTCTACCCTCTGCCAAATACGGGTACCGACCATGGCGGCCCAGGCCTTATTGTCGTGAATATAGAAATGCACGCGGTTTACAAGGTTGCCCTTGCGGAAGCCCTGGAACCAGCTTTCGCCGCAGAATACCATATCCATGGGGCCGTAGGCGTTTTCGGCCTTCAGCTTGCCGTTTTCGTCAATATAAACCTTAAGCTTGGCGGGAATGCCCTCGTGGCAAAGATAGGTGCCGACAAGCGCCTCGGGCTCGGCAAAGTCGTATCCCACGGGGTGCAGCCAGCGGTGGCTCTCCTCAAGGGGCTCGCCCATAATCATGTTGTACATTATCCAGCACAGGTCGTCGGTATCGCAGTCGCCCTGGTTGCACAGAGCCGCAAAGCCGTAGCCCTCGTCCTTAAGGCAGCCGCCGTGGGTGGATACGCCGTGCAGTCCGCCGGAATGCTCGCAGATAACGTGGCCGTTCTTGGTGCGCTTATAAAGGCCATAGCAATAAATGGGCTTCTCTTCCTCGCCGAAACGCTTGCCGATCATCAGCTCAACGGCCTTTGCGGGAATTACCTGCTTGCCGTCTATAACGCCGTGGTTGCCAAGGCAGCTGTAGTAGCGGGCCATATCGTGCGCGGTGCTCTTTACGCAGGCGCAGGCGCGGAACGGGGGCAGTACGCTCCAGAAATCGTCCGCTATGCTCTCGCCGTCAACCTCTTCAAAGAGGCTGGTAATGTTGCCGTCGGAAGCGATCTTCTTGGCCTCGGAACCGTCCAGGTCAAGCACGGTCCTGGTCATGCCGATGGGCCCGAATACGCGCTCGTTAAGGAACTGCTCAAGGGGAATGCCGGCCGCGGCATCGACTATATAGGATATAACGGCGTAGCCTTCGTTTGAATAGCTCATGTACTCGCCGGGTGCGCCAAGCGTTTTATACTTGCAGTTGGCGATATAGTCTATAACCTGCTCGATTGTATTCATCTGGTTGGGGGAGGTGCGGCGCATCTGCTTTGCCCAGCAGTCTTCATTGTCGCTCGTCTCGCCGTTCTTCTCGTCTTCTATAACGTCCGCAAAACGATCAACGCTGTTCATGGCTATTGACCATTCCAGGGGCTCCATGGGAGGTATGCCCGCGGTATGCATGGCAAGGTGCTTTACAAGCACGGTTTCCGGGGGATTGCCGGGTATTCTGAAGGAGGGAATATATTTGGTTACGGGATCGTCAAAGCTGAATTTGCCTTCCGCCTCCAGTATGCAAAGAGCAAGGGTGGAAGTGGATTTGCTCATGCTGGCTATGCCGAAAACGGTATTGGCGTCTATAGCCTTGGTGCGCTCATTGTTGCCGTAGCCGTAGCCCTTTTCGAATATAACGCCGTTGGGGCCGTATATAGCGCAGCCAACACCGGGCAGCTTCTTTTCTTTAATCCTTTTCTCAAGCGCCTCGTCCAGTGCCTTCAGGTCGTAGTTCATGTTTTTTCTTTCCTCCTGATGATAAATGTTTGTTTATATTTTAGTTGCCCGTTTTAAGCGAGCATATTCCTAAGCTTGTTCGCTATCGCCTCGCCAAGCGCCCTGTGCCCTTCCGCCTCCATGTGCTCGTTATCAACCTCTGACGTAGGCGCGTACAGCGCGGCATCAAGAAACTCAACATTAAGCCGCTCCGCGGCCTGCTTATAGAGAGGAGCGAATTTAAGCGACTCCTCCCGCCCTATATACGCAAGCGGGCTTGAATCCGTTTTAGCTATGTTTTCGCCTATAAGAATGGGCGAAACAAGAAGCACTTTGGGCTTTGATTCGGTAAAATAAAGCGCCGAATTGAGCACCATGCGCGTAAGCATAATGCAGCCGCGGCAGGCCTCCCACGCCATATGGTTATGCATAAGGTCGTTTGTGCCAAGCATTATTACGGCGCAGTCAAGCGGGGCATGGCTCATAAGGCAGCACATAAGGTGCTTTTTGCCGTTAAGCTCCGCGTCAAAGGGGCTGTCGAACACGGTAGTTCGCCCGTTAAGCCCTTCTTCTATTATTCTGTATTCATCTCCGAGCAGTTGCCCGGCAACGCCCGTCCAGCGGGTATTTATATCGTAGCGGCCCTTGCCGCCCGGTATATAGCCCCATGTGTTCGAATCGCCGTAGCAAAGTATGTTCTTCATACCAAGGGTTTCCTTTCGCCGCGTTTCCCACGGTATCAGTATACCATAAATCGCGGTTTCTGTATTGTTATAATGCAAAAAAAAGGCTATAATTACAGGAAGAAAACGTCTTGTCATTTTTAATTTGTATAAATTGGAGGAGCAGCAATGGATTATTTAATTAAAAACGGGCGCATAGCGGACAAAAACGGCTGCTACGACGCGGACCTTATCATTAAAAACGGCAAAATAACATATATTGGCGACGGGCTTGACGCTTCCGGGCTTGAGGTTATAGATGCCTCCGGCTGCTACGTTATGCCCGGCTTTATAGACACGCATACACATTTTGACCTTAATACCGGCTCCTGCATAACGGCCGACGATTTTAATACCGGCACCCGCGCGGCCATAATGGGCGGCACAACCACCGTGCTTGACTTTGCCACTCAGGAACGCGACGGAACGCTTAACGAGGCGCTTAACGTATGGCGCGAAAAGGCAAAAACAGCGCACTGCAACTACGGATTCCACATGGCCATAGCCCGCTGGGATAAGGAGACCGAGGCCGAAATGGCGGACATGACGCGCGAGGGCATAACATCATACAAAATGTACATGGTATACGATTCCCTGCGCGTGGACGACGGCAGCCTTTACGCCGCGCTTAAGGCGGCAAAGCAATACGGCGCCATAATAGTGGTGCATTGCGAAAACTGGGACACGCTGCTGCGCATAACCCAGGAAGTTAAGGACCGCGGCATACTGGGGCCGGAGGGGCATCCTCTCTCCCGCCCGAACGACATAGAGGCCGAGGCCGTGGCGCGCTATATGCGCCTTGCAAAGCTTGCGGAAGCGCCGGCATACGTGGTGCATCTTTCAACGCACGAGGGGCTTGAGGAGGCCCTGCGCGCGCGCAAACGCGGGCAGGAGGTTTATCTTGAAACATGCCCGCAGTATCTTTTCCTTGATGACGAGCACTACCTTGACCCGGACGGGGCAAAGTTTGTAATGAGCCCTCCGCTTAGGAAAAAGGAAGACAACAAGGCCCTTATAACCGCCTGCGCGCGCGGCGAGATAGACACGCTCGGCACGGATCACTGCTCCTTTACAATGGCGCAGAAGCTTGCGGCGGCGGACTTTTCGGGCATACCCAACGGCGGCGCGGGCGTAAGATGGCGCGGCGAGCTGCTGTATACATACGGCGTACTTGCGGGCAGAATGACCATGCAGCGTTTCTCCGCCCTTATGAGCGGCAACGCGGCGAGCATATTCGGCCTGGCCGGGCGCGGCAGAATAGCCAAGGATTTCGCGGCGGATGTTGTTGTTTGGGATGGAGCCGTGTCGCGCACCATATCCGATACGGACGGCGAGCACAATTGCGACAACACTCCCTTTAACGGCATGGAGGTTAAGGGCTGCGCAAAGCACGTTTTCCTGAACGGCGAGCTGGTTGTTAAGGACGGCAAGCTTATTGCCGAAAACCGCGGCAGATACATTCGCCGCAAGGCTCACGGCAAAATAAGATGAAAATAGCTGCTGTGCTTATGGCGGCGGGCGCATCGGTGCGCTTTGGCGAATGCAAGCTTATAAAGCAATTTAATTCGCGAGCGATGTATGAATACGCGCTTGATGCCCTGCCTCATGATAAGCTATGCTCCGTTGCGGTTGTATCGGGCCGGGAGGAAATACTCCTGCGCGCGAAAAGCCTTGGCTTCATCCCCGTTTTTAACGATAAGCCCGAGGAGGGGCCGCCCCGCACCATACGCCTGGGGCTTGATGCCGTAGGCGACGCGGACGGAGTAATGTTCATGGTGGCGGATCAGCCGCTGCTTAAAAGGCAAAGCGTTGCGAACGAGATAGACTTTTTTATAGAAAACGGCGGCAAATACATAGTATCCATGGGCTGCGGCGCGCGCCGGGGAAACCCGGTTATATTCCCGCGTGAATTTTTCGGCGAGCTAAGCTCACTTTCGGGCGAGCGCGGCGGCGGGGCCGTTATAGCGGCGCATAAGGACAAGCTTATGCTTTATAACATAGGCGATGAAACCGAGCTTATGGATATAGACACCGCCTCGGACTACACGCGGCTTATTGAGGAGGGCAAAATATGAATTACAGCGGAATAAGCGGAACCGTAATCACCGCCAACGAATCCGATAAGCTTGATATACTTGAAAACGGCGTAATCATAACCGATTCTAACGGCACGATACAGGGCGTTTACGCGCGCGATGAACTGCCGGAGCTTTATAAAAACGCGAACATTGCCGACTTTGGCAACAGAATAATAACAACCGCCTTCTGCGATTTGCATCTTCATGCCCCGCAGTACCCCATGCTTGGGCTTGGCATGGATTTGCCGCTTATGCAGTGGCTTTATAATTACACTTTCCGCACGGAGGCTCTTTTTAAGGATGCTTCATTTGCGCGGGAGGTATACTCCGCTCTCGCGAAAGAGCTTATAGCGCGCGGCACAACGCACGTTTGCATTTTTTCGTCCGTGCATACGGATTCAAGCTTTATACTGGCGGAGGAGCTTGAAAAAGCCGGCATATACGGCTACGCCGGCAAGGTGAGCATGGACAGGAACACAACCAACGAGCTTATGGAAACAACCGAAAATGCTTTGAGTGAGGAGCGCCGCTTTATAGAGGGTGTACTTTCCAATTCAAGCAGCATAAAGCCCATTGTAACGCCGCGCTTTACGCCAAGCTGCACGGATGAGCTTATGGCAGGCTTAGGCAAGCTGAAAAAGGAATACAATCTTCGCGCGCAGTCCCACCTGAGCGAGAATTTTGAGGAAATAGAGATGGTGCGCTCCCTTTGCCCGGACTGCGCTCGCTACTACGAAACATATCAAAAGGCGGGACTTTTTGAGGAGAATACCGTTATGGCGCACTGCGTGCACAGCGACGATACCGAGCGCGCCGCCATAAAGGCAAGCGGAGTTTGGGCGGCGCATTGCCCCAACTCCAATACAAATGTATACTCAGGCCTTGCCCCCGTGCGCAAAATGATGAACGAGGGAATTAAGGTTGGCTTGGGGTCGGACATTGCGGGCGGCGACAAGCTTAGCATGCGCCACGTTGCCTGCGCCGCGATAAGGGTTTCAAAGCTTAGGTATTATTACGCCAACCGCGCGGAGGAGGAAAGATTTTTGGATGTATCCGAGGCGTTCAGCCTCGCTTCATCCCGCCCGAGGGAATTCTTTGATTTAAGCCGCGGCTTTAAGGCGGGCGAAAAGCTGGACGCGATTGTGTTTGACGAATCCTCGCACGGCCCGTCCATACCGCTTAATAATTCCGAGCGCTTTGAGCGGCTTATATATTCGGATGACCCGAGGGACATTTTCGCCGTGTACTCAATGGGCGTACGGCGCAAGTAAACGGCAATTATATTTGCAATTATAAATAATTTATACAAAAGGAGAAAAAGAAGAAATGCTTGAGTACAGGTACGACACCCAGCTGCTTATAGAGGGCACGGGCCTTGACGAGGATGCCATAAGCGACTATTTCACCGCCAATTTTAAGGGCGACTGCCTGCTTGCCGTTGGCGCGGACACGCTTATAAAAATCCATTACCACACCAACGAACCCTGGAAGGTGCTTGAATACTGCGCCTCGCTGGGCGAGATATACGACATAGTGGTTGAGGATATGGACCGACAGGCACGCGGCCTGCAGGGCTAACTAAGGTTAACTAAAAAATCCCTCCGCACCGATTCTGGCGGAGGGATTATTTTTTGCGGTTATTCCTTGACTATATACGGATCAAGGCGCTCAAAGTCGGCAGGGTCGGAAAGGCAGAGTTCCACGCCCTCTATCATGCCGTCCTGAAACATCTGGGTCAGGGCAATATACTGGCAAAGGGTGGATTTAAGGTTCAGCCTGTCGCCCTCGCCGGTTACAAGCTCCACTCTTCCATGGCACTCGTTCACGGCCTTAAAGAACCTGTTCGGCTCGGCTATATCAACTATTTTCATTAAATTACTCCCATTCTATCGCGCCTACGGATTCAAGATATTCCTCGGCAAAATCAAGGTAGTCTTCGCTTAAGCGCATTGCGAATTCCTTGTATTTGGGCCAGCGCTTCTGCATACCGGCGAATATAAGCTCGTAAGCATCGTCGTCATCATAGTCCTCGCCCTGGTCGGCGCCGCTCTTTGCCATGTATTCATTATCAAGGTCAAGCAGATCGTCCACCATTTTGGCAAGCTCGCCTTCTTCAAGAAAATCAAAATCGCCCTCAACGGTGAACTTGTTTATTATGTATGCCTTCATGGCATCTATGTCTATATCGATATACATTTTGAATATTCTCCTTTTGTTATTTATTAAAAATCGTTATCATCGTTCTTTTCAACGAATTCCGGTTCTTCCTCGTAATTCTCCGGTTCGCTCTGAGCGGGTTCGGATGCGCTGTTCTCAGTTTCCGGCTGATACGGCTGCTCCTGCTCGGTGCCGTAGCCCTGCGCTCCGCCCTGCTGAGGCTGCTGAGGATTGGGCGCGCTCTGGCCCGCGGCGGGCTGAACTTCGCGCGTATGGGCATCGTGATAAAGCACGGTGTGCAGCGCCGCAAGGTAGCACAGATTTACGCTTGCTATGAAGTAGGTTGAAGCAAGTATCAGCACGGCGAATATAATCACGCCGGCAAGGCTTTCAAACCCAATGCTGAAGCCGAGACCAACGCCGAACAGCGCGCCTACAACCGCACCTATCGCGCCGAATACAACGGATGCTATAAGAGTAGCAAGAAGTGTTCTGCCGTAGCGCTTAAAGCCAAGGCTTACGCCGCGGCCGAGAGCGGAGAAATTCTTTTTGTTCTCGTTTATAGCCACGGGGTAGGTATAGGCAAGCGGCACAACCGCGCAGAGCGAAACCGCCGCGTTTATAAGAATGCTAAGCACTATGGGCACTATAAACGACGAGCCCAAGGTGATAAGATCCTCAAGGCTGTTTATGGCCACGCTGCCGCCCATAAGCCCGCGCCCTGAAACCTTAATAACGGCGCTCATCATGCTGCCCGCGGTTATGATCGAGGAAAGCGTGCCCCCGACTATGGACACGGCTATGCCCGCAATCCACCTGCCAACGCTTTGGCAAAGGTTAAGGGTGAAGAAGCGCTTAAGTGAGAAGCCCGTGCGGCTGAAAAGTTTGCCTATGGTTGAGCTCTGCCCGTATATGCGCATGGACATTTCGGTATATATTCCGCCGTACATTATGGGGTTCACCACAAGCCACTGGGCAATGGCCCACAAAAGCACAAGCAATATGCTAAGCGCCCCAAATCCCGCCGCGGTGGAAGTTTCTCCGCTTGAAAAGCCTATTACCGCCGGCGCCGCGAAAAGCACAAGCACCGCCGTTGATATAAGCAGCCATATAAGGGTATACATAACGGCGCTGAAGAAGCGGCGCTTCATTATGGCCCACGTTATGCCGAATACGCCGCGCATTGTAAGCGGACGAATCGGTATCGGTTCGTAACTGTTATTCATACAGTATTCCTCCTTTTTGTATAATCAAAGCAGCTTGTTCGTTTGCAGATACACGTCTCCGCTGCCTATTGTAACCACCAGATCCCCCGCGGATGCATGGGAATCAAGGTAGTCCCTTATGTTTTCAAATGTGCCAAGATACACGGCGCGCCCGCCGCTTTCGTTTATGGCCTTTACCATGTCGCGCGCGTGAACGGAACCGTCGTCCTTTTCACGGCCGGGGTAAATATCCGGCACAAGCGTTTCGTCGGCAAGGTTAAAGCAGGTAACGTCATTAAGGAACAGCGTTTTCGCGCGGGTGTATGAATTGCACTGGAACACGCAGAAAAGCTTGTTGTGCTTAACGTTTTTGGCGGCCTTCATGGTTGCGGCAATTTCAGAAGGATGATGGCCGTAGTCATGATAATACTTAACGCCGTTGCGCTCGCCGTAGTATTCAAAGCGGCGGCGGGTATTGCGGAAGGATGAAAGGGCGTTGGCTATGCATTCATCGTCAGCCCCCGCTTCCCTGGCTACCGCGGCCGCGGCTATGGCGTTCATAATGCTGTGCTCTCCGGGTATAAGCAGCTGAATATGCATAATATTCTCGCCCTTATATATTATGTCAAAGCCCGGGCAGCCGTTATCGTCGTATGTTATGTTAGCCGGGGTATAATCCGCGTCGCTCATGCCGTAGCTAAGCTTGCGCCCGGTATGCTCCTGCATAAGCGCGCGCACGCGGAAATCGTCCGTATTGCCTATAAGCAGTCCGTTTTCAGGCAGCAGCGCGGCAAACTTTTTGAACGCGGCAACAATGTGCTCCATGTCGCCGTAATAATCAAGGTGGTCATTGTCTATGTTGTTTATAAGCGCAACGGTGGGCCTTAACGTGAGGAAGCTTTCAACATATTCGCACGCCTCGGTTATAAACATATCGTGCGCGCCAAGCCTTACGCCGCCCTGCAGAAAGTCCACAAAGCCGCCTATATGCACCGTTGCGTCCGGCCCGCCCTGCTCGCATATAAGGGCAAGCATGCTGGTGATGGTCGTTTTGCCGTGGCACCCGGCTATGCCTATAACGCTTTCGTAGCCCTCCGTAAGCTGGCCCAGTGCCTCGCTGCGCTCAAGCTCCGGTATGCCCCTGCGCTTGGCCTCAAGCCTTTCTATATTGTCGCTCTTTATGGCGGCGGAGAATATAACCAGGTCGCAGTCGCCAAGGTTCTTTTCGTCGTGCCCTATAAAAACCGGCACCCCAAGCTCCTTAAGCCTGGCTGTGAACGGGGATTCGGCCTTGTCCGAACCCTGCACGTAGTAGCCGCGGTTTTTCAATATGCTGGCAAGTCCGCTCATAGAGCAGCCGCCTATGCCGATAAGATGTATTTTCTTATGCTCCGTTATATGAGTCATTTCAATCGTCTCCCTTCGGTCTTAACGATATATTATAGCATATATTGCTTTATTCTGCATATTTTATGCTTTCGCAGGCACGGCAAAAAGCCATATCCTCAAATTGTTTTTCGGCAAGCCGCGCTTTATCCGCCGATTCGAATATGCCGAAGCACGCGCTGCCGCTGCCGCTCATTTCCGCCGCCAGCGCTCCCGCGCCCATAAGGCGCCGCTTTATATCACGAATTATCGGCAGTTTCCCCTCCGCGGCCGGGGAAAGCGCGTTTGACACGGCATCAATAAGCCCGCTCATGCTGCCCTCTCGTATTGCCGCGGCCGCTTTTTCGCTTTCAGGTTCGGCGTATGGCGGCTTAATGGAGGAGAAAAGCTCCTTTGTGGATATTCCCTCGCTGGGCTTTACGATAAGAAAGCTTAACTGCATATCGTTTAAGGGTTCTATTATCTCTCCCCGTCCCCGGCAAAGAGCGGTTGAGCCGCATATAAGAAACGGCACATCCGAGCCAAGCTCCGCCGCAAGCGAATATAGCTCGTCCTTTTTCATGGCGCCGTAGCGCGCCTGCATAAGCCTCAGCACGCCCGCGCCGTCCGCGCTTGATCCGCCAAGGCCTGCCATGGAGGGTATGTTCGCGCGGATTGATATATTTACGCCCCCGCAGTTAGTACGGCGGCTGTATTCATACGCCGCGCGGTAGGCTACGCTGTTCTCGGGCAATGGGAAATCGGCCGTAAGCTTAATATCATCGCACGAAAAATCCGCCGTCAGCTCGTCATACAAATCTATCGTATGCATAACGGTTGAAAGCTCGTGGTAGCCGTCCTCGCGCTTTTTAAGCACGTCCAGCGTTAAATTTACCTTTGCGTAGGCCCTTATTCGGGCAAAATTACTCATCATTTTTATATTATACTATGTATTCACCAAATTTTCACTCGCATTGGGTCTTTTTTGGCGGTATAATGCAGCTATGGAAAAGAACATGCATGATTTTGAAGAAGATTACGTTCCGGGCAAGCGCAAGCATTCGTCCCCGGTAAAGTGGATAAGCCTCGGCGCGGCCGCGCTTATAGCAATAGGCATTGCGGCGGCGTGCTTCACGCGCTCTCCCAAGCTTTATCCCTATGTTGAGCCTACCCCGGTGCCCACGCCCACACCCGTGGCCACGCCCTCTCCCGAGCCTACCCAAGAGGTTGAGGCTACCCCCGCCGAGGCTTTGGTTGAAGCCACTCCCGCAGATGACACCGCGGAATACATAGCCACGGCCATAATGGTTGACGGCAAGTGCATAGGCGTGCTTGCAAGCCGAGAGGCGGCGGAGGAAGTGCTTGAGGAGGCCGTAAGCGCGTTTGAGCTTAAAATAAACCTGCCCGGCACAATGGATTCATACATTACAAACGAAGTTGAGCTTATAAACGCGGCAGATAACGAAGAGGCCGCGGCAATGGAAAGCGTAACGTATGAAGCAATGCTTTCTTTGCTCTCGGGTGAGGATTCCCCCATAACGGTTGAAACAACGCTTAGCGAAAGGCACACGGAAATAGTTGAGCACGAAACCGAAACCGAAAAGGATTCTTCGCTTATAAAGGGAACGCGCGTTGTTGTGAACTACGGAAGCGACGGCGAGATTCGCACCGTTGTTACAACCAAGTATGTGAACGGCGTGCAGAAGGGCGAAAGCCAAAGCGAAACATTTGAGATAAGCCAAAGGGTGGACGCGCTTATACGCGTAGGCACCAAAAAGGCGGATAAATACGCCGAGCCAGGCAGGAAAGAGGGCGAAAAGGGCCCCGACGCGGGCGAGCTCAGCTTTATACGCCCAACGGAAAGCGGAAAAATCAGCCAGAATTTCGGCCAGCTTAGCGGCGTAATGCACCTGGGGCTGGACTTTGAGGCGGATGAGGGCGACGAGGTTTACGCATCCGAAGGCGGCACGGTTGTTTGCGTTATGGAGCGCGGCGGCTACGGGCTGGTGGTTGAAATAGACCACGGCAACGGCTTCCTTACCCGCTACGCCAATTTGAGCGAGGCCAAGGTTTCGCTTGGCGACACCGTTTCAAAGGGAGACACCATTGCCCTTGCGGGCAGCAGCGGAAACGCGGAAAATAGCCAGCTGCACTTTGAGCTTAGGCAGAACGGCACGGCGTACAACCCGAGATATTATTTTGAATAAGCATTAAATAAGCAACAAGCCGGCGGAAAATCCCGTCGGCTTTTTCTTAAACGAAAAACCGCTCGGCGGAGGTTAATCCGCCGGGCGGCTTTATTACAAGGGGGATAATATTTTGCTCTGATTATTTGTTCAGGGCCTTTTTGGCCTTGCGCATGGCAAGTATACGGTTCATCTCGTTGTAAACGATCATGTAACCCTCGTCAACACCCATACCGGGCTTTGCAAGGATCTGCACGGGCTTGGTGGCCATGGCGCAGTTTACGCAAACCTGAGCACTGCGGTCGGTTTCGTTGCAGGTACCGCCCTGGTAGGCGCCGATGCCTTTTTCTTTGCAGTAAAGAACGGCCTCGATGGTGTTGTTGATGCCGCCAAGGTCAGGGGTCTTAATCTGAACCATGTGACCGGCCTTGTTGTCGGCAAAGAGCTTTATGTCCTCAAGGGTGTTGCACCACTCGTCGGCAACCAGCTCCACGTTGATGCCGCGCTTGTCCAGTTCCTTGGTAAGGCCGGCAAGGGCAACCATCTGGGTTTCACGGTCGCAGTCGCAGTCCATGGGGCCTTCAATGCGAAGGTGGAAGGGCTTGGCGATCTCTTCAAGCTTGGCGATGTAATCGGCCATAGCCTCGTAGTTATTGTTGCCGAAGGCGGCGCCGATGGTGCCGTATACGTCAATGTGCATAATGGGCATGTAGTTGGGATCGGTGCGGTTGTTCAGGATACGATCGCGCAGCCAGCCAACGTACTCGGCAAGCTTCTCGCCGTGACGGCCAAGCTTGGTGTCCACGTTGTTTATAAGGGCATGGGGCAGAACCTGGGCGCCCTTTATGATCATCTTATCGGCGTTGTCATAGCGATCATCACCGGACTGGGTGAATATGGGTATGGGCTCCTCGGATACGGTGCAGCCGTACTCATCCGCGACAACCTCGCACATAAGGCGGCCGGTAGCCTTGGCAACGGCATCCAGTATGGCCTGGGATACGCCGTAGCGGATAGCGGTATGCAGACGCTTGCCGTTTACCTGAATGGCCTCCATCATCTTGCACAGGCCGCGGAAGTCATCGGCTTCCTTGCCAACAAGCTCGGGCTTGATGTACTTATCAATAATGGGGATAAAGTCCTTTGCAAGGAACAGGGGATCACGTCCGCCGGCACCGGAGTACTGAACGGCGGCGCAGTCACCAAACGCAATCTGGCCATCCTCAAGAACTATCATAACGGAGATGGACTCACCGGCCTGACGTACGGAAGTGAAGCCTTCGGTAACAGGCTCGCCTACATAGAATACGCCGTCATGACCGGCACCCTTCTTAATGGCCCTCTGGTCATCGAAATAAAAACCGGTACGGCCCGCGGAGCAAACAACGTCAACAATTTTCATAGTCTATAACCTCCAAATTTAATTTGCTTTATTAATACCTGGGGCGGCCAACAAGGCGGCCCTTGCCTATGGCATAAACGTCGTCAATAACCATCTGGAACGTGGCGTCACGCTTTTCGGCCTTGGCGCGCTCGTTTATCTTGGCGGCGTGGAACTCCTTAAGTTCCTTGGTGAAGGGCAGGTTGCCCATGTTCAGTATGCGCACGGCGCCGTCGTTATCGCGGCAGGGGAGCATAAGGCCGGCATTGGCGCGGCAGGGGGCAAAGGGAACGTCCAGCGCGCCGGACTCAACGCCGCGGCAAACGCCTATGGCTATATCGCCCTGGCCAAGCTCAAAGCACTTATCAACTATGCACTTGGTCTCCTCGCGGATAATCTCAATTTCCTTATCAAGGCGGGAATCCATGAACACCTGATCGGTCATCATGTTAACAACCTGCTTGGTGCAGCGAAGGCCCTCTGCATTGGCTTCCATGGTGGGGATACCTACGGCCTCGTGGGGGCTCTTTACTATAACCTTGGTGGCCTTGGACAGAGCGGCTATCATGCTGCCGGACGCGATAACGCCGAAAGCCTTCGCCTCGTCCGCGGGGAAACCGCCCATCCACTGGTGCAGAACGGTGGTAACAACAACGTCCTTATGGCCGTACTTTTCAAGATACTCGTCGGTCTGCTGCTCAAGGGCGCGAATGGCCGCTATATCCTGAACCAGGTTGCCGCACTGGCCGTAGCCTACGGTTATGTTCTTTACGCCCTGCTCGGCGGCAAGAAGCGCCTCTATAATGGCAACGGCGTTGGAAATGCAGGGGGGAACCAGAGTGCCGGTCAAAGGACCGTAGGGCTCACGGTTTATGGAAACGCCCATTTCCTCATAAAGGCCGGTAAGGCGGTCAACATACTGCCAATCCTTTATGGTGCGCTCCATGGGGATATTCTTGCAATAGGGCAGGTTGTAGGAAATGCCGCCGCCCTCATAGCTGGTGAAACCGCCGGCATAGGCAATTTCGGTAAGAAGGCGCGCGTCGGGAGTGCCGTGGCGAACCTGCAGCGGGGTATTTACGCTTTCAACAACGCGGCGGCAGTTGGCAACGCCGTGGTTAACCGCCGGGAAACCATTGAGCATGGCGCGGCCAAGCCTGATGGACTCGGCTATGCCGTTCTCCGCCTCTTCGTAGCGGTTCTGGCGGGTGTAGCTGTCGATAGTGGTGGGCAGAAGATCCGCCTCGCCCTTATCCTGCAGATACTGCATCAGCTTAATGTGCTCCTCTATTACGGGCACGCCCGCGCGGGGCTGTACCAGCGTATGGTGAGCCGCCTTGGCCGCGATAAGCTTCTTTGAGAAGATGCGGCTTTCGGGCATGGATTTATGGTAGTCCACCGCCTCCTGCAGGTCTACGTCCTTACCGGTGGGCCACTGGGTCAGGACCTCTTTGCGGAGTCTGGCAAATTCATCATCAGGAATTCTCTTGTTTTGAATGTCCATTATATTCAAGCTCCTTTTTCATAATTCTGAGTGCTGTCTGGGGGTAATGGGTTGAAAGCAAGCCCATCGCGGCCAGTATGTATTTTCTGTCAACCCATATATCCGCCTCTTTGGGGCGCAGTGATTCGGGCTGCTGTATGCTGTAAAGGGCATGGGAAGCGATTTCGGCCGTGCGCTTGGTGTGTATCAGGCTGCCGCCGGTTACTATAATCTGCTTTACCCTGGTCAGGTCCTTGCCGGCCTGAACAAAGGTTTGCCCCATCATTGTGTATGTTTCCTCTATTGTGCCCGCGTGGCGGGATACGGCCACCTCAATGGCCAAAGACGCAAGGGCAAAGTCCAGCGCTTCAAGCTCCTTATCGTCGCCCGGAACAACGTCCGTATGGGTTCCAAGGTAATCCACAAGCTCGCTCACACGCTCGGGAGTAAGGCCCGAAAGCTTGCTTACCCTGTCAAGTCCCGCGGCGTCCACTATTCCGTGGATGCTGTAGCGCATGCCTATGTCGCCCTCTACGGTGCGCTTTGAAAAGGGTTCGGGCAGTCCCTTATAAACGGTGTTCATGTGCTCCGGCATGCCGTCGGCTATGGAGTACACGTCCGTGGTTGCGCCGCCTACGTCAACCGCTACCAAATCGCCTATGCCGATTTCGCCTTCACAGCCCTGGCTTAAAAGGTTCATGGCCTGAAGCACGGCCGAAGGAGTGGGCATCATAATATCGGAAAGCAGGGACGCGGCCTGTGTAAGGCCCTTTGCCTGCACTATCCTGCGCAGGAATATATCCCTTATCTGCTTCTGCGTGGCCTCTATGTGAAGCACTCCGAACTTGGGCATAACGTTTTCGCAAACGTAAACCTCGCACCCGTCCAGTATGCGCTGGCATTCCCTTGCCGCCGTGCGGTTGCCCGCTATTACTATGGGGAACGACGGCTTGATGGAGGCAAGCATTTTGGCGTTGTGCAGTATGCATTCGGTGTTGCCGCCGTCCGTGCCGCCAACCAGCAGGAATATGTCCGGCTTGGCCTTCTGAATATCCTCCAGGTCATCTTCGGTCAGCTGAAACGAGTATACCTGAATTACTTTCGCTCCCGCGCCAAGGCTTGCAAGCTTCGCGGCCTCGCTGGTCAGCTCCGGCACAAGTCCGCTTGTGATCATTCTAAGGCCGCCCGCGGCTGAAGAGCAGGCATAGGTTTCCGTAAAGTCCAGTTTTCCGCAGACCGCCTCAAGCTCGGCAAGGCCTTTATGCAGACCGTCATTGATATCGGTCTGTACTGTTGTATACGCCGCGGCAGTGCCAAGGAGCTCTTCCCCTTCCACGTCAACGGCGGTAAGCTTAGTGTAAGTACTTCCGAAATCGATGAGTAAAACCGGTTTCACTGTATTTTCATCCTTCCATGTGCAGAAGCTCTTTAAGAGCCTCTATAGTGGTTTCGGGAGAGGTTCCCGGGGGGAACGCGCGGTCAAAGCCCATGGCCTTAAAGCGCTTTTCCACTTCCTCAAAGGGCTGCTTGCCTATAACGATGTTTCCGCCAACCACGAGGGGAATACCCTTAAGGCCGGCTTCGTCGCACTTTTCGCGCATGCCCTGGCAGTCAAGCTCTCCCTGTCCGTACAGGGAAGAAATAACGATGGCGTCGGCATTGGACTCGATGGCGGCGGCAATGTACTCTTCCTGAGATACCATAACGCCAAGGTTGACCACATCAAAACCGGCCTCCGTAAAAGCGTGGTACAGAATTTTGTTGCCCACGGCATGAACATCAGCACCGATTACGCCGATCACCAGAACTTTTTTCTTTTTCTGCGTTTCACCGCATGTGGTGACTTCTTTGTTTTCCATGTTCCTCATGTTCTCCATGTTCTTCATTATTTCGTATTTTCAATTCATTTAAGCCCCGAAAATAAGCCTTTTTCGGGCGGCGGGCAAGTCATCAGCACCTTCTCCGCCAGCTTAATGTATTGTTCTATAACTATATACTACAATGAACTATAACATAAGTCAAGATAAAAGGAATTTTTTCTTAATAATTCTTTTGGGGGCAAAAAAGCTCCCCGCGGATTGCGGGGAGTGTAGGAATTGCTTCTTAATATTATATTTTCTGTTTTTCGCGCAGGCGGTCTATCTTTTCGGTTAAATACATAAGCGAACCTTCGTCCACCTGATAGGCGCACTGGATCAGATGCCCCGCGCCCTCAAACCGCTTAAGCCAGCGCGTAACCTCGCCGGAGCAATACTTTTCGTAGTTTTCCGGCACAAGTATGGCCGTTTTATCGAAAAAGTACGCGTTCCAGTCAATGTCCTGATCCGCAAGCACGGGCTCGGAAAGGGATACCTGCTCGGTATAGGTGGAGCTTAAATCATAAAGCAGATGGCCGAAGCGCTGACTTCTGCACACTATACCAAGCCTTTCTCCGGCGGGGAGCTTTACTATTTTTGCCACGCAGTCCGGCCTTAAGCGAAGGGCAATCTTGGCTATTTTATTCTTCTGGGAAATTCTGCTCCCTATATCTTCCGCGTGCTCCGCCGTTGTAACAACAAGGTCCATATCCTCGCTTATCTTATAAGGATAGGCCACTATATCATCCAGCAGATAGGAATACCAGTCCACCTGCCTTATCCCCCTCAGCTGTACCACAAGCTGAGAAAGAATCTCCGGATTGCATTCAACAACCGCTATTTTCAGGTTCTGCTGCTTGGCAGCCCTGTCCCGCAGGCGAAGATTAAGGAAAATGTTGATTTCCGCCATGGAAAAATCCATGCCCTCCAGCTGATCAAGCAGGGAGTCTATCGCGGCCATGGCGCGGTCCTTGCGGCTGTCCGAAGAGGTGGGCTGATAGCGCACAAACGTGCCGCGGCCCTGAATTTTTTCCACAATGCCCAGCTGCTCAAGCTCATCATAGGAGCGTTTTATGGTTCCCCTGGCAACGCCAAGCTCATCCGCAAGGTCGCGAACGGTAGGCAGCTGCATGCCCGGGGGCATTTTCCCGTTTTTCACGTTGGAACGGATTACGTCCACAAGCTGGCGATATATGGGAATACCCAGATTTGAATCCACCTGATACAGTTCAGACAAAAGAATACCTCCACAAGTTTCCGCCCGGGCGGAATTGATGGGGACAGGACTTTGCCTGCCCCCGTTAGTGTTGCCTATCAATTATTTTTGGCTTTCCAGATACGCCTTGCGGCCGGTTTCGTAAAGGTTGTTTCCCTCGCTGTCTATTACAACAACAACCGGGAAATCCTCTACCTCCAGGCGGCGGATGGCCTCCGCGCCCAGATCCTCATAGGCTATAACCTCGGCCTTTTTGATGCACTTGCTCAAAAGGGCGCCGCAGCCGCCGATAGCGCCGAAATACACGGCACCGTATTTTTTCATGGCGGCTATTACCTCGGGTCCGCGCTTGCCCTTGCCTATCATGCCGGTTTCGCCTTCGGCTATCATGGTGGGGCTGTAAGCATCCATACGATAGGATGTGGTGGGGCCGGCGGAGCCTATGGCCTGGCCCTCCTTGGCGGGAGTGGGCCCAACGTAATAAATGATGGAATCCTTAACGTCCATGGGCAGGGGCTTACCCTGCGCGACCAGCTCGCAAAGGCGCTTATGCGCGGCATCGCGGGCGGTATAGATTACGCCGGAAATCAGGCAGCTGTCGCCGGATTTAAGCTTTCTCGCGTCCTCACGGCTTAAGGGAGCGGTTACTTTGATTGGCATATTACAGCACCTCCGTTTTATGGCGTGTTACGTGGCAGTTTATGTTCACGGCCACGGGCAGGCCCGCTATATGCGTGGGATAGGTTTCAATATTAACGGCCAGCGCGGTGGTCTTGCCGCCAAAGCCCTGCGGCCCGATGCCGAGCGCGTTTATCTTATCAAGCATTTCCTTTTCAAGATCGGCATAATAAGGATCGCTGCTGCGCTGATCCACGGGGCGCATAAGCGCCTTTTTGGCAAGCAGAGCCGCCTTGTCAAACGTGCCGCCTATGCCCACGCCCACAACTATGGGCGGGCAGGGGTTGGGACCCGCGTCCTCAACAACCTTTATTATAAAGTCCTTAACGCCCTCAAGTCCGTCAGAAGGCTTAAGCATCTTTATCTGGCTCATGTTCTCGCTGCCAAAGCCCTTGGGCGCAACGGTAATCTTAAGCTTATCGCCGGGCACAAGATCGTAATAGATCATGGCGGGGGTATTGTCGCCCGTGTTTCCGCGGCGAATAGGATCCTTTACAACGCTCTTGCGAAGGTAGCCCTCGGTGTAGCCCTCTCTTACGCCCTGATTTATTGCCTCGGCAATGTCGCCCGATATGTGCACATCCTGGCCGATTTCCATGAATACGCAGGCAACGCCGGTATCCTGGCAGATGGGCTGGGGACGCTCGTCAGCGATATTAAAGTTTTCGATTATGCGCTGCAGTATCTCCTGCGCGGGTGCCCAGGGTTCGTTCTGGCAGCTTTTCTCTATGCAGTTTTTCATGTCCTGCGGCAGGTGGCAGTTAGCCTCTATGCACAGGCGCTTTACCGTTTCGGTAATCTGCTTGGCGGAAATTTCCCTCATAATTGCTTCTCCTTACCGCTGGGGCACATTGTATATTGTGTCAAGCAGCTCTCCGTCGCGGGAGATAACCTTAGCGACGGCGTGGTCGCCCTTGGCTATTGTGTTGGGCTTGCCGGTTATGCTCTCGGCCTTTTCCTTAAGCTCGCGTATATCCACAATGGGCAGACCCGCGTCAACAAGGCGCTGCTTAAGCTCGACATCCTTGGGATTTACGGCTATGCCCCCCTGCGTTACCAGCACGTCTATATCCTTGCCGGGGGTGGAGATGCAGTTTACGCGGTCCGTAACGATGGGCAGGCGGGCGCGGAACATAGGCGCGATTATCATGGAAAGCTTTGCTCCCGCGGCGGTGTCGCTGTGGCCGCCGGAACCGCCCATAATATATCCGTTGGAATCCGTATGCACGTTTACGTTAAAGTCCGTATCAACCTCGGTAGCTCCGAGAATTACAACATCCAGGCTGTCTACCACGGCGCTGCGGGCGCTGGGGCTTGCGTAATGGGAAGCGGAAATCTCCTGATGGCGGGGATTGGTGCGGATGGACTCAACAGCCTTAAGGTCAAAGCACTGCACGTCGAGCAGGGACTCGAAGCAGCCCGCCTCAAGCATATCCACCATGTATCCCGTGATGCCGCCAAGGCCAAAGCTGCCCTTTATGTTTTCCTGCAGCATAATGTCCTTAAGGAACTTTGCGGCCGCAAGTGAAGCGCCGCCGGCACCGGTCTGGAAGGAGAAGCCGTCCTTAAGAAGGCCGGAGTGCTTAATAACCTGCGCGGCATGGGAAGCCATAACAAGTCCAACGGGGTCCCTTGTAATCTTGGTTGTGCCGGAAACTATGCCCCTCGGGTCGCCAATCGCGTCCACGGTAACAACATAGTCAACATAGGTTTCGGGTATTGACCAATCAAGCAGCGGATAGGGCACAAGATTATCGGTTATAACAACAACCTTCTTGGCGTTCATGGCATCGGGATAAGCATAGCCCAGGCTGCCGCAGGCGCTCTTGCCGTATTTGCCGGAGCAGTTGCCCATGGTGTCGCTTGTGGGCGCGGCGATGAATGCCACGTCTATGGGAGTTTGGCCAAGCTCTATCGCGCTCGGGCGGCCGCCGTGGGTGCGGAACTCAACGGGCTCTTCCATTATTCCCTGGGAAATAGCGCGTCCTACGCCGCCGGCCATATAGTCGGTCTGAATTTTGCGCACCACGTGGTTCTTGATATGGTCAAGCAGGGGCGCGTGAGTATCAAACAGAGAGCTGGCGTTTACGGTCAGATCCTTTATGCCCATCTCGGCTATCTGCTCCATGACCATGTTCAAAACATAGTCGCCGTTGCGCAGATGATGATGGAAAGAAACGGTCATGCCGCTCTTCAAACCGGAAAGCTCAATGGCCTCCCTCAAAGAAGAAACTACTTTATTCATGTGCTTTGCCCCCTCTTCTTATGGCGATTTCTTCCGCCATGGCAATGGTCTGCTGTGCCCTGGCAACAATAGGCGCGTCTATCATCTTGCCGTGCAGAGCGATGGCGCCGCGGCCCTGCTCCTTGGCCTGGCGAATGGCGTCCATAACCTCGTAGGCGTAATCGATATCCTTTTGTGAAGGACTGAATACCTCGTTGATAACCTCAACGTGGCGGGGAGAAATGGAGGCCTTGCCGTTAAAGCCGAGCGCCTTGGCGTATTCGGCGTCCTTGCGAATGCCCTCATCGTCGTTAACATCCGTAAACGGAGTATCGTAAACATCAACGTTGGCGGCCCTTGCGGCGTTTACCATGCGGCTGCGGGCATATTTTATTTCCTCGCCGCCCTTGGTGCGCTTGCAGCGCAAATCCGCGGTAAGGTCCTCCGCGCCGAGGAACAGCGCGGCCACGCGGTCGCTCGCCGTGGCTATTTCAAATGCGTTCTCAACGCCGAGCGCGGTTTCGATAAGCGGCATAAGGCGCACGGTGTTCTTTTCGTAGCCCAGGCGCTTTTCAACCTCGCCTATATATTCGCCGGCTGTGATAACGTCTTCGGCGCAGCCGGTCTTGGGCAGCATTATAAGGTTGGGCTTCTGGGTCATAACCTCGTCCAGGTCACGCTTCCAGTATTCGGTATCAATTGAGTTTATGCGCACTATAATTTCGCAGCCGCGGAAATTAAGATATTTCATGGTGTTGCGCACAAGTATTCTTGCGGAATCCTTTTCGGCGGGGGATACGGCGTCCTCAAGATCGAATATTACGGCATCCGCGCCCAGGCAGTTGCCGTTTATGAGCAAATTGGGGGTATTGCCGGGAATAAAGAGCATTGAACGGCGCATGGCTTATTTCTCCTTTCCCCGCAGCACGGCGGTTTCAACCCTGGAGCGGATAACGCAGTCCAGCGCGCCGCGGTCCACTATGCGAACCTTTGCGCTTTCCACGCCGCACTCCTGCAGCACTTCCTGCACCATACGGCGAATGGATTCGCCAAACTGCTGCTCCACAACGGATTCAAGCTCCAGCTGAATCCCCGCGGAAGAAGGCTCAATCTCCACATAAGCGTCGCTGGACTCCATCGTGCCGGCAGACGCCTTTTTCACAATTTCTGTCATATAGGAAAAGACCCCTTTCTGTAACCTTATCAAACGTATACCTTCGCGGAGAAGCTGATGAATTCTCCGCCGCAAAGTACTATAACAATTTTACCATATTATATAATACAATTTTTCGCTTTTCAATCGCATTTTGGCTTTTTCTGCGGTATCTTTTCAAGCGAAAAATAATGGGTTATAATGCTGTTACTATATCAATGTGTATCAAAGCGGAGGAACCTATGGAAAAAATCCTTGCCTCGCCGCTAAGTCCGCGCCAGCGCGCGCGGTGGGAGGCCTTTCTTATAAAGCAGGGGCTGGACGCGGATCCGGGCGTTGAGTCCACGCTGCTTATTGAGGAAGACGGGCAAATAATAGCCACCGGGTCCCGCCAGGAAAACATACTTAAGTGCATAGCTGTTGATCCATCGCACCAGGGGGAGGATCTTTCCGCGGCTGTATTGAGCGAACTTAGGCAGGAAGCGTTTCTTAAGGGCTTTGACCATTTGTTTTTGTATACAAAGCCTAAAAACAGGTTTATGTTCGAATCCCTGTTCTTTTATACCGTTGCGCAGACAAAAGATGTGCTATTAATGGAAAACCGCCGCGGCGGCATAACGGACTTTGTAGCGAAAATTCCAAAACCCGGGGCAGTGGGAAGAGTAGGCGCGGTTGTAATGAACTGCAATCCGTTTACGCTTGGGCATCGCTATCTGGTTGAAACGGCGGCACGGCAGTGCGACTGGCTGTATATATTTGTGCTTTCGGAGGAAAAGAGTCTGTTCCCGGCTAAAGACAGGCTTACCCTTGTAAAAGAGGGCACGGCGGATTTGGAAAACGTAACCGTGTGGCCCACGGGACCGTACCTTATATCCTCCGCCACGTTCCCAACCTATTTTCTGCCGGATAAAAGCCGCAAGGCGGAAATTCAATGCCAGCTTGATTTAGAGGTTTTCGCCCGTCATTTTGCTCCGCCCCTTTCAATTACCCGCCGCTTTGTGGGCACGGAGCCTTTTTCGCCGGTTACAGCAGAGTATAATAAGGTTATGCTTGAATGCCTGCCCGAAATGGGAATTGAGGTAACGGAAATAGTAAGAAAAGAAGGCGCGTCCGGCCCCATAAGCGCAAGCAAAGTTAGGGCGCTTCTCAAAACCGGGCAAAAGGATAAGCTCAGCGAGCTTGTGCCGCAAAGCACACTAAAGTATTTGGAATCAAAAAATTTAATCTGAGGAGGAAAAGTTTATGTCGTTTATCGAAAGAGGTACCAACCACATTTACAGCACCTATTACGCCCCCAGAGGACGCAGCCGTATTTTCGAGCTGGGTATTCTGCTTTCTCAGCAGTATCTTTCCCCCTTCGACAGGCTTATCGGAGTAATAGGCGAGGCTGGCTCCGGCAAGAGCGTGCTTATAAAGGGAATGTTCCCCGGCCTTGAGCTTACAAACGATGACGACGGCGTAAACGTGCGCCCGCTTCCGCTTAGGGAGCAGGATTCCGAAACCGGATTTTTCACCCCGCATACGTACCACGTGGACATTCGCTTTGAAATGGGCTTTACCCAGATGAACGTGCTTGCGGACGCGATTATGCAGGCCGTACACCGCGGCAAAAGGGTAATAATAGAGCACTTTGACCTTATCTATCCCTTCCTTGGCATGAACGCGGATATACTTATAGGCATTGGTGAGGAGGTTGTGGTCACCCGCCCCGGCCTTTTCGGCCCCGAGCCGCAGGAGGTTTACGATATTGTTTATAAATCCCTGCCCTATCGCCTTATGGCACACACGGCGGAGGACCTTTGCGAATTCTGCATGCCAAAGGACGACATGAACCGCTGCATGCACAGCGACGTAAGGCACGGCTTCATTCTGGTATTCCCGGAGTATGAGCCCAAGTTTGATCTTAGGGAGCTTGAGCAAAAGGTGCTTAAAATGATCGCGGACGATATGCCCATAGGCTATTTGGATGAGGGGCATGTGTCCATAGGCGGCATAACGCATCCCTGCACAGGCCCGCGTACGCACGTGCACAACACCGGCATGATTAAGGATTTTCACCTGCTGCCGCATTTTATATACGACAGAATGCACAAAGAATACCTCATGGTCGGCTGCGTTGGCGAGCACTCTTTGGAAAACCTGGGCAAGCTTGACCACATGATAAAATAAAATTCAGCGCAAAAATTAAAGCGCCGCACAGGGAATCAGCCTTGCGCGGCGCTTTT
>CAZRHS010000004.1:48012-51566 GCA_964600045.1 uncultured Clostridium sp.
TTTTACGGGCGCAGTCCCATGCCGCCCTCAAGCGTCAGCGTTTCGCCGGACATATACTTAAAATCGGGATTGGCAAGCTGCACGCAAACGCGGCCTATTTCAAGCTCCGCATCCGCAAAGTGCCCCATGGGCGGCATCTTTACGTTTGCCATAAACGCCTCGGGATATCCCTTTTCAAATTGCTCCAGCTGAGCCGTCCAGGCGAGCGGGCATATTACATTCACGTTTATGCCGTCCTTGCCCCACTCCGTTGCCGCCACGCGGGAAAGGCCGCGAATGCCCTCCTTTGCCGCGGCGTAGGAGCACTGGCCGTAGTTTCCGAAAAGTCCCGCGCCGGATGCGAAGTTTATAACGCTGCCCTTAGCTTCGGCAAGATAAGGATAGCACGCCTTCATATAATAAAACGCCGCGTAAAGGCCGGAATACATGGCAAGGTTAAATTGCTCCGTTGTGTGGTTCGCCAAAGGAACTCCGGACGCGGATGCCTGGGCGTTGTTTATAAGCACCTGTATCCCGCCGAATGTTTCAACGGCCTTGTTAACAACGTTCATGGCGGTTTGCTCATTATCAAGGCCGGCGGCCATATCCGCCTGCATAGCCAGAACCTTTATGCCGTAGTTAGCCTCAAGCTCCGCTTTGGCGAATTCAAGCTTCTTTTCGTTGCGCCCTGTAATAACAAGGTTCGCGCCTTCCTTGGCGTATGCCGTGGCAATGCCGTAGCCTATGGAGCCGCAGCGCCCGTCGCTGAGTACGGCGCGCCCCGCGCCGGTGATGATGGCGGTTTTTCCGGTCAAGAATCCCATTGTTGTACTCCTTTGTTTATTTTATTGTTAAATTTTAGTCAATTATGTATATAGTTACTCTTCCAAGGGCTTATATTCGGTTTTAATTGGGTACTTGCGATTATAAAAACAGGAATGATTTCCGTTTATTGATTTTACCATAGTTATCGGATAAAACACAAGCATTTCCTTTGCGGGAGAGAGCAAAATAACAGCATGCTTGCAAGATTTAATCAGGCATTGTAAAATAAGCGGTAGGCACATCGATGCAAACACAAAATAAACGGATCGAGGGCGAACACAATGAAGGTTGAGCTGAGAAACATAACCAAAACTTTCCCCGGCAGAACCAAAAAATCCGAGGGCGTAACAGCGGTAAACGATTGCTGCATTACAATTCCGGACGGAAAGCTTATAGGTTTGCTTGGCCCGTCGGGCTGCGGCAAAAGCACCACGCTTTATATGATATGCGGCCTTCAGAAGCCCACAAGCGGGCGCATATTCTTTGGCGAGGACGATGTTACGGACATTGCCCCGGAAAACAGGGGCGTTGGCCTTGTGTTTCAGAACTACGCGCTTTATCCGCACCTTACTGTTTTGCAGAATATACTTTTCCCGCTTCAGAATCTTAAGGGCGATGAAAAGCTGAGCAAGGAAGAAATGACCAAGCGCGCCTACGAAACGGCAAAGCTTGTGCAGATAGACAATCTTATGGACCGCAAGCCCGGCCAGCTTTCCGGCGGCCAGCAGCAAAGGGTGGCAATAGCGCGCGCGCTTGTAAAAATGCCGCGGGTGCTGCTGCTTGATGAGCCGCTTTCAAACCTGGACGCAAGGCTTAGGCTGCAAACGCGCGAGGAAATTCGCCGCATACAGCGCGAAACAAAGATTACAACCGTGTTCGTAACGCATGACCAGGACGAGGCTATGAGCATTTCGGACTACATTGTTGTTATGAAGGCGGGCGTTGTGCAGCAGATAGGCAAGCCGCAGTCCGTATACGATGATCCGGACAATCTTTTCGTGGCAAAGTTCCTGGGTACGCCGCCCATAAATGTTTTTGACGGCAAGGTAAAGGACGGCAAGGTTTATATAGGCGAGGAAGCCGTGCTTGACGCAAACGGCGTAAGGGACGGAGAGGTTTACATAGGCATTCGCCCGGAGGGCTTTATACTTGATGCAAACGGTCCTCTCACCTGCTCCCTCATAAATGTTGAGGTTATGGGCAGGGACGTGAGCGTTGTGTCCTCAAACCCCGCCGCGCTTTCGGGCAGCATCCGCTCCATTATTGATGCGGACGCGGGCGTGGACCACTCGGCAAGCACCGTGCGCTTCTCAATAAAGCCGCACAAGCTCTTTATATTCGATAAAGAAAGCGAGCTTCGTCTGAACAGATAATATTCATAATCGGCATAATTGCTGGAGCGATTGCATGAAACGACCGGATTGGAAGGACCTTAAGCCGCAGATAGCAACCGTTTGGAGGCTCAGTCTGCCCGCAATTCTAACGCAGATAACCACAATCGTTATGCAGTATATAGACTCCGCCATGGTGGGGGCGCTCGGCGCCAACGCCTCGGCGGCAATAGGCCTCGTGTCCACAAGCACGTGGCTTTTAAGCGGCGTAACTTACGCGGCATCGGCCGGCTTTTCCGTGCAGGTGGCGCACAGCATAGGCGCTGAGCGCAACGAGGAAGCGCGCAGCATTGTAAAGCACGGCATTATCACTTCCTTTATAGTTTCGGCTGTTCTTTGCGCGATAGGGCTTATTATAAGCTCTCCCCTGCCCGCCTGGCTTGGCGGAGAGGAGGCGATTCACGCGGACGCAACGGCGTATTTCCTTGTGTTTTCGCTTATGCTGCCGTTTTCTCAGCTTAATTCGCTTGCTTCGTCCTTTCTTCAGTGCAGCGGGGACATGGTTACCCCAAGCATACTCAATGCCGCCATGTGCGCGCTGGACGTGCTTTTCAATGCCATATTCATCCCTAAATACGGCGTGCTCGGCGCGGGCATAGGCACGGCGCTCGCGTGCGCGGTGATAAGCCTTATCATGCTGTGGCGCTGCTGCTTTTTTGATAAAAATCTTAAGTTTAATAAATCGGATCGCGCTAAATTTGATTTTTCAATTGTAAAAAAGGCCGCTAAGATAGGCCTGCCCGTTGCTGTGCAGGAAATGGCCATGAGCGGGGCAATGGTTGTATCCACCGCCATAATCGCCCCTTTGGGCGCGGTATCCATAGCCGCGAACTCGTTCGCCGTAACCGCCGAAAGCCTTTGCTACATGCCGGGCTACGGCATAGGCTCCGCCGCGGCAACGCTTGTGGGCCGCAGTGTTGGCGCGGGTGAAGAAAAGCTTGCCAAGCGCTACGGCACCATTTCAACCGCCATGGGCGCGATTATAATGGGCGTTACAGGGCTTATAATGATGTTTATATGCCCCCTGCTTTTTGCCCTGCTTACGCCGGATGAGTCCGTGCGGCTCCTTGCGGCGCGGGTACTTAGAACCGAGCTTATAGCCGAGCCGCTCTTCGGCGTTTCCATAGTCGCGGCGGGTACGCTCCGCGGCGCGGGAGACACGCTTGTGCCAAGCCTTCTAAACCTTGGCAGTATATGGATAGTGCGCATTGGCCTTTCGCTTATACTTGTAAACTCCCTGGGGCTTCAGGGCGCGTGGATCGCCATGGCCGTTGAGCTTTGCGTGCGCGGTCTTCTTATGCTGTATCGTCAAAAAACCAGCCCGTTCTATTCGCTTTACGCGAAAAGTGAGGGGTAAAA
>CAZRHS010000005.1:0-8527 GCA_964600045.1 uncultured Clostridium sp.
AAAGCGAGACGCACCGCGAAAGGAGGCACCCGTCGGCATGGCGAATTTTACGAGAAAAGCTATAAAGGACACGTTTATCAGTCTGCTTGAGGAGCGGCCGCTTGGCGAAATTACGGTTAAGGATATTGTGGAGCGGTGCGGAATAAACCGAAACTCGTTTTATTACCATTATCAGGATCTTCCCGCCCTTATTGAGGAAATAATCAAAGAGGACGCGGAAAACATGATCCGCGCCTACCCTTCCGTAACAACCATTGTGGAGTGCTTTGACGCCATAATTGAGTTTACATCGTGCCGGAAAAAGGCGATAATGCACATTTATCATTCCGTAAACAGGGAAATGTTTGAAAAGAACCTTATGATGGTGTGCGAATACTTTATAGCGAGCTACGTGAATACGGCCCTCGCAAACGAGAATATTTCCGCCGAGGACAAGAAAACGATTGTCAGCTACTATAAGTGCGTTTGCTTCGGCCTTACTATAGACTGGCTGAACAGCGGCATGTCCGAGGAGTACATGAAATCCCTGCGCAGGATATTTGTACTGAAAAAAGACCTTGCTATGGAAATAGCCCATCTTCTTCAAAATCAGCTGTAAATCACCATAAAAGATATATTTAACAAATTTAGGCACGGGCACGTCCCGTGTCTGTTTTTTGGTTATTTTGAATTGCCGTGTACGGTTTTCAGTCACGCGGCGTTTTGTTGACCGTTCAAAAAAGTTCTTCCTGACGATATCATTCTATTCAGTTAATCGCGATGGAGGTGCGAAGTATGAAATTACGTTCGGTTCTGCCTATGAGGGTAGCGAAATACGGCTATATTGCCATATCGCTTATTTTCTGCCTGGTGGGCATCGCGCTTATTCTGCTGCCCATGCCCTCAATGTCCGCCATATCGCTGTTTTTCGGAATAGCGATGCTGGTGTTCGGCATATTCAAGCTGATCGGGTATTACTCAAAGGACCTGTTCAGGCTGGCGTTTCAATACGATCTGCAGTTCGGCATACTGCTTATAATTCTTGGCACCGTAACGCTGTTTATGCGCGAGGACGCGCTCAGGTTTATATGCGTGGCGTACGGTGTGTGTCTTATGGCGGATTGCCTTTTCAGAATAGGGATAGCGTTTGATGCGAAGCACTTCGGCATTCAAAGCTGGTGGGTAACGCTGGTGCTTGCAATATTCGGCGGAATAGTGGGCCTGCTTCTTACCGTTTGCCCCGTGGCCGCGCTTGAGGCGGCAAAGGTACTGCTTGGCGTTTCCCTTTTCGCCGAGGGTATATTGAGCCTTAGCATGGTTGTGAGCATGGTAAAGATTATAAAGCATCAGCAGCCTGATGTGATAATTGCCGATGAATACGAAATATAAGGAGGAAACATAGATGAAGTTTGCGAAAGCGGTTGTAAAGCTCCGCGTACCGATACTGATTTTAACGCTGCTTTTGATGATACCGTCCGTTATAGGCATGGCGAAAACGCGCGTTAATTACGACATGCTCACCTATTTGCCCGAGGATATGGAAACCGTTATAGGGCAAAACGAGCTGCTGGAGGATTTCAACAAGGGCGCCTTCACGTTCCTTATATTCGAGAATATGTCCGATGAGGACGTGGCGAAGCTTAAGGAAAAGGTTGAGGCCATAGACCATGTTGACACGGTGCTGTGGTACAACTCCCTTGCGGATATTTCAATTCCCAAGGAGCTGCTGCCGGACAGCATATACGATGAGTTCAACACCGATCATTCCACCATGATGGCCGTGTTCTTCGATTCCGGCACGTCCGAGGACGTTACAATGAATGCCGTAAGCGAAATCCGCACGGTTTGCGGAGAGCAGTGCTTTGTATCCGGCATGACCGCGCTGGTGGTTGATCTTAAGGACCTGTGCGAGCAGGAGGAGCCCACATACGTGGCCCTTGCGGTAGCGCTCGCGTGCGCCGCAATGCTGCTGTTCCTTGACGGCTGGCTTATTCCGTTCGTATTCCTTGCGTCCATAGGCGCGATGATACTGCTTAATATGGGATCGAACTACTTCTTTGGCGAGATATCCTATATTACCAAGGCGCTTTCCGCCGTGCTGCAGCTGGCCGTAACAATGGACTACTCAATATTCCTTTGGCACAGCTACAATGAGCAGCTTGAAAAAGGCCTTGCCAGCCACGACGCTATGGCAACCGCCATCAAGGAAACCATGACAAGCGTTATAGGAAGCTCCGTTACCACAATTTCGGGCTTCATAGCCCTCTGCTTCATGAGCTTTACGCTTGGCCGTGACCTGGGCCTGGTTATGGCAAAGGGCGTGCTGCTCGGCGTGCTCGGCTGCATAACCGTGCTGCCCGCGCTGATACTTGTGCTTGATAAGCCGCTGCAGAAAACCAAGCATAAGTCCATTATCCCGAATATGCGCGGCTTCGCCGGCAAGATAATAAAGGTTTTCCCCGTGTTCCTTATAGTTTTCGCCATTCTCATAGTGCCCGCGTACTATGGCTACAGCAAGGCGAATGACGAAGTTTATTACGACATGGGCCAGTGCCTGCCGGAGGATATGAACTACGTTATAGCTCATTCCAAGCTGAGCGACGATTTCGACATAGCCTCAACCCACATGATTCTGGTTGACTCGAGCCTTTCCGCCAAGTCCGTAAAGAACATGATGAGCGAAATGGAGCAGGTTGACGGCGTGAAGTACGTGCTCGGCCTTGAATCGGTAATAGGCTCGTCCGTACCGCAGGAAATACTGCCGGACAGCGTAAAGAGCATACTTGAAAGCGACAAGTGGGAGCTATTGCTTATAAACTCCGAATATGCCCCGGCAAGCGACGCAGTAAACGAGCAGATTACAAAGCTTACCGAAATACTTAAGTCCTATGATTCAAGCGGCATGATAATCGGCGAGGCGCCCTGCCTTAAGGACATGATTGAAACCACGGACCATGACTTCGCCGTTGTTACCGCGGTTTCCATAGTGGCCATATTCGTAATAATACTGCTGGTTGAGAAGAGCCTTACGCTGCCGATAATACTTATCGCGGTAATAGAGCTGGGCATATTCATAAACCTGGGCCTGCCGCATTACCTTGGGCAGAGCATGGCATTCATAACGCCTATATGCATAAGCACCATTGAGCTTGGCGCAACGGTTGACTACGCCATACTTATGACAACCCGCTACAAGGCGGAGCGTATAGCCGGCAAGGGAAAGAGGGACGCCGTTTGGACCGCGCTTTACACCTCAATTCCTTCCATAATCGTTTCCGGCATGGGCATGTTCGCCGCAACGTTCGGCGTGGCGCTCTATTCCAATATAGAGATTGTAAGCAGCATGTGCATGCTTATGGCCCGCGGCGCAGTGATCAGCATGCTGCTGGTAATATTCGTATTGCCCGCCATGTTCATGCTGCTGGATCGCGTTATTTGCAAAACAACGCTGGATATGAGAAATATAGACTGCTGATTTAGGAGGTAGCAAACAATGAGTAAGATAACCAAGAGTATAATCGCGATAGGTCTTTGCGCGCTTCTCGGTGCCGGCGGAGTATGCGCCGCGCTTGCGCAAACAGATAACAGTAAAACCGCCGAAGCCGTAACAGAGCAGGCCGCGGTACAGCAGACCACGGTGCAGGAAAATACCGCCGTTACCGCAACAAGCAGCGATTCAGACGAGGTTTCAAAGGACGAAACCGTATACGTGCTTGCCGGTGCAGACGGAACGGTGCAGAAAATAATAGTAAGCGACTGGATAAAGAACGCCGGAAGCGGTGAGGTTTATGATAAGTCTGAGCTTACGGACATTGAAAACGTTAAGGGTGACGAAACCTACACCATGAACGGCGACGGCATGACCGTTTGGGATGCCGAGGGCAACGACATTTATTACCGGGGAAATACTGACAAGGAACTGCCCGTAGGCATGAGCGTTTCTTATAAGCTTGACGGCAAGAGTGTTTCCGCCGAGGAGCTTGCGGGAAAGAGCGGCAAGGTAACAATCCGCTTTGATTACGAAAACCGCAGCTACGAAACCGTTGAAATAGACGGCGAGGAAGAGAATATATATGTTCCCTTCGCGATGCTTACCGGCATGATACTTGATAACGGCACCTTCTCAAACGTTGAGATAAGCAACGGCAAGCTGATTAACGACGGCGACCGCACAATCGCTATCGGCCTTGCGCTGCCCGGTCTGCAGGAGGATCTTGACATAAGCGAGGATAAGCTTGAAATCCCCTCCTACGTTGAAATTACGGCCGATGCGACGAATTTTGAGCTTGGCACAACCGTTACCGTTGCCACGAACGAGCTGTTCAACGGCCACGATACCACGGACATTGAATCCGCATTTGATGAAGTAGGTTCTCTCAGCGAGCTTAGCGATGCCATGACTCAGCTTATGGATGGCTCCTCCGCCCTTTATGACGGGCTTTGCACGCTGCTTGATAAGTCAAGCGAGCTTATAAGCGGCATTGACCAGCTTGCGGACGGCGCCAAGGCGATACTTGACGGCGCGGAGTCGCTTGATTCCGGCGCGGCCCAGCTTAAATCCGGCCTGAGTGAGCTTTCAAGCGGCCTTGACACGCTTTCCGCCAACAGCTCTTCGCTCAACAGCGGCGCAAAGCAGGTATTCAATACTTTGCTTTCAACCGCGGCCTCTGAGATCAGCAAAGCCGGCATAAGCATACCCGAGCTTACCATTGATAATTACTCTTCGGTTCTTGATAGCGTAATAGCCTCGCTTGACGAAACCTCCGTATACAATCAGGCTCTTGACCAGGTTACAAGCGCGGTAAACGCCAAGCGCCCCGAAATAAGCGAAAAGGTGACCGCCGCCGTGCGTGAGCAGGTAACCGCAAGCGTTACCGCCGCGGTGAAGAGCCAGGTTACATCCTCCGTTACCTCCGCCGTGCGTGAGCAGGTAACCGCGCAGGTTATAAGCACCGCCACCGGCATGAGCAAAGCCGACTACGATTCAGCCGTTTCCGCGGGGCTTGTAAGCGAAGAGCAGCAATCAGCCGTAAACGCGGCCATAGATGAGCAGATGGCGTCCGAATCCGTGCAGAGCACGATAGATACTACCGTTGCCGAAAAGATGGAAAGCGACGAAATAAAGGCCACTATCTCCGCCAATGTTGAGGAGCAGATGGCATCCGAAACCGTGCAGAGTGCCATATCGCAGAATACCGATACTCAGGTTCAGAAGGCCATATCCGAGAATATGTCGTCCGAGACTGTGCAGTCCCAGCTTTCCGCCGCGTCTGCCGGTGCCGCAAGCATAATTTCGCTTAAGTCCTCACTTGATAGCTACAATGCCTTCTACCTTGGCCTTCTCTCCTATACCGGCGGCGTCGATACCGCGGCAAGCGGAGCCGATAAGCTGAACAGCGGCGCGGGCGAGCTTAAGGACGGCACGGCTCAGCTGAGAGACGGCGCGCAGACCCTTTACAACGGCATCCTTACGCTTAAGGACGGCGCACCCGCGTTGGTTGAGGGCGTAACGCAGCTAAAGGATGGCGCCATGGAGCTTTCCGACGGCATGAAGCGCTTCAACGAGGAAGGCATACAGAAGCTTATAGACTTCATTGACGGCGACCTTACAAGCATTGCCACCAGGCTTAAAGCCACCATGGATGTGTCTAACGACTACTGCAACTATTCCGGCATAAGCGATGATATGTCCGGCCAGGTAAAGTTCATTTACCGCACCGATGAGATAAGCGCGGAATAAAAAAAGGAGCCTCGGCTCCCGCAAAAACAACATAATCAATTTAATGAGCAGGCGTGACTTAGGTCATGCCTGTTCTGCTATATACAAAAATACGGCACCCTGCCGTAGCCCGGGTGCCGCTCATATTGATTCGTTATTCGTTTCTTATTGCCGCAAGCGGGGATAGCTTCATAGCGCGCGTTGCCGGGTAAAGGCCCGATATAAGCGCCACAACTATCGAGAACGCCAGCGCGCCTATTGCCAGATAGAACGGTATAACGCTCTTCAGTCCGCTGTTCACAAGCAAATCATTAAGCACAAAGCTTAGCGCGTAGCTTACGCCAAGGCCGAGCGCCCCGCCGAAAAAGCCTATATAGGCGGCCTCCGTAAGGAAAAGACCCGCTATATTCGACATGCGGCAGCCAAGAACCTTTATAATGCCTATCTCCTTCGTGCGCTCATATATGCTCATCATCATGGTGTTCATAATGCCTATTGCCGCAACCAGCAGCGAAACGCCGCCTATCGCGCCCAGAAGATACTGCGTTTGCTTCAGCTGCTGCTCGCTCTGCTCCAGCCATTCCTGAATGCAGCTTGCGCCAAAGCCCAGCTCCTCAATCTTTGCCTTAACGGTAAGCACGTCGTCTATTTCAGCGCACTTTACTATAACCTGGTCATAGTTTTTAAGGTTAACGGATATAAAGCTGCTGTTCTCCTTGGCAAGCTTTTCAAGCACCTTCATATCCACCATGCAGTACCAGCTGAATTCGCCGCTGTCTTCAGATACCGTACCCGTTGGCACAAGGGTATAAATCTTGCCCTTGGCGGTATCCGGATCGGACTCAGCATTGTTATAAACGTTTGAATAGTCAAACGTAAGCTTTATTCTGGAACGGGACGTTATCTTAGGATTTCCGTCCTTATCCACGGCCTGGGAATAGCGGGAGGAGTTCGCATCGTAAAAGTTAAGATAGAAGCTCTCCGGCACAACCATCTGAACCTTTCCTCCGGAAAGCCTGTTGTTCGGGTATTCGCCCTCCGTCAGCTTTATTCCGAATTTTTCGGCCTCGTCAAAGTCAACGGCCATAATGCTCACGTCCGAGGAGTATTTGCCGCTTGTAACATAGCCCCATGTGGTTACCATGGGCATCGCGGCCTCAACCCCTTCTATTTGCTTTATTTGCGCAAGCGCCTTTTTATCAAGCGTAACCTCTTCATACACGCCGTCTCCGTTGCTCGATTCCGTATAGCGGTAATTCGATACGGTTATGTTTGTAAGGCTTCCCATTTGGGAATAGCTTTCAATAAGGCTTTGCCTCATGCCAACGCCGAGCGACACCATTACAACAATGCTGCTTGTGCCTATTACCATGCCCAGCACGGTTAAAAACGCCCTCAATTTGCGCCGCCACAGATTCAGGAACGCCGTGCGGAGCAGATCCGGGAAACTCATATGTCCTCCAGATCCTTGGCGCGCTTCTTCTTAAGCAGCACTATCGCCGCAACCGCCGCGCCCGCTACAACCACGCCTATTACTATCCAAACCCAAACCGGCATGCCGGAGGAGGATGAAGTATCGTCCATGTTATAGTCTATGTAGCCATCGTCTATGTTGGTTGTATCGTCGTAAGTATAGGCCTCGGTAACATAAAGGCTAAGCGGCAGCCTTTCTTCCTTCTGCTCCTCAAGGGAGTCCTCGTAGGTTATAACTATTTCGCCGTCTATCTGGCCGGGAGTGGCGGTTATTATGGAAAGATCCGCGCGCAGCGAGTTGCCCGCCGCGAGCGTGCCCTGGAAGAAGGAATCTTCAAGGCTAAGCCCATCACCCTCAACGGTTATGATGCAGTTATAAATGGCGCTTCGTCCCATATTGTATATTGAAAAATACACGGGCACGCTTTCGCCCTCCATCGCCTCGCCGTCAACGGTGGGATCGTCTATTTTAAGCCTTATCTTCTGCATAACCGTAACGGGTATGGAGGCCGATGCCTCGCCCTTGGCAAGCGATTCCGGGCGGGACTTGGAGCCTTCGTACTCAAAGTCCAGCTTTATTTCATAGGCCTTGGCCTCCGTATCGGCGGCCGTGGCTATGCTCATGGTCATGGTTTTGCTTTCGCCCTTTGCAAGCTTATCTATATACAGGGTGTTTGAGCCCTCCGCGGGGGTAAGCTTGCCGGTTTCGGCATTGTTTGAAACCGTAACCAGTATGCTCTTCACGTCCTCGTCGCTTGAGGTGTTGCGCACGGTGAAGGTAAGATCAAAAGTGTCGCCCGCCTCTATTTTTTCGGTGGAGAACTGGTAGCTGTCCACAACAAGCTTGGGCAGGGTCTGGGTGGTGGTGCCGTCGGTGCTGTCCGCGCCCTCGTAGCCCTTTGTAACGTTTACATAAAGGCTTATGTCGCAGGATTCGGTGGTGGTACCCTCCGCGCTGCCCCAGCCGCGGTCGTAAGTTACAGTAAAGTCAACCTTTTTCACGCCCGCCGTAACCTTGTCGGCAAAGCGCATATTGAACTGAAACTCTATAACCTGGTTGGTGCCTATGGCGCCGGCGTAGCTTAAGGTATAGTCAATCTGCTCCACGGCGAACGGGAATTCGTCAAGGCTGGTTGAAATCTTAGGCGTGGCCTTTATGTTTGAAACCGGGCCGTCCACGCAAAGCAGCGGAAGCCTTACCGTAACCTTGCCGCCGTTCTTGCCGGAGGCGGTGGAAACTATAAGGCCGTTTGTATCGTAGCTTGAAAGCATGAACGCGGCGGTGTTCTTGGTGGGGTCGGTGTTGTTGGTCTGCGCCGCCTCTATGCTTATGGTTATGTTAGCGGTTTTGGTTAT
>CAZRHS010000005.1:8627-15337 GCA_964600045.1 uncultured Clostridium sp.
CCGTTATCGAACTTAAACGTAAGAAGGTCGGCATAAGTACCCGCCGTGGTACTTTTAAGTGCAGGGTTAAACAAAAAGTCCTTGCTTGATCCGGCAGGTATTTTATTTGCTTCTCCTTCTATATCAACGGTTATCGAGCTAAGCACCCTTCCTTGTGTACTTACTGAATCAAGCGTTATATCCGCTCCGCCCTCGTTTGTTACGGTAACGGGGATATACGCAACGCCGGTGCCGACTATCGGGCTTCCTACCGAAACGGTAACGTCCTTGGCCTCGGTTGTTTCGCCTTCCGCAAAGGCGGTGGGGCATACGGCCATGAGCAGCACGGCCGCCATTAAAACTGCGATTATTCTGCGCTTCATTTCTGTGATCTCCCTGTTCGTTGTCTGTTTATTTTTCAGCCGTATCGGCTTCATCCTCGTTTTGATCGCCTATGGTTCTCTGCGGGCGCGGGGTAAGATAGGTCGGGTTCTCGTTTTTCCTCATCTCAACCACCCTGCCGTCAAGAATCTTTATAATCTTGTCCGCGTACATGGCCATGTTCGGGTCGTGCGTAACCATTACAAGGGTTTTGCCCCTGCTTCGCATAACCTCGCATATTGTGCGCATAACATCGTCGGACGTATTGGAATCCAGATTGCCCGTAGGCTCATCGGCAAATACTATGTCCGGGTTTGTAACAAGCGCCCTCGCTATGCCCACGCGCTGCTGCTGGCCGCCGCTCATCTGGGAAGGCTTGTGCTTTAGGTGCTTGCCAAGGCCCATTACGTTAAGCGCCTCAACCGCCAAAGCCTCCCGCTTCTTTCTGGGCACTCCCCTGAATGAAAGCGGAAACGCCACGTTTTCCACGGCCGTATAATACGGCATAAGATTAAAGGACTGGAATATGAATCCAACGTGCTTCTGGCGAAAAACTATAAGCTCACTTTGGCTCATCTTATCAAGCCTTTTCCCGGCTATAACTATTTCGCCGCTTGTAACGTGCTCAAGACCCGCAAGCACGTTAAGCAGCGTGGATTTGCCGCTGCCGCTCGGGCCTATTATGCTTACCATCTCGCCCGGCATAATGCTCAGGTCCACTCCGCGCAGAGCCTGAATATCCACGCTTCCTACCTTGTATGTTTTTTTAACGTTGCGGGTTTGAATTATGGGCTGCACGGTTTCGGTATTTTTTGCCGTTTCCAAGCCTTTACTCCCCCTTTCCGAAAATGCCCTGTTTCGGGCAAATATCACACTAATATAGTCTATATCCTTTTTTGCCGCATTGCAAATGAACAATGTGTGAATAACTAAAAAAGCGACGGAACTTGTCCATCGCTTTCTTCTCATTAAATATAACGTTCCTCGTACCTAAAAGGTTGCGCAGGAATTTTATTTTTTATAATTATCGGGCAGCGCCTGAATGGCTGTGAATATCTCCTCAAGCCCGTCCAGCTGAACGGCCTCTATCTTGCCCTCGTCGCTGAGCATTGCAACAATGGGATCTATGGGCAATGACGCGCATACGCCTATGCCGTGCTTTTGAGCAAGCTCCTCAACATGGCTTTCGCCAAAGGGATATATCTTCCTTCCGCAGTCCGGGCAGGTAACGTAGCTCATGTTTTCAACAATGCCGAGCACCGGTATGTTCATCATGTGCGCCATGTTCACGGCCTTTTCAACTATCATGCCAACAAGCTCCTGCGGGCTTGTTACAACGATTATTCCGTCAAGCGGTATGGACTGGAAAACCGTAAGGGGCACGTCTCCCGTTCCCGGAGGCATGTCTATAAACATAATGTCCTCATGGCTCCATATAACGTCCTGCCAAAACTGCTTTACAACGCCCGCTATAACCGGTCCGCGCCAAACAACGGGGGCGGTTACGTCATCAAGCAGCAGGTTTATGCTCATCACGTCTATGCCTGTTGCGGTCTTCATGGGCAGTATGGCCTCGCCCGTACCTTCCGCCATTCCCTTAAGGCCGAATACCTTGGGTATGGAGGGGCCGGTAATGTCCGCATCCAGCACGGCGGTATCAAGTCCGGCGCGCCTTGCGGTTACGGCAAGCAGGCTTGTTACAAGGGACTTGCCTACGCCGCCCTTGCCGCTTACTATGCCTATGGTCTTATTAACTTTGCTCTTGGGGTTAAGCTTTTCGATAAAGTCCGCCGGGTTATGGGTGCGGCTTGCGCATTCTTCGCCGCAGGAGGAACAATCGTGTGTACAATTCTCGCTCATGGTGCATCTCCGTTTTCATTTTAGGGCATGCAATACCCTTAGTATCATTATAATACGCCATATTTTGATTATAGTCAAAGCCGCTTATATAAAATTTAACAAAATAGTGGCTTGCCAATTGTGCCGTAATGTGGCAATATTGCATAGTGTATAAAGGAAGGTAGTTTTGAAATGGCTTTTGGCAAAAAAATTTGCTTTGTTTTATTGACGTCGGCGCTTGTGTGCGCCATTTTTTCTGCGTGCGCCAAAACCGTGCCCGCGGAACCCTCATCAACCGATGCGGTAGAAACCGCTGCCCCCACTCCCGAGCCTACGCCCACGCCCGAGCCTACCGAGGAGGAGCTTTGCGCGCTGTGCGAAAGTGAGTTTCGCTCCCTTTTCGCGCCCGATTATTCGGGCTATGACTATGTTTCTCAGGGTATGCTTGATATGCCGGGCCTTATAGAAAAGCAGCCGATGTATGTTGAGCTTAGCGATGCTGCCCGCACCCTGGCCCAAACGAGCGCACAATCCGCGGCGCAGAGCGCAAAATCCGCCTCAAGCGGCATAAAGAAGGTTAGCGTAACCGTGGCCGGTTCGCTTGACTGGCGGCTTATGGCGGCAATATGCACCTTTATAGACAGTCCTGAGCAGGCCGTAACCGGCAGCACTTCCGTAAGCGCTAAGATTGACGGCACAACGCTTCATGTAACCGTAACCCTGAGCGATTTTGAATCCGTGTTTTCTTCCCTTGAAAGCTCCGTTCACTACGGCGCGCTTTCGCTTTACAGCTACCTTAACACAACCTATGACAACAATGCCCAAATAATCGATAACGACGGCTCCTACGAGCTTAGCGACGAATACATAGCGACCATAATGGATCCCTTCCCCAGGTATCATATTAAAGACGGCTGGTACGGGGATAGATCCCATTCCACCCGCCGCCACATGGGCACGGACATACGCGTGAGCGAGGGCAAGGATATTCCCTCCTGCACGGCGGGCACGGTTGTGCGCATAGCATATAACGACATTGCGGGCAACTACGTTACAATCCTTGATGACTACGGCTTTTATTATTCATATTGCCACATGGTCGAGCTTACAACCTTTTTGGCTGAGGGCGACAGGGTTGAGCAGGGCCAGCTCATAGGCCACATAGGAAACACCGGAAACAGCGATGCACCGCACCTGCATCTTTCCATAATCACACCGGAATACACATACATAAATCCCTATCCCGTGCTTGCGCGCGTAAGATACGGAAACTGAAAAAGCATACGAAAAAGGCGGAGCGCTTGTGCGTTCCGCCTATTTGTTTCAGGCTTACTTATTTGCTGAGCAGAGTGGCCGCGTAATCGCAGGCAAGGTTAACCGCCTTGCAAACAGCGCGGGAGCTTCTGGAGGCCGCGGTAACGGAGTCCACCTGGCCGCCGTCCTTGGTGATGCTTACGGGAGCGGTCATGCCGGCGAACTGATCGGTGAAGGAGGCTTCCTTAACCTTTGCGCCAAGGCCCGCGGTTTCGGAGAAGTCCGAGCCGCCGCAGCTGATGCCGGTTATCATGCCGTTATTGTCAATACCCACGGTAACTTCGATTTTTCCGCCGTAACCGTCGGCAGAAGCCTTTACAACATAGCCTATGGTCTCGCCGCCCTTTTTGGCCTCAAAGCACTCGTCAACCTCGCTGCCGTCGGCAAGCTCAAGCTGAACAAACTCTTCGGCATCCGCCATAACGGTTTTCCTCGCCTCGGCGCTGGTCGCCGCATCGTTAGCGGCAATGGTTTCTTCGGTCAGCGCGTTGGTAAAGCCCAGCGCAAGGCCGGCCACAACGGAAATGATGCACAAAAGCAACCATGCAGGTATCTTTTTCTTAGTCATGTTCTTGATTCCTTTCGCTTCGTTTAACTTTTTAGCTTTATTTATGTAAGCCTATTAAACTTCTTTTTTGTTCGCGCCCGCGTGCATGTGCTTTATAACAAGCGCCGCCGCCGTGCCGGTAACAAGTCCGGTTACGGCCCCGCTCAAAAGCAGCATCGGAAAGTACGCAAGCACGGGGCTTAGCCCTATAACCGCGGCCGCCGCGATGCACTGGCCTATATTGTGCCCAATAGCACCGGCCACGCTCACGCCAACGGTTGAAAATTTGCCCGTGCGCTTGATTAAAAGCATTATCGCCAAGCTGACCGCCGCACCGGAGGCGCTGTAAAGCATTGCCGCCGGACTTCCGAAAAGGAAGCCTGACAAAAGCACCTTTATCGCGGCAAGCGCGATTGACGTTTTTACCCCGCAAAGGTAAACCGCGTAAAGCAGCACCGTGTTCGCAAGGCCAAGCTTTATGCCCGGAATTGATGAAAACGCGGGCAGTAGGGACTCCACATACCCAAGCGCCAGCATAAGCGACGCCAGCAGCGCGCCGCGGGTAAGCTTATTCGTTTTCATTTTCGCCCTCGCTTACGCAAATGCTCACGCCGTTTGGCAGGCACACTATCCAGTGCCCGTTATCCGCGCCGTCGTCCTCGCCTATCCAGCCCTCGTTAACGCAAATCTGGTTTTTGCAGGTAGAGCTTTGCATTCTTATTCTGCCAAGCCCATCGGTTTCTATAAGGTTTACTTTTTCTCCGTCCTGCTCAATTTTAAGCGTATCGGCTCGGTCCAGCCGCATGCGGGCGTATTCCTCGCCGTTAATATAAACTATGGCCGTTTTGCCGTAGCGTGCGCCGCGCGATATGATTATCAGTATTGCCGCTATTATGATTGCACCGGCGGCCAAATAGACGTCCGCTCGTTTCATACGCTATATTTTATCACTCCGCAGGGGAAAAACGCAACTGTTACGCCGTTTTTTACTTTGTCTATTTATTCACAGCCTATCGCCGAGCAGCTGCATGGTAAGCGTGAAATAAACCAGCACGCTCGCCGCGTCGGTTACGGTTGTAAGAATGGGCGTTGCCATAAGCGCGGGGTCAAGCTTAAGCTTTTTTGCAAGCATGGGCAAAAGGCAGCCTAATGACTTAGCTATGCACACGGTTGCTATAAGCGTAAGCGAAACTATGGCCGCGACCATGATGTCCTTATACTGAATCACGATTCTTGCGAAGTTTATAACGGCCAGCACAACGCTCACTATAAGCGCAACCCTTATTTCCTTAAACCAAACCTTAAGCGCATCACTAGGCTCTATCTCGTCAAGCGCCAGTCCGCGAATAACCATTGTGGAGGCCTGCGTGCCGCTGTTTCCGCCCGTATCCATAAGCATGGGTATAAAGCTTACAAGCAGGGGTATTGCGGCTATGGCCGCCTCAAAATGCTCCAGCATCGCTCCGGTAATCATGCTTGAAAGCATAAGCACCACAAGCCACACTATTCTGTTCTTGGCAAGCTTCCAAACCGGGGTTTTCAGGTATTCCTCCTCGCTTGGCGACATACCTGCCATTTTTTCAAAGTCCTCGGTGTTCTCTTCCTGCAAAACGTCCACCGCGTCGTCAACCGTGATTATGCCTACAAGCCTTTCCTCGTTATCAACAACCGGCAGCGATATCATATCGTATTTGGAGAAAAGCTTGGCAACCTCTTCCCTGTCGTCAAGGGTATGGGCATGAATAACGTTTGTATTCATTATGTCCCCAACTTTGGCCGCGGGGTCACAAAGCAAAAGCTCACGTATGGTTACAACGCCCTCCAGCTTTCTTTCGCCGGATATAACATAGCAGGTATAAATGGTTTCCTTGTCTATGCCCGTGTTTCTTATAACGTCAAACGCCTGGCTTACGGTAAGTCTCGGCTTCAGGTAAACGTATTCGTTTGTCATAAGGCTTCCGGCGGAATCCTCCGGATACCTTAAATATTCGTTTATAAGCTTTCTGTTCTCGGGGCTTGAAATCTGCATCAGCCTTTTTACAACGTTGGCCGGCATTTCCTCTATCAGGTCAACGTAGTCGTCCAGGTACATATCTTCCAGTATGTAGCCAAGCTCGGTATCGCTCAGCAGCTCAACCAGCTTTTCCTGAACGTCGCTGTGCATATAGGCGAATGTTTCCGCCGCGGTCTCCTTCGGCAGCAGACGGAACAGCCTGAGCAAAGTCTCAGGCTCCTCATCCTCCTCAAAAATCGTCTCTATGGCCTCGGCAACATCAACCTCGTTCATTTCCTGAACCAGCTGCTTTACCGCGCCGTATTGCTTGTCCTTCAGAAGAGTAAGCAGTTCTTCGATAAGTTCATTGTTGTTTAACATGACTAACCTCCTTCTTCAGGCGGCTCGTCATACGCAAAAGATATGCTCAAATAACCTGCGCCAAGCGCACAGACTTGTGAACAGATGCATTCCGCGCCGCATACAGGCCGCCCGCATATTCTGTTTTAGGTACGCTACTTCGATATGGCCCTGCGTCCATTGCTGAATACACTGTCCTTTCCTTTTATTAGCGCTCCTGCGCCAAGTATTATTTTACCACTGAAAAAGGCGGTTTTGCAACCGCCCATAAGCATTTTATCCTTTGATTTTCGCTTG
>CAZRHS010000005.1:15437-29480 GCA_964600045.1 uncultured Clostridium sp.
TTGATTTTCGCTTGTTTTTACCTTGATAGGAATATTTCCACAAATTCGTCTATGTCCTGCTCCGTAACCTCTGCTTTTGCCATGTATCCTACAAGCATGGAGAAAAACGCGCCCGATCTTGCCCTTATTGTGCGCGCGTCTGAGGACTGCAGCTTAAGGGAGCCAACCTCCAGCATAAGCGCCCATTTTTTGCGCATGGAATCCATAAGCTCGCCAAGCTCGCCCCCGCTTACCGCAGCCTGGGAAACAAGCACAACGTGCAGCTTGGTATGCAGCTCGTCAAGCAGCAGCTGATAAAGCAGCGCCTCCAGCGCCTTGTGCGCATCCGTATCGCGCTGAAGCGTTTCCGCCCAGGCAAGAAGCGTATCGCCCATCCAGTCCCCGTGGGTACGCGCCGTGTCCGCAATAAGGCCCTCCTTTGCGGGATAGTAATAATACAGCGTGCCTTTTGCAAGGTTTGCCGCCTTCGCTATGTCGTTCAGGCTTGCACCGTCCGCTCCGCGCTCGGTAAAAAGCCTTGCAGCCGTGGCTATAATAAGGCTCTGTACGCTGTCGTAATTCTGCCGCTTGCTCTTCATGCCGCGCCCCCTTTATGAATTATGGGTGTGTTTACTCCTCTATGTTTATAACGTTCCTTGCCCACGAGCCCGAAATAAGTATGGGCAGGGCTATAAGGAACTTTATGGCGTTTGTCATCTCAACGCAGGCATAAACCAGCGTTACGTCCATGCTTGTCCAGTAGCAGAGCACGTATGCCACGGGCACCACTATAACAAGCGTAAACATGCTGTCCAGCAAAAACGTTATTATGGTTCTGCCGCCGCTTCTTATTGTAAAGTAAGAGGCGTGGGACAGCGCGTTTATCCATATTGTGCATCCCGCGGCAACAAGCATGCCGCTTGTCATATCGCGAACGGACTGCTCAACGTTGTAAATAAGCGGTATAACGCCGCTGAGCGCCGCGATAAGAAGGCCAATGCCCAGGTGTATCACAAAGGACAGGAATATAAGCCAGGTATCTATGCGCCTTGCTCCCTTTATATCCCCCGCGCCAAGCTTTTGGCCGACCATTATGGATATGGCCGAGCCGATGGACGCCATTATAATGGCGAAAACCTGCCAAACGGTGCTTGTTATGTTCGTTGCCGCAACAACGTCAAGCCCGCGGTAAGAGAAGCACTGGTTCTTTATGGCGATTGCCGTGCTCCAAAGGAACTCGTTCGCAAGAAGCGGCGTACCCGTTACGGCTATCTTTTTAAGAAGCGCCGCGGGGATGGAGGTAAGCTTTCTTATCGCTCCCCTGAAATACGGATACTTATCAAGCCTTCTGTATGTGTATACGAGCATATAGGTTATTTCGAAATATCTCGCTATAACCGTTGCTATGGCCGCGCCCTTAACGCCCATCGCCGGCGCGCCGAAGTGGCCGTATATAAGGGTGTAGTTCAATGTGCAGTTGGTTACAATGGATATTATGCTTGCCCGCATAGGCACGGCTGTTTCGCCGTTTTCCCTAAGCGTTGTGCCGTATGCCTGGCTTAGCATAAAGGGCGGCAGGCCTATCAATATAACCCAAAGGTAGTCCTTTGCCTGGCTGAGCGTTGCCGCAAGTGACTCCGCGCTATTTGATTCTTCATTAAGATAAAGCCCTATAAGCGTATCCCCGAAAAGGGAAAGCACCATAATTGCTATAAATGTTATAACGGCGCCTATTATAAGCTTAAACCTGAAGCAGCGCCTTACGCCCTCGTAGTCGTTAACGCCCGCGTACTGCGCGGAGTATATTCCGGGGCCGGAAAGGGAGCCGAATATGCTAAGGTTAAATATGAATATAAGCTGGTTTACTATGGCAACGCCCGATATGGCGGCGGTTGAAAGCGCGCCAACCATAACATTATCAAGCAGGTTTACAAAGCTTGTTATGCCCTGCTGAATAACTATTGGTATAAGCAGCTTTACAACGCTTTGGTAGAAAGCCCTGTCGCCTATAAACTTGTTTTTAATGCGTATTAACGCGCTTGGTTTTTCCATTTTGTGATTAATTCCTTGTTGTTACGCTAATCTTAATGTCCACTCCGTCCTGCCTGTCCTGCTGCTCCACCTCTACCGTCATGCCGGATTCCCTAAGCTGGTTCACGGCAATATTTATGGTGTTCATAAAAAGTCTGTAATCCCGCACAAGGTGCATCATCTTCTGGTGCTGCTTGGGCGCGGCCTTGCCGCCCTCCGTCTTGCCCAGCTTTTTCTCGACAAGCTGCTCGGTTTCCTTTACGCTAAGGCCCTTTTCGGCTATCTCCTCAACCGTTTCAAGCCGCTGCTCATCATCCTTAAGCTTAAGCAGCGCCCTCGCGTGGCGCTCGCTCAGCCCTTTTTCGGCCATGGCTGTTTTAACGTCGTCCGAAAGCTTAAGAAGTCTAAGCTTATTGGCAATTGAGCTTTGGCTCCTGCCCAAACGCCCCGCCAGCTCTTCCTGGGTTAAGCCGTATGTTTCAAGCAGCTTCTGGTAGCACTGCGCCTCCTCAAGGTAGTGCAGATCCTCTCTCTGCAGGTTTTCTATAAGCGCCATCATCGCGCTTGACTCGTCCTCTATATCCTGCTGAACAATGCACGGAACCTTTTCCATGCCAAGGCTTGTTACGGCCCTCAGCCTGCGCTCTCCCGCAACAAGCTCGTAGCCGCCCTCAACCTTTCTTACAAGCAGCGGCTGCAAAAGCCCCACCTGCTTTATGGACTGGGCCAGCTCCGCTATGCTCTCCTCGTCAAAAGTGGTGCGCGGCTGATAGGGATTGGGATGAATGGAGGCCACGCTTATCTCCGCAAGTCTCTTCGCTCCCTTGTTGCCGTCACCGTTTTTTATAAAGTCGAACACAGGCATGTTAACGCCCTCCTTAATCTTGGTTGCATATCAAAAAAATCGCTTTTGCTCTTGGCGCCGCACGCGCTATTGTAGCAAAAAACAGCGTAATCAGTCAATATCACAGCGGGCTTTTGCTCGCCGTACCGGCCTTGCGCGGATAGGCCTTGGGTGTAGGGCCAAGCTTTTTGGCCTCTATAACGTATCTTTCGCCCCACGCGCAGGGATATTCTATAAGCCTTGGCGAAAGGTTCAGCTTTTTCATGGCGTTTTCCGCTTTTTCAAGCTCCTCTTTTGCCGCCGCTCCCTTATACATTATGCTTGCTCCGCCCTTTTTAACAAACGGAGCCGTCCATTCCGCAAGCACGGGCGCGCTCGCAACCGCCCGGCTTAACGCTATATCGTAGCTGTCTCTGTGCGCCGGGGAGCGTCCCGCGTCCTCGCTTCGCATGTGCAGCGTTTTCGCCCGCTTTTCAAGGCCAAGCGCGCGTATAACCTCATCAAGGAATATAAGGCGCTTATTAAGGCTGTCAAGAAGCGTTACGGTTATATCCTCCCGCATTATCAAAAGGGGAATGCCCGGGAAGCCCGCTCCCGTGCCAACGTCCACGCATTTGGCGTTTTTGGGGATAAGTGCCATGGGCAGCAGGGAATCGGCAAAGTGCTTTTCGGCAACGTCCCTTTCCTCCGTAATGGCGGTAAGGTTCATCTTTTCGTTCCATTCTATAAGCATGTTATAGAACGCTATAAATTTGTCCGCCTGCTCGCCGCTCGCCTCGGGGATTAGCGAAAGTATCGTTTCCCTTGTCATTCTTCCTCCTTGCGCCGCTTAAGCCATATCATAAGCACGGCTATGTCCGCCGGGGATACGCCGCTTATTCTGCCCGCGCGCCCCAGACTTTCGGGCTGCATGGCGTTCAGCTTCTGCCTTGCTTCAAGCCTAAGGCCGGAAATTTGGCTGTAATCCGTTCCCTTGGGCAGCAGTGTATTTTCCATTTCGCTGAATTTTTCAACGTGCTGCCTTTCCTTTTCTATATATCCCGCGTAGCGCTCGTTAAGCTCAATCTGCTCCGCGGCCTCGCCGCTCACGCTCTCCACCTTGTCGGGATAAAGCATAAGAAGATCCGTATAACCTATGTTTTTCCTTCTTAAAAGCTCCGCAAGCTTAATTCCCGTTTTGGGCGGGGTTTCGCCCCGGCTTTCCATAAGCGCAACAAGCTTTTCGTCGGGCGCTACGGACTTTTCAAGCCTTGCCCTCGCGCTCGCTATTTCGGCCTGCTTTTTCAAAAGCCTGTCGTAGCGGCTTTCGCTTATAAGTCCCGTTCTCCTGCCAAGCTCGGTAAGCCTTTCGTCGGCATTGTCCTGCCTTAAAAGGAGCCTGTATTCGGCGCGGGAGGTCATCATTCTGTATGGCTCGTTTGTGCCCTTGCCCGTTAAATCGTCGCAAAGCACGCCTATATAAGCGTCCGCGCGCGAAAGTATAAGCGGTTCCTCGTTTTTCAGCCAAAGCCCCGCGTTAATTCCGGCATAAAGTCCCTGTGCGGCGGCCTCCTCGTAGCCGGAGCTTCCGTTCATCTGGCCCGCGAAGAAAAGCCCGCCCACGTTTTTGCTCATAAGGGCGTTGTTCAATACCGTAGGATCTATGCAGTCGTACTCTATGGCGTAGCCGTAGCGGGTTATGTGGCAGTTTTTCAAGCCGGGTATGGTTTTAAGCATATCCCTCTGCACGTCCGCCGGCAGGCTTGTGCTCATGCCCTGAACGTACATTTCGTCCGTTGAAAGTCCCTCCGGCTCAATAAAAAGCTGATGCCTTTCCTTATCCGCAAAGCGAACAAGCTTATCCTCTATGCTTGGGCAGTAGCGCGTGCCGGTTGCGTGAATAAGGCCGGAATACATGGCGCTGCGGTTTATGTTGTCGAGTATAACCTTATGCGTTGCGGCGTTTGTATAGGTTAAATAGCAGGGCCTCTGCTGCCTGTAGTCCATGTCGTGCATAAATGAAAACGGCCTTGCCGGGCTGTCCCCCGGCTGCAGTTCCATTTCGCCGTAATCAAGCGTGCGCCCAAGTACCCTTGGCGGCGTGCCCGTTTTGAACCGCCTAAGCTCAAAGCCAAGCTGAGTAAGTGAAGCGGAAAGTCCTTCCGCCCTCGCAAGGCCGCTCGGCCCCTGCTCCCAAACGCGGTCGCCTATAAGTATGCGGCTTTTAAGATAAACGCCCGTGGCCACTATAACCGCGCGGCACTCTATCCTTTCGCCCTCGCTTTTCACTCCGCCGGAAAGCCTTACGGCGCAAACCCTGCCGTTTTGTTCCTCTATCGCGGCGCATTCGCCCTGAATAAGCGTAAGCCCCGGCTGCGCCTCAAGCGCCCTTTTCATCCTTTCGTGGTAGCGGCGCTTGTCCATCTGCGCGCGCGGTGAATATACCGCCGGGCCCTTGCCCAGATTAAGCATGCGCATCTGGATAAATTCATCGTCCGCCGCAAGGCCCATTTCTCCGCCAAGCGCGTCTATTTCCCTAACAAGCTGCCCCTTAGACGTGCCGCCTATGGCGGGGTTGCAGGGCATCATGGCAATTGAATCAAGGTTAAGGGTTATAACGGCCGTGTTCAGGCCCATTCGGGCCAATGCAAGCGCGGCCTCGCATCCGGCATGACCCGCGCCAAGCACTATTGCGTCAAAGCCGGCCATTTATTTTTCATCTCCCCGTTTGGTTTTCCGCAGATTTTTCCTGCTTTGCTCAAGCTCATCGCGGAAATTATCATAGTATTGCTTAAGGTGCTCACCCATGGCATTCTGCGGGCCCATGCTCATTATGAACCTGGCCTTTTCAAGCCGCCTCTCGCGGTTCTGCCTTATGTGCTCCCTAAGCTGCTCGTATTTAACAACTATCTGCTTCTCGTCCGCGAAACGCCTTATCTTAACCAAAAGCGCCGTGGCGTTCACCGCGTCTATAACAAAAACGCCGTAGAAGAAGCCTATTATAAACGAAAACGCAAGGTTATTGGAAAGCCAGTCAAGCGCCTTTACCATGCTCGGGTGCAGAAAGAAATAGTAAAGCGCGCTGAGGATTGCCCAGCCCAGGGTGAATTTAGGGCATATAATGCCCTGTATGTTTCCCCATTGTTTGGAATAATCCCAAAGCTTAACGTGCATGCCCTTTATGAATATAAGGCCCGCAATGTATTCAACAAACGTTACCGCAGCCGCCATCACAACGAAAAGCACCGCTTTCCTGAGCGCCGTATTCTCAATCGGTATGTATTGCTCCAGTAAGGACAGCAGAAAAAGCACGCAAAGGCTTGTGCCGTATAACGGCAGATAGGGTCCCGAAAGGAACCCCGGATTAATCCATTTGCGCTCGGGATTGGCGGAGGAGAAGAAGCGGCGGAACACCACCTCTATCACCCAGCCCGCCATGCTGCCTATAAAGAACAGGAACGCTATCGAGAGAAAAGAACTCATTACTCCTCCGTCTCTTCGCCCTTATCGTGCGGCGCAAGCGCAACGCTCGCTATCTTTGTGCCCTCGTCAACCCTCATAAGCCTTACGCCCTGGGTATTGCGGGAGAACACGCTTATCTTTTCAACCGGTGTGCGCATAACGGTGCCGTCGTCACGAATCATCATTATGTCCTCATCGCCGGTGCAAACCTTCATGCAGGCAAGATTGCCGGTCTTTTCGGTTATGGCGTTCGCTATAACGCCCTTGCCGCCGCGGTGCCTGGCGGGGTATTCGCTTTCGTCCGTGCGCTTGCCCATGCCCTTTTCGGTTATGGAAAGCACGGTTGAGCCGGGCTTGACAATATTCATGTCTATAACCTCGTCCCCTTCCTCAAGCGTAATCGCCCTTACGCCGGTAGCCGTTCTGCCCATGGACCTTACGTCGGTTTCATTGAAGCGCAGGCACTTGCCCTCGCGCGTACCTATAAGCAGATCGTCATCGCCCTTTGAAAGCAGCACGCTCACAAGCTCGTCGCCTTCTCTCAGGTTCTGGGCTATTATGCCGCCCTTGCGGATGTTGTCAAAGTCGCTCATGGGCGTTTTCTTTATAACGCCGTCCTTGGTGGCTATAACAAGGTATTCGCCTTCGGCTTCGCTGTCCACGGGGAATACGGCTGTAATCTTCTCTCCGCCCGCAAGCTGCAGCAGGTTTACTATCGCGGTGCCCTTGGCCGTGCGTGAGGCCTCGGGTATGGAATAGCACTTAATCTTGTATGCCCTGCCGGTATTGGTGAAGAACATAATATAGTTATGCGTGCTTGTTACGAACAGGTCCTCAACAAAGTCCTCGTCCCTGGTAGCCTGCGCCATAACGCCCTTGCCGCCGCGGTTCTGAGCCTTGTATGAATCCGCCGCAACGCGCTTTACGTAGCCAAAGTGGGTCATGGTAACAACCATGTCCTCTTCCTGTATTATGTCGTCCAAATCTATATCGTCGGACGCGGGAGCGATCTCCGTGCGCCTCGGGTCGGCATAGCGGCGCTTAATCTCCAGTATCTCGTCGCGTATTATGCCGCGAAGCTTGTTTTCGTCAGCCAGTATGCTTTCATAATAGGCGGCTGTTTTGGTAAGCTCTGCGTGCTCGTCGTTTATCTTGTCGCGCTCCAGGCCCGTCAACCTTGCAAGGCGCATATCCAGTATTGCCTGCGCCTGCTTTTCGCTCAGTCCGAAGCGTTCGCACAGGGCTGTTTTAGCCTCCGCGCTGTTCGCGCTGCGCTTTATAAGCTCAACAATCTCGTCTATATTGTCCAGCGCGATCATCAAGCCTTCTAATATATGCAGCCTCTCGCGCGCCTTATCCAGATCAAACTGCGTGCGCCTTGTTACAACGTCTTCCTGGAAGCGCATGTAGTAATAAAGCATTTCCCTAAGGTTAAGCACCTTAGGCTCGCCGTCTACAAGGCAGAGCATTATAACGCCGAACGTATCCTGCATCTGGGTGTGCTTATAAAGCTGATTAAGCACAACGTTGGCGTTAGCGTCCCTCTTAAGGTCTATTATAATCTTAAGGCCCTTGCGGTCGCTCGCGTCCCTCAGGTCGCTTATGCCCTCTATTTTCTTTTCGTGCACAAGCTCGGCAATCTTCTCAACAAGCCTTGCCTTGTTCACCTGATACGGTATTTCGGTTACGACTATGCGGCTCTTGCCGTTTCCGCTGTCCTCTATTTCCGCCCTCGCGCGGACAAGTATTCTGCCGCGGCCGGTGCGGTACGCCTGGCGTATGCCGGCATTGCCCATTATTATGCCGCCCGTGGGGAAGTCCGGTCCCGGCAGGTAGTTCATAAGCTCCTCAACGGTTATCTCCGGATTATCAAGCATGGCAACATACGCGTCTATCGTTTCGCCAAGGTTGTGCGGGGGAATATTCGTGGCCATACCGACGGCTATACCGCCGGAGCCGTTTACAAGCAAATTCGGGTAGCGGCTGGGCAGAACCGTGGGCTGCTTAAGGGTTTCATCAAAGTTCGGCATGAAATCGACGGTATTCTTGTCTATATCCGCCATCATCTCGTCCGCAAGCTTTGAAAGCCTTGCCTCGGTGTACCTCATTGCGGCCGCGCCGTCTCCGTCAACGCTGCCGAAGTTACCCTGACCCTCAACCAGCATATAGCGGCTGTTGAAATCCTGGGCAAGCCTTACCATAGCGTCGTAAACGCTGGAATCTCCGTGCGGATGGTATTTACCCAAAACATCGCCAACTATACGCGCGCTCTTATGGAACGGCTTATCGGAGGTGAAGCCCTGCTCATTCATGGAGTGAAGAATTCTTCTGTGCACGGGCTTAAGTCCGTCCCTAACGTCCGGCAGGGCTCGGTTTATAATAACGGCCATGGCGTAGGAGATGAAGGATTTCTTCATCTCTGTTTCCAGATCAAGCGGCCTTATGCGGCTTATCTCGTTTTCGTTCATGGTTTGCTTCCTCCCCTATCAAACGTCCAGATCAACAACAAGCTTGCTGTTGTTTTCTATAAATTCGCGCCTCGGCTCAACCTTGTCGCCCATCAGCACGGAGAATATCTCGTCCGCCTTTATGGCATCCTCAAGGTGCACCTGCAGCATAACCCTGCGCTCGGGGTCCATTGTGGTTTCCCAAAGCTGCTCGGGGTTCATCTCGCCAAGGCCCTTGTAGCGGTTTATAAGGGGCTTGGGGTCGCGGCCAATGCGCTCAAGCGTTGCGTTAAGCTCCGCGTCGTCATAGGCATAGTATATGTTCTTGCCCTTCGTAATCCTGTAAAGCGGGGGCTGAGCAACGTATACATAGCCCTGCTCTATAAGCGGGCGCATGTGGCGGAAGAAGAATGTGAGCATAAGTATTCTTATGTGGCTTCCGTCAACATCGGCATCCGTCATGCAGACGATTTTATGGTACCTGAGCTTGCTTGTGTCAAAGTCCTCGTCTATGCCCGCGCCGAAAGCCGTTATCATGGCGCGTATTTCGTTGTTGGCAAGTATTTTGTCCATGCGCGTTTTTTCAACGTTCAGTATCTTGCCGCGGAGTGGCAGTATCGCCTGGTGCGCGGGGTCACGACCCATCTTGGCGCTGCCGCCTGCGCTGTCGCCCTCAACTATGAATATTTCGCACTTTTCGGGGTCCCTCTCCGTGCAGTCGGTAAGCTTGCCGGGCAGGCTTGTTGAATCAAGCGCGGTCTTTCTTCTGGTAAGCTCCCTTGCCTTCCTGGCCGCGTCTCTCGCCCTTGCCGCGGTTAAGCATTTTTCAATTATCGCCTTAGCTTCGGTCGGGTGCTCCTCAAGGTATGTGTTCATGCCGTCGCTCACAGCGCCGTCAACAAGGCCGCGGATGTATGCGTTGCCGAGCTTGGTCTTCGTCTGGCCCTCAAACTGGGGCTCAACCAGCTTAACGCTCACTATCGCGCTTAAGCCCTCGCGGATATCCTCGCCCTTTAATGCGTCGTCATTATCCTTGAGCATTTTGGTTTTTCTCGCGTAGTCGTTCAATACGCGCGTAAGGGCGCTCCTGAATCCGACCAGGTGGCTTCCGCCCTCGCCCGTATTTATGTTGTTGGCAAAGGAGAATACGTTTTCGTTATAGTCGTCGTTATACTGAAGCGCGACCTCAACCGTAGCAACCTCCTGCTTTTCGGGCTCGTTGCGGCTTGCGGTAATATATATGGGCTCCTCGTGAAGCACGGTTTTCTTGCGGTTCAGGTGCTTAACAAAGCTTACTATGCCGCCCTCGTAGCAGAATGAGCGCTCGTCGGGGGACTCGGCGCGCTCGTCCTTCATGCTTATCCTGACGCCCGCGTTAAGGAAGGCAAGCTCGCGCATCCTGTCCGCCAGAATGTCGAAATTATAATTTACCTCGTCAAATATTTTGTCGTTCGCAAGGAATGTTATGCTGGTGCCGCTCTCGTTTTCGGGAATGTCCTTTATGGCCTTAACCGGCTCCTTGGGGTCGCCAAATGAATACTCCTGATAATAAAGCTTGCCGTCGCGCTTAACCTCCGCCACAAGCCAGGTTGAAAGGGCGTTAACAACGCTCAGTCCAACGCCGTGCAGACCGCCGGAAACCTTATAGCCGCTGCCGCCGAACTTGCCGCCCGCGTGAAGAACCGTAAGCGCAACCTCAAGGGCGCTCTTGTGCATTTTAGCGTGCATATCAACCGGTATGCCGCGGCCGTTATCGGTTACGGTAACGGAATTGTCGCCGTGCACGGTTATCTCGATATGGTTGCAGTATCCGCCCATGGCCTCGTCAATAGCGTTGTCTACAAGCTCTTTTACAAGGTGATGCAGGCCGTGGAAATCCGTTGAGCCTATATACATGCCCGGGCGGCGCTTAACCGCCTCCAACCCCTCAAGAACCTGAATTTGAGAGGCATCGTAATCGGTGTGGTTACTCATTTTCCGTTTTTCTCCTTACTTTCAAAAAATTCATCGGCAATCCCTGCCGTATCTTTCGCTTTTGTTATTCCGTTCTTTCAAGCGTTCCGGCTTTGCAGTACCAGGCGTTTATGCCCGTCATACCCGCGCGCTTAAGCCCTTCAAGCGTCGTGCAGGTTAAAAACGTTTGGCAGCCCGTCATGGCCTCAAGCAGTGCCCTTTGGCGCGGCTCGTCAAGCTCGCTTAAAACATCGTCCAGCAGCAGCACGGGGCTTTCCCCCGTTTCGCCCTTTATAAGCTCAATCTCGCTCAGCTTAAGGCTAAGCGCCGCCGTTCTCTGCTGGCCCTGGCTTCCGTAAATTCTTACGTTCGCGCCGTTTAGGCTCAGCTCAAGCTCGTCCCTGTGCGGGCCGGAGCCCGTGTATCCGCGGCGAATATCGTCAAGCGCGCCGGTATACAGCGCCTCGCTCAGCGCCGCCTGCGCGTCCCCTCCGCCCAAGCGATTGGTATCAACGTCCGGCGCATATTTAACGTAAAGCGCTTCCCGCTCGCCCGAAATCTGCCTGTGCAGCCGGCTTGCTATAAGCCCCAGCCTTTCAACGAATTCCGCTCTCATGCGCATTATCTCGGCGCCGGATTTGCTAAGCTGCTCATCCCAAATGTAAAGCTGCCGCCTTATCTCGTTAGGGTCCTGCTTGGTATCCGGTTTAAGCAGGGCGTTTCTCTGCTTAAGCGCCGCGTTGTAGCGCTGAAGGGTATAGAAATACGCGGGCCTGAGCTGGCTCAGCTCCATATCCATAAACCTTCGCCGCTCCGCGGGTGCCCCCTTAACAAGCTCCAGATCCTCCGGCGAGAACATAACCGCATTAAGCGCGCCCATAAGCTCTCCCGTGCGCTTAGCCATAAGGCGATCTATAAAAATTTGCTTGCGCTCGCCGCTTTTAAGCTTTATCTCTATCGTACGGCCGCCGCTTTTGCTTTTTATATCAAGCCCAACGTAGCCGCCGGCATAACCCGTGCGAATAAGCTCCGCGTCCTTTGCCGTTCTGTGGGACCGCCCGAAGGCACACAAAAAAATGGCTTCCACTGCATTGGTTTTGCCCTGCGCGTTCTCGCCGACGATAACGTTCAGGCCGCCGTCCGGGCGGAGCAGAAGCGATTCATAGTTGCGAAAATCATTGAGTTTCATCCGCTCAATAAGCATAGCTTATTTTACCATATTTCCCCACCTTTTATCAATAGTGTATATAATATATAAGTAGAAAGCAGGCATATAAATGCGGCATTATTGCGCGTTTTAAGCTAAACCGCGGATTATTTCCCGAATTGTCAAAAAAACCGTGCGAACTTTCGCTTTAGGTGGTATCATTAGAAAGGTTTTATATTATTATTCTGTCTTTTTGGAGGACTTATACCATGGAAAAACCCAAACGCCGCCTTGGCGACCGCAAGGACGGCCGGCTTCTCAGGGAGCTTGACGCGATGCACTTTATTGTGCCGCTGCTCTACCCCAACCGCTGCGACAACGAGGCTTATATCTCCGAGCGCATCGACCTTACCAACATAAACGCGTATCTTGCCAAGCGCAACGAAAACGAGACCGACTTCCCCATTACCCTTTTCCACATTATCGTTGTGGCGCTGCTTAAAACAATCACCCTGCGCCCCAAGATGAACCGCTTTATCGCGAACAAAAACATTTATCAGCGCAACGCCATATCCGCCTCTTTCGTTGTTAAAAAGCTTTTCAGCGACAACGGAGCCGAGGCGCTGGCAATGGTTTACGCGGATCCTGACGATACTTTCGATTCCCTTCGCGCCAAGCTTTATAAGCAGATTACCTCCTGCCGCGGCGAAACGCTGGACCGTTCAAGCGACAGCATGGAAATTTTCAATAAGATGCCCCGCTTTATATCAAAGTTTCTCGTGTATCTTATAACCAAGCTTGATAAGCACGGCTGGTGTCCGGAATTTCTTATCGCCACCGATCCTTATTATTCCTCCGCCATTCTTACCAACTTAGGCTCCATAAAGCTTAAGAGCGGCTATCATCACCTTACCAACTGGGGCACCTGCTCCATATTCTGCGTGGTGGGCGAAAAGAAGAAAACGCCCTTCTTCAAAGAGGACGGCACATACGAAATGCACGAGAGCGTGGAGCTTGGCCTTACGATAGACGAGCGCATAGCGGACGGATACTATTATTCAAAAACCGTTCGCCTGCTCAAGAAGCTTCTTGAAAACCCCGAGCTTCTTGAAAAGCCCATGAGCGAACCCGTTGAGTACTAATCAATAAAATCAAAGAGCGGAGGCATCGTCCCCCGCTCTTTTGTTATTCAAAGTATTTTCTTAGCTTAGTCGAGTCCTTAAACTCAAACCGCTTTTCTAGCCTGCCCGATATAAACCCTATAAGCGTTCCGTTCACAAGCGCGCAGAACACCGTGCCGAGCTTAACCCCTTCAAAGTGCCAAAGGCCGAAGAACAAAAACGACATGCAAACGGCTATAACGCAGCTTACGCAATCGTAAACCGTTTTGACCTTATTTATGTTTTTGCCGTATTTGGCGGCAATTTCCTTCACAAACAGCTCGTAGACCTCCGGCGCGATATAAGTATGAAAAAGCAGTGAAACGCCCACAGCGCAGCAAATTACGCCTATAAAAAAGCATACAAGCCTGCCCGCGATGCCGCTTACGCCGAAAAGCGCCACAATCGCCATTGATCCATCGAGCAGAAAGCCGTACAGCACGGCGGTTATGAAGGAGAAAAGATAATAAAGCTTAAATCGCCTTAATACAATTATCATGATAATAAGCAGCACGGCCTGCAGCGTGTATTCCGCCATGCCGAACGTGAAGAACGAAAAATACTGGCTTAGCTTAAGGTAAAGAAGATACGCCGGGGCGACTATCATGGATACGCCGAAGTCGCTCGCTTCCATAAGCGCGGCGCTGAATGCCAATACGCTTAAGCCCACAATATAGGCAAGCTCCGTGGAAAAGGTCCGTTTTTTCATGTTTCAATGCCTCCGTTTCATCCGATTGCCCATAAAAAAAGCCCCACAAACCGCCCGGGTAAACCAACGGGGCGGGCTGTGCGGCGAAAAGCGGCAAAGCCGGAAAAATCCACAACCGATTTTGTGATTAACTTATATATTTAGTATACCACAGCCGTGCTTTTATCGCAATCCGAACAAAAAATTAAAAACCCATGTTGACAATCCCAAAACTTTGCGCTACAATACATAAGCGCGTTCAAGGAACGCATGTGCGCCCATAGCTCAGCGGATAGAGTGCCCGGCTACGAACCGGTAGGTCGCAGGTTCAAATCCTGCTGGGCGCGCCAAAT
>CAZRHS010000005.1:29580-50413 GCA_964600045.1 uncultured Clostridium sp.
TGCCCGGCTACGAACCGGTAGGTCGCAGGTTCAAATCCTGCTGGGCGCGCCAAATAAAAACGGATGTCTTTCGACATCCGTTTTTATTTCTTTTGGCAGGATTTGAAGGGCGGAAAAAGAAAACGCGGATGAGCGTTTTCCCGCCATTATACACAAAACTAAGGTACAAAAAAGAGCCGGACATGCCGACTCTCTTTATGCTTTGATTTTTTATTTGCTGAACAGTTTGCCTATGCCGCTTATAACGTCGCCGGCCTTATCCAGGTTCAGCTTTGCCTTTACGGCGTCCGCCAGCTTCTTTATCTGCTCATCGGGCAGGTCTATGCCAAGCTTGCTTTCAAGGGTTTTTACGGGGTCCTTGGTGAAGCTTTCGAGCAGCTTCTTGTCGGAACCGATTTTCTTGGCGAGGTCGCCTGCTTTGTCGAGCAGCTGGCTGAAGTCCAGCTTCTTCAGATCAAGATCCATTGTTATTCCTCCGCTTTTTCTACGGGAGCCTCAGGGGCGTTGTTCTTAACGCTGTTTATGCCGTTTTCGCAATTTACCTTTGTCTTGTATCCTTCGGACGTGGCTATTATCTCGCCGTTGCGCGCCTTGAGGCGGAAGCGATACTCGCCGGCCTTATCCAGATACATTTCAAACTTGGGATGCTTTTTGGTCTCGAATCCCTCAACCGTCTGGTCTTCGGTTTCGGCAGCCGCGGAGCACTTGCGAACGCTCTCAATGCCGTTCTTGCAGGCGGCTTCGGTTGTGTAAACCTCGGATGTGGCTATGACCTGGCCGTTGGTTGCCTTAAGGTCAAACTTAAAACCGGACTTTGTCTGCTTTAATACGAACTTACCCATGATAGTACCCTCTTTCGTTTTGATTTTGTGATATTATACCACAGTTTTTTCTGCGGCAAAGATACTTTTTGCTTTATTTGGCCAATATTTTTCAGCCAATGTGCTTCTTTATAAGCTCCTCCACGTTTTCGGGGCTGGCCTCGTCCTTTATAAGCCTCTCCTCGGCCTTTCCCCCAACGTACGCAACAACCGTGGGCAGGCCCATAATGCCCTGCGTTATGGCAAGCTTTCTGGCCTTTGATGTATTAAGGGCGCATATTTTTATCTTGTCGCCGTATTTTTCGCTAAGCTCCGCGTAGTGCGGCTTAAGCGCGGCGCAGGCAAGGCAGCCGTCCCCGTAAAAATCAACTATAACGCTGCCCTCGTTTGAGAGCACCTCCGCCTCAAAATTCTCCTTATTAAGCTCAATCATCGCTTTTTCCTCCTCGTTTATTATTACTCTCTGCTTGAGATGTATTTGTCCGCCTGCACGGCCGCCACGGCTCCGTCCGCCGCCGCGGTTATAACCTGCCTCAGGCTTTTTACCCTAACATCGCCCGCCGCGAAAACACCGTCCGCGCTTGTGCGCATATTCTCGTCGGCAACAACGTAGCCCGAGTCCATATCTATCTGCCCTTCAAAAAGGGCCGTGTTCGGCTGAAGGCCCACGAACCCGAACAGGCCGAACATGCCGTCCTCCTCATTGGCCTTAATGGTAGTAAGCTCGCCAGTTTGGGTGTTTTTCAGGGTCATTTCGCTTAACGCCATGTCCCCGTCAACGGATTCCACAACGCTATTCCATATAAAGCTCAGCTTATCGTTCTTAAACGCCTTTTCCTGAATATATTTGGCGGCGCGCAGTGTATCGCGCCTGTGTATTACGGTTACGTGCCGGGCAAACTTGGTAAGGTACATGGCCTCCTCAACTGCCGCGTCCCCGCCGCCCACAACATAAACATCCATATCCTCAAAGAACATACCGTCGCACGTGGCGCAGAAGGAAATGCCGCGGCCCACGAACTTGCCCTCGTTTTTGCAGCCTATGGGCTTTGGGAATGCGCCGGTTGCGAGTATAACGGTTTTGGCGAAATACTCTCCCTTTCGGCCGGTAAGCTTTTTTATGTCGCCCGCAAGCTCAACGCTTTTTATATTGTCCCTAACGCGTTCAACGCCGAACTTCTCCGCCTGCTTTGTCATCCTTTCAATAAGGCTTGTGCCGGATTCGCCCTCCACAATCCCGCCGGGATAATTCTCTATTTCGTCCGTAACGGCTATCTGCCCGCCGTCCTGCCCCTTTTCAATAATAAGGGTGGTGCGCCTTGCGCGGCCCGCGTAAAGCCCCGCGCTCAGCCCCGCGGGACCCGCGCCCAGTATAATAACGTCGTACAAATCCTTCATGCTCGGTTCTTCCTTAATTTGATTTATGAATAAAGCAAGGCGGGCAACCTTTTTTTAAGATCGTCCGCCGTTGGTTTTCAGCTTATCCCGCTTTTGTTTCCTCAGGCTTAAGGTTGATTTATTATATCAGCTTTCGGCCCGGCTGTAAAAGCATTATTCCCCGTCAAATGAGGTTACAAGCTCATATTCTTCTTTTTTGCCCCCGCGCACAATATATATGCTTTCAGCGTCCTCGCCCATGGCCTCGGCGTGGGGATCGCTTGCGGCGTACCTTACGCATGTGCCGCAGGATGAGCTTACGGCTCTGGGCACAGGCATCATCTTAGCGCTTACGCCCAGCGCGTCAAGGGCGCGGCAGGCAAGCATTGCCGCAAGGTGGGTATGAAACGTTGCGATATACTCGCTCATTTTTTAAGCGTCAGGCGGCTCTCATCGCCGTCCTTCTCAACGCTTACGGTATACCCGGCGTTTGTGGCGAAGCGGGTTATGTTCTCAACCGCGCACTGATCGTCCACCATTACCTCTATTTCCTTGGGGGCGTTAGATTTAACCTCTTTCTGCACCATAGCTACCGGCATGGGGCAAACAAGTCCTCTCGCGTCTATCATAATTAATCTCCTTTTCCTTTATGCTTTAACCTTCTTGGGCATGTTCAGAAGCGATACAGCAAGAACAACCAATATGCCTATTATAACGGCTATTCTGCCCGCGGTGGGTACTCCGCCCGCGGCATCGGCGCTCGCGGCAACGCCCGCAAGGCCAAAGTTATGCGAAAACGCGGCGCCGGCAATCATGCCGAACACGGTAACGGTGCTGTCGCTGTTTCCTTCGCCCGCAAGTATAAGCTGCCTTAAGGGGCATCCGCCAAGGAGTACGCTGGCCCAGCCGACAAGCAGCATGCCGAGCGCGTTCCAAAGGTGATCACTATGGGCAACGGGCTGATTTGCAAAGCTTAAATTGAACTTTCCCCTTATTATGTTGCCAATAAGCACGACAACAAATATTGCAACGAAGCCGTAGAGCAGCTTAAAATCGCCGAACATAATTCCGTCGCGTATTCCGCCAACCATGCAAAGGCGGCTCCTCTGGGCAAGCGCGCCCACAACAAGCGCAATGGCAAGCGCGGCTATAAGAGCGGCGTGCTTTGAGCCGGGGCCTTCCTCGCTTGACTTAAAGAGCGTGGGAACGGCAATAAAGAGAATGAGAAGCCCTGTCATAAGCGCGGGGAGCATGCCTCCCTCGGCTACGCCCAGCGTATAGTTTCTTTTAAGCGAGAAGCCGCGCTTTATGAACTGCACGCCTATGAATATGCCGATTGTGAAGCCGATAAGCGCCACAAGCGCGTTAAGATCGCCGCCGCCCAAACGGATTACCATGCGAAGCGGGCAGCCAAGGAACGCAAGCGCGCCGATCATAACAAAAGCGCCCAGCACAAACCTTGTCGCCGGGGAGCTGCCGCCCTTAGCGCGGAACTCGCCCTTTATAAGCGCCATTATGAAGGAGCCGAGCACAAGCCCTATTATTTCAGGGCGCACATACTGCACCTTCGCCGCGCTGTGCAAGCCGCACGCGCCGGCAATATCCCTTAAGAAGCAGGCAATGCAGAAGCCCATGTTTTCGGGGTTTCCGAGCACCGTAAGCAATACGGCCGCAAGGCCCACAACGGCGCCTGCTGCCACAACAAGCCAGTTTACTTTTTTCATGCGTGATATCTCCTATCAATACAATTGATGATACTATCGCATATTATATGGCAAAAAGGCCTGTATTACTAATTTATGTTTCAAATTTGCTATATATTATTATTTATAAAATCGATTATTAATCCATATTAAGGCCGAACTTGAGCCTTACCCTGTTCAGCTTTTTTATCCAGGGCGTGCCGAGTGCCCACAGCACAAGAAACGTGCATATACCGTGGCAAAGATCAAAGAAAAAGCTTGAAACATACGCCGCGGCCACGCTTTGCCACGTAATGGGGCTTATATAGCCGATTATATAATAAAGGTTCATCACCCAGCCGTAGCCAAAGCCTGTAATAAGCCCGAATACGCACAGCCTGAACGATGCCCTTGAGCTTATGCCGCGAGCGTAGCTTAATAAATCCCCGCGGGAGGTATCCGCCGGGCAAAGCTTGTCCCACATGGGGGAGGTAAAATGATCCTTTTGCTTTCCCCGCTCAAAAAAGCCGCTTCGCTGAAGCCGCCCCGCGACAAAGCCTATCATGCCCCAGCAAAACATCTGCCAAGGGGTCCAGGGGCCCTGGCCGAATATAAAGTTTGAAACAAAGCCCGTGAGCGCGCCGGTCATAAAGCCGGCCTCCGGCCCGAAGGCAACGCCCGTAATTATTACGATTGCTGAAACGGGCTTAAAATTGGGCAGGGGAATAATCTGAAAAACCGTTCTGCCCACAACGCCAAGCGCCGCCATTACCGCAAGCGGAACAAGCTCCCTTGCGCGCGGCTTCTGCCGCTCAAAGCGGGCGAAAAACGGAACGGAGCAAACAACAAGGAATATAAGTCCCATTATTATATCCGAGTTTTCGGTTATAACGTCCCACGCCGTGCGTTCCTCGCCGTAAGTTACGGCCTGCCTTGTCGCGTGAAAATACGAAAACGCGAGCAGCAGCACTATAAGCACGGGTATAACAATCGCCATTGTTACGGCGGCGCGGTTTACGCGAGAAGCTTTTTGCACGCTGCCGCCACCTCCTCGGCCGTTACGCAGCCGGGAGCGATATCGCCGGCAATTCTGTTCGCGTCGGTTGTATAAAATCTGTTTCCGCCGAAAAACTCGTGCGGCTCGGAGCGGGATATAATCCCCCCGTCAAACATCATTGCGCACTCGTCGGCATACTGCGCGGCAAAGTCCGTATCGTGGGTAACGGTAAGTATTGCCTTGCCCTCGGCGCAGAGCGATTTAAGCATTTTGGCAAGCTCCTGCTTCGCGTAAGCGTCAAGCCCCTTTGTGGGCTCATCAAGCAGCAGCACGTCCGCGTTTTTCATAAGAAGTTTGCCCATTGCAAGGCGCTGCGTTTCGCCGCCGGAAAGATCATAGGGATGGGAATTGAGCAGGTTTGTAAGCTCAAGCCTTTCCGCCATTTCCATGGCGCGGCTGTGATCCCCGTCCGCGGCATCCTCAAGCTCCGAAAGAACCGTATCGGTATTGAAAAGAGTCCTTGCGTTCTGCGGCAGCATGCAAAGCTTTTTGCCGCCCTTCAGCTTTATTTTGCCGCGGTATGGCCTGATGAGCGAACAAAGAGCATTAAGCAGAGTGCTTTTGCCCGCGCCGTTGCCGCCCATCAGGCACATGAGCTCCCCCTCCCGCAGCGAAATTTCGGCTCCTCTGAGCACGTCGTCCTTACCCTCGGCGTACCTGAACCATATATCTTTGGCGATGAGTGCTTCCTCTCCCGCCTTTTTAGCTTCAATTTTAAGCGGCTCCGCCTTTTTGCCGCAAAGCATATTATTAAGCTTTATTCTCGCGTCCCTTACGGTAAGCGGAAGCTCCTCTGCCCCAAGGGAGGCGAATATTCTTACCGGCGCGCTCATGCCGAAGAAAAGCCTGTCCTTTTCCCTTCTTTGGCAAATGCTCTTTATAGTGTCCTCGGTTTTGCCGCAGCTTATAATTCTGCCGCCGTCCATTACGATTGTTTTATCGGCCGCGGGAAGCACCTGCTCCAGCCTGTGCTCCGTTATAAGCACGGCCACGCCAAGCTCCTTGTTTATTCTGTTTACGGCATCAAGAAGCGTTCTTGCCGCAAGCGGGTCAAGCATGGCCGTGGGTTCATCGAGTATAAGCAGCCTTGGGTTCATGGCAAGCACGCCCGCTAAGTTTACAAGCTGCTTCTGTCCGCCCGAAAGGGCGTATGTTTTGCTCCTGAAATAATCCTCCATGCCGAAGAAGGCCGCGGTTTCCGCCACCCTGCGCCGAATTGTGCCAACGTTTTCGCCAAGGCACTCAAGGCCGAACGCAAGCTCGTGCCAAACATAGTCCGTAACAATCTGGTTATCCGGATTCTGCTGAACAAAGCCTATCTCCGCCGCCGCGCGCTTTTGGTCAAGCTTCTCTATGGGTATGCCGGAATACACAACGCTGCCGCTTTTTTCTCCCGCCGGGGCAAGCTCCGGCTTAAGTTGGCGTATAAGGGTTGTTTTGCCGCAGCCGGAGGCGCCCGTAAGCAGCACGTACTCGCCTTCCTCTATTTCAAAAGAAACGTTTGAAAGCGCCTCGGTTTTGCCGAGCGCGTATTTAAAGCTTAGGTTGTCAATCCGCACAAGCGCCATTTTGCCGCCTCCCTTATCTCTGCCGCCGCCCCGAAAAGCATTATCACCGCGTATGAGCAAAGCGTTATAATCCAGCCCGCGTCAAGGCCGTTCGCGACCATGCGGGGGTAAAAATCCATGTATCCGTAGCCGTAAATCCTGCCCACGGCGCAGAGCACGGCAAGCGAAAGTATGCTCACAAGCGTTAGCGCGCTCCTTGTATCAAACCTGAAAAGATGGAACGTTGTTCGCCTTGCGCAGCCGTAGCCGCGGGAGCGCATGGAGTCCGCCGTATCAACCGCGTTTTCCATGCTCATTGTAAGCAGAACCGAAAGGCTCCGCATTGCTGTGCCAAGCTTTTTTGTAAGGCGCTCGGGCTTTCCGTTCAGCATTGTTTCGGCGGCCGATATGTCCGCGGCATCCTTTTTAAGCTTTGGTATAAAGCGAAGGGTCATTGTTATCAAAAGCGCCGTATTCGGGGCGATATTTCCGAAAAGGTAAAGGAACTTGTCGCTTGTCATAACGTGCTGATAACAGCTGAACCATACTATTATCGCGCTGAGCTCGCAGGCGGACGCCACGCCGTAGGCCAGCGCCTCAAGCGTTATCCATTGATCAAACAGCATAAAAAGCATTGTCGCGCCGCGGTGATTAAAGAGCGGATTGCCTATAACAATAAGCAAAAACATGGGGAGCACGAATTTATATGTGCCTATCGTTTTTCTTTTTCCCCGAAGCGTTAGGCTGAAAAGTGTGCCGCCGACAAGCGATATAAACGACATGGCCGGATGAAAGCAGGCAAGCGTAAGCGCGCATACGCACACGAAATAGGCCATGCTTGACGCGGGGTGCAGCTGCATGAAAAAGCGCGCGTGCCGCCTTTGCTCCTGTTCCATATTTATCCCTTTCCGCAACGCGTTGAACTAAAAAACGGCGGTTCCCCAAATATAAGGACCGCCGCTTGCAAAGCGCATTTCTATTCGCCCCGCCTTATTTTCAGCGGGGACAACGTAAAACGATCGTAGGTCTTCTGGCTGGCGAATGGGGCGCGCGTAACGCGGCGCCTGCGCGGGCGGCATCAGCCTTCTCGGTTTCCCAATGACCGGGCAGTAAAGCCCCGTAGGATGCCTCCGCTCAACGCTTACAGCTTGCTTGAGTAATTCTCGCAAGCGCGGGATTTTCACCCGCTTCCCTTGTTGATCTTCGGGTTTCGCCCGAAGCCACGGCGTTGCTGTATTTTTCTGATTCGTATTATATCACCTATCCGTGTTGGCAGTCAATTTAAGGGAGAATGTAGGAGTACGGCAAGCAGTATTCCACCTTTGAAATCGTAAAGCAGGTTTTACAGCAACCCGCCTTTCTTTATGCCAAGGGGCCGGGGAAGATTTCGATTTCTTCCCCTAGGCCCCCTGGCGACCCCCTACCCCAATTGAAACGATCGCTCCGCGAGGGGTACGGGACTCAACTGATTCTATTGTACTGTACTTAAAATTGAACTTTAGATAAAACTCCGGGATATTGTCAAACGTATCTTCTCTCTAAAGCGCATCGCGCCCCATCACAGCTTTATACTCTTCTTAAGCCTTGGTGCGAGGAGAGCCGCGGCAAGTATCTTCACGGCATCGCCCGGCAGGAAGGGGACAACGCAGGTTGCGAGCGCCGCTATGGGCGCGGTTGAACTTTCAAGGCAATACCATGCCGTGCCCAGGGCATAGCAGGCGATAAGCCCCATAAGGCAGGCGAGCGCGACCGCGAACGGCTTGGCGCCAAGCCTTGTTATAACGGCGCCGGTTATAAGCGCCGCCGCCACATAGCCCACTATATAGCCGCCGGTGGGGCCGGCAAGCACCTGCAGCCCGCCGCGGAATCCCGCGAACACGGGAACGCCCGCCGCGCCTATAAGAAGAAACACAATCTGGCTTATCGCTCCCCTGCCGCCGCCGAGCAGCGCGCCCGCCATATACACACTAAAAAGCGCAAGGTTTATGGGCACGGGCTGAATGGGAACGGAAAGCTGCGAGCAAACCGCCGTAAGCGCCGCGAAAAGGGCGCAGTATACCATTGTTTTTACGGTTTTATTCATCTTAAAGCATCAATCCGTTAAAGTTCTATTTTTGTCCAGCCGCCGCGGTGGAAGCGGGTATAGTTAAGCACAAGCCTTGTGCACTGATCCACAAGGAATCCTATCCACGCGCCGTAAACGCCAATGCCGAGCGGATAGCAGAGCAGGTACGAAAGGCCAACCCTGAACGTGCCTATGCTCAAAAGGCTTGTAACCGCAACGTAGCGCGAATCCCCCGCGCCGCGAAGGCAGCCGGATATAACCACCTGCGATGTTTGAATCATGCAAACGCCGGCCACAAAATAGCAAAGCTTCATGCCGAGCGCGAGCACCTCCGCATCGTCCGTAAAAAGGCCGTAAAGCTGGCGGCGGAAAATAACAAGCAGGGCGGAAAGCGTAACGCCTATTATCATGGAGCAGCGCTGGCCTATTTTTCCGTATATGGTTGAAAGGTCGGGCCGCTTCATGCCCAGTCCCTGCCCAACAAGGCTGCTTGAGGCAACGCCCAAGCCGTCCGCAAAGGAGAATATAAGCTGACTGAGGCTCATGCTGACCTGATGCGTTGCGAACTGAATTGTGCCAAGGCGCGCTATAATGCTTGAAAACGCGAAAAGGCCAACCCTAAGGCTTATCTGCTCCGTAAGGGCGCCTGTGGCAACCTTTGAAACGCTGCCGAGCGTTTTTTTGTCAAATGCCCACGTGCCGCCGTCAACTATGCTGAGCTCTCCCTTATGCGGATGCACAACGCTGTAAAGCGCCATAAAGAAGGCGACCATGTGGCCTATGGCCGTGGCTATCGCCGCGCCCACCACGCCGAGCTTTGGGAAGAACCAATGCCCGTTTATAAGAAAATAGTTGAATACAATGTTCACAAGGTTCGCCGTTACGTTTGAACGCATGCTCACCTTTGTGTTTCCGCAGCCGCGCTGGGCGGCATTTATTGTCATGCCTATGCAGGCGAAGAACTGGCCGCTCATTATAATGCGAAAATACGCCACGGAATCGGCTATGTACTCGTCCTGCGCGCCGGCAAGGCGCATTATCGGCTCGGTTAAAAAGCAGGAAAAGGCAACCATTATCGCGCCCAGAATAAGGTTCAGCCAAAGGGACTGCTTAAGGGTTCTTGCCGCGCCCTCCATGTCCCCCTCGCCGCGGCGCCTTGCCACAACGGCCGTAACGCCCATATTCAGCGAAAGTATGCCCACCATCATAAGCATTCTGGGCTGGCCGGTAACGCCCACGGCGGATATTGCCTTTGGCCCCAAGCCGCTTACCATCATGGTATCCACGCTTGAAACAAGCGCCACAAGCACGCTTTCAAGCGCACTCGGCCAGGCTAAGGAAAGGCTTTTTCCGTAAGCTTCTTTAGCCGAAGGAAGCTCCCCCCTGATAAGGGAAGGAGCTACCATATTCTTTGGCGTAAACAGTTTGTCTATCAAGCCCGAAGCCATGTCAGTTCATCTTAACGGCGCTCCAGGCCTCGTTATAAACGCTTATAAAGTCCCCAAGATCGTGGAACACGGTGCAGCGCTCAAGCACCTCCGCGGGGGGATTGTAGGTTTCGCTTTCGGTAAAATGCTCGTCAAGCATATCCATGGCCGCCTGATTGGGGGTGGAGTAATAGATATACTCCGTGTTGCGCGCGGCAATTGCGCCGTCGTTTAAGAAGTTTATGAAGGCATACGCGGCCTCAAGGTTGGTTGCGCTCTTGGGGATAACAACATTGTCAAACCAAACGTTGCTGCCCTCCTCGGGTACGGCGTAAGCAAGATCCTCATTTTCGTCCATGCACACGAACGCGTCGCCCGAATACACAACGGCCAGCGCCGCCTTGCCGTTTATCATGCTGGAACGCATATTGTCCGTTCCGAAGCCCTTCCTGAGCGGCTGCTGAGCGATAAGGGCATCCCTCGCCTCGGCTATCTCGTCCGCGTTACGGGTATTAAGATCATATCCTAAGTATTTAAGGGTTACGCCGATGGAGTCGCGCACGCTGTCGTACATCCAGATCTGGCCGGAATACTTCTCGTCCCAAAGTATGCCCCAGCTTGTTACGGGCTCCTCAACCATGGTGGTATTGTAAAGTATGCCCACGGTGCCCCACATATAGGGCAGGGAATACTTGTTGCCGGGATCAAACGTATTGGTTATCTCCAGCTTATCCTCCATTATGTTCTTGGCGTTGGGGATTTTGTCCATATCAAGCGGCAAAAGCAGATCGCTCGCTATAAGCTGCTCTATTATATATTCGCTGGGGAAGCACATATCGTATACGCAATCGGAGGATTTAAGCTTTATAAGCATTTCCTCGTTGCTGGTCATTTCAACGTAGTTTACCTTAACGCCGGTTTCTTCCTCAAAAAGCTCTATAAGCTCGGGGTCTATATACTCGCCCCAGTTGAGCACATTAAGCTCACCGCCGATGTAATCATACTGATCGCCGTCGGAAAATACCTCTTCGTTGTCACCGTCACCGCTTACGTTCCCGTCGTTTGAGCCGCTGCATGCGGTGAACGCGAGCAGCATAATGAGAGCAAGCGCAAAGCAAAAGAATTTTTTCATTGGTTTCTTATCCTTTCATCTTCACTTTTTTGTTCTGTATTTCATCCTCACGTTCCTTGCTTATGCGCCTGAGATTAACTATAAGCAGCAGCGTTACGAGTGGAATGAATATAATTGTCGCAAGGGCGGGATTAACGCCCTTTGCTCCGCGCGCGGCGGAATACATATAAACCGAAAGCGTACTTCTCAGGTCGCTTACGAAATAGCTTACAACGAAATCGTCAAGCGACATTGTAAGCGCCATTATAAAGCCCGATGTTATGCCCGGCATTATATCCGGTATAACAACCCTGAACATGGCCTGCATAGGTGTGCAGCCAAGGTCCAGCGCCGCTTCGTAGAGCATTGAGGAGCTCTGCTTTAAGCGCGGCATAATGGAGAATATAACGTACGGTATGCTGAAGGATATATGCGCTATCAAAAGCTTCAGCACATCGCTCATGCGGTTCAGCCCCATGTTCGCAAGAACGCCGTTCACAAACGCGAAAAGCATCATGAACGTTATGCCCGTTACAAGGTCCGGGTTTACCATAGGCAGCTGGGATATATTGAGAATAACGCTCTTCGGGCGCTTCTTCATGGAATTTATGCCTATCGCGGCAAAGGTGCCTATAACGGTTGCCACAACGCTTGCTATAAGCGCAACCTCAAGCGTAAGCAAAAGCGCGCTTCCCGCCTCGCCCGAGAAAACGGTTGTGTAATTCTCAAGCGTAAAGCCCTTCCAGCGGCCAAGGTTTGTATACGATACCCTTCTGCCGTTTGAAAAATCGTTGAAGGAGAACACTATAAGGTAGATTATGGGCAAATACAGAAACAGAAGCATTGCCCCGAGGTAAACATACTTAAGCGAGCTTTTAAGCTTTTTCACAGCAGGTTACCCCCTTCCTCATGGTCCTTGTCAAAGCGGTTCATAATGGCCGTGCTTACAAAAACGCATATAAGCAGGATTATTGCGAGCGTGCTGCCTATTGAGTAATCCGCGCTGCCAACGCTGCCCGCGGCCTGCTTGAAGGCCATTTCAATCTCGTTTCCGTAAAGATTATAGTTGCCGTTGCCTATAAGCGCGGGTACGGTAAAGGCCGTTATCGCGGGGATAAACACCATTGTTATGCCCGATACTATGCCCGGCACGCTAAGGGGCAGAACAACCTTAAAGAATGTCATCCTTCCGTTCGCGCCAAGGTCGTAGGAAGCCTCGATAAGGCTGCGGTCTATTTTGGTAAGCGAGTTATACAGCGGCAGAACCATGAACGCTATAAAGTTATACACAAGCACCAGCATAACCGCCCAAACGCTGCCCGTAAGGGTTTTGTCCGTCATGCCCAGCAAATCGGGCAGAACGTATTCAAGTATGGCCTGCCAGGCGTATGTTCTAAGCACAAAGTTCATCCACATGGGCACAAAGAACAGCACCGATATAAACCCGGCTATGCTCTTTTTCATCTTTGAAAGAATATAGGCTATCGGATAGCCCAAAAGCAGGCAGATTACGGTTGTGCCCGCGGCTATCTTTATGCTTTCCCAAAGCACGCGCCATTTGGAACCATCGCTAAGCGTTGCCCAGAACTTTGTGAACGTGAAATTGCCGTTCACGTTAAACGCGTAATAGAATATGAACAGCATGGGCACCGCTATAAACAGCACCATCCATACAATATACGGATAGGCGAATACCCTGCGCCTCATTCTTCCTTATCCTCCAGCTCCGCGTCCATCTCCGCCTCGATAAGCTCATCCTCGGTTGTAAAATCAAGCTCCTCGGGCCTTACGCTTTTATGCATTATATGTATCGCGTCGGGCAGAATTATAATGCCAACGTCCGTTCCCGGCGCCACATAGTCGGTGGACTGAATGGTAAGGGAAACATCGTTTCCGCAGTCAACCGTAAATTCATAATGAACGCCCATGAACACAACGTTTTTAACCGTTCCGTGCAGATGCGCTCCCGCGTCGTCGTTCGCCACCATGTCTATATCCTCGGGGCGTACAACAACGTCCACCGGCTCGTTTTTCATAAAGCCGCTGTCCACGCACTCAAAGTCCCTGCCCATAAAGTTTACAAGAAGGTCCTTTTTCATTATGCCGGGCAGAATGTTGCTTTCGCCTATGAACTTGGCCACGAAAACATTCTTGGGCTCGTTGTATATGTCCGTAGGCGTGCCTATCTGCTGAATCTGGCCCTCGTTCATAACAACTATCGTGTCGCTCATTGTAAGCGCCTCTTCCTGGTCATGCGTAACGAATATAAACGTTATGCCAAGGCGCTGCTGCATCTTTTTAAGCTCTATCTGCATGCCCTTTCTAAGCTTAAGGTCGAGCGCGCCGAGCGGCTCATCAAGCAAAAGCACCTGGGGCCTGTTTACAAGCGCCCTCGCTATGGCAACGCGCTGCTGCTGGCCGCCGGAAAGCTGATCTATCCAGCGCTTGCCGTATCCTTTCAGGTTAACAAGCTCCAGCATTTCGTTTACCCGCTCGTCTATTTCCTTTGCGCCGAGCTTTTGAATTTTCAAGCCGAAGGCCACGTTGTCATAAACGTTCAGGTGGGTAAACAGGGCGTATTTCTGAAAAACGGTATTAACCCTGCGCTTATAGGGCGGCACATTTGAAACATCCTTGCCGTCTATAAGTATTTTGCCCTCGGTAGGCATTGTAAAGCCCGCTATAAGGCGCAGCATGGTGGTTTTGCCGCAGCCGGAAGGGCCGAGCAGCGTAAGGAACTCGCCGTCCCTTATATAAAGGTTAATATTCTTAAGCGCGTCATCCTCGCCGTAGGATTTGCGTATATTCACAAGATCTATAAGATGCTTTGACATTTTTCTTACCTTCCTGATTTATTAAAAGCTGGGCGGGGTGGAAACCCACAAAACCCTTGCCTCGCGCTGAGTGTCGTTCGTAATATAGTGCACGGCGTTCGGCTTGAAGCAAAAGCTTGAGCCCTTGCGCACCTTAAATGACTTGTGCCCTATGTGCAGCGTTATGCTGCCCATAAGAACGTAGCCGAATTCCTCGCCCTCGTGCGGATCATCCTCCCAGGTTTTGCCCCCGCTCTGGATAACAACCATTATGGGTTCAAGCTCGTTCTTCTGGGCGTTTGGTATAAGCCAGTGTATCGTATGGCCGGCTTCCTCGTCTTCCTTTACAAAAACATCGTCCGCGCCGAAAACAACCTTTTCGTTTGTGTTTTCCTCGCTGAAAAAATCAGCCAGGCTCATGCCCAGCGCTTCCAATATATCCGTAAGCGTAGCTATGGACGGGGAGGTCAAATCCCTCTCCACCTGCGAAATGAAGCCCTTTGAAAGCTCCACGCGCGCCGCAAGCTCCTCCTGGGTAAGCCCCAGGCTGAGGCGCCTTCGCTTTATTTTTTCGCCTATTTCCAGCATTTTATCGCCTCCCGTATCCGCGGAACAGACATTGTAAACCCAAAGTTTAGAATCTCTAAACCGCCGAATGTTATTAAAACATGTTTGCGCCATAATGTCAATATAGTATTCATAAACTTTTGGTTTAGAAATAGCTTGTGTGGAAAATCGGAATTCCCCCGCCTGTTCCGGCGGTGTAGACAACGCTCAAAAATCGTTATATAATAGGGCATTATTTAGCGGGAGAGAGAGTATGAAGATTGTAATCGTGGGAGACGGCAAGGTTGGCTACACCCTTACCAAATCCCTTTCCGAAGAGGGTCATGACCTGGTTGTTATAGACAACAACAGGCGCGTTTTGCAATCCTCTCAGGAGGCGCTTGACGTTGCGGTGGTTGACGGCAACGGCGCGAGCGTTGAGGTTCAGCGCGAGGCGGGAGTGGGCACGGCGGATTTGCTGATAGCCGCAACCAACGGGGACGAAACGAACCTTTTGTGCTGCATGGTGGCGAAAAAGCTTGGCTGCAAGCACACCATTGCCCGCGTAAGAAACCCGGAATACGATCAGCAGATACGCTTCATGCGTGAGGAGCTTGGCCTTTCAATGGTTATAAACCCCGAGAAGGCCGCCGCGCTTGAAATTTTTCGCCTGCTGCAGTTCCCTTCATTCTTAAAAAGGGATTCATTCGCCCGCGGCAACGCGGAGCTTGTTGAGCTTAAATTAAAGGACGGAAACGCCCTTGTAGGCAAGGCGATGCAGCAATTCAGAACGGTTGCGGACGTGAACGCCCTTGTTTGCGCGGTTGAGCGCGAAAACGACATATTCATACCTAAAGGAAACTTTACAATGCAGTCCGGCGACAGGATTACGATCGCGGCGGACGCGGCGGACCTTATGCGCCTTATAAAGAACCTGAAGGTTTATACCCCCAAGGCTCAGCACGTTATGATAATAGGCGGCAGCCGCACGGCAACATACCTGGCACAAAGGCTTATACGCAACAAGATAGGCCTAACGATAATAGAGCTTGACGAAAAGCGCTGCATGGATCTTAGCGAAATGCTTCCGCAGGCAACCGTTATAAACGGCAACGGCACGGACCAGAAGCTGCTTTTAAGCGAGGGCATAGCGTCAAGCGACGCCGTTGTTTCGCTTACGGGCATTGATGAAGAGAACCTGCTTGTTTCAATGTTCGCCAATTACGTTGGCGTGCCCAAGACAATCACAAAAATAAACCGCACGGAATACAACCCCGTTTTTGAAAGCATGGGCGGAATAGACAGCGTGGTAAGCCCAAAGCTTTTAACCGCAAACGAGATTGTGCGCTACGTGCGCGCAATGGAGCACACAACGGGCGGCAGCGTGCTTACGCTTTATAAAATAGTAGATGGAAAGGCGGAGGCGCTGGAATTTTCCGTTAAGGGCGAGGCGCCGTTCATAAACATTCCGTTTTACAGGCTGAAGCTAAAAAAGAACGTGCTTATAGCCTCCATAATAAGGGCAAGAAAGGTTATAATCCCCTCCGGTTCCGACGTTATGCAGAAGGGCGACACCGTAATAGTTGTAACCGAGGCGGACCGCGCCATACACGACCTGAAGGATATATTTGAAGGCGAAATATGAACATAAAAGCGGTAGGATTCTATATAGGCCACGTTTTAAGGCTGCTTGCGGCAATGATGCTGCCCGCGCTTTTGATAGCCGTATTCCTGCATGAAGAAAATACTGTTTCGGCATTCGCCGTAAGCATGGGCATAACGCTTGCGACAGGCTGCCTGCTTCTTTTGCTCAAACGGCCCAGCGAGGGCGGCGTAAGGCCCGCGGAGGGCTTTATTACCGTATCGCTCTGCTGGATACTCATATCCCTTTTCGGCTGCCTGCCCTTTTATATAAGCGGATATATCCCCAGCTTTATAGACTGCATTTTTGAAACCGTGTCCGGCTTTACCACAACCGGCGCGACAATACTTACAAACGTTGAGGCACTGCCGAAAAGCCTGCTTTACTGGCGCAGCTTTACGCACTGGATAGGCGGCATGGGCGTGCTTGTTTTTATGCTGGCGGTAATTCCCCTTGCCAAGGGCAACGGCGAAAGCATGCACCTACTAAGGGCGGAAAGCCCCGGCCCCGTTGTGGGCAAGCTTACGGCCAAAATGAAGGACTCCACCCGCGTGCTCTATCTTATATACATCGCGCTTACGGTGCTGTTTTTCCTGCTGCTTCTTGCGGGAGGTATGCCCTTATTTGACAGCGTTGTAAACGCCTTTGCCACGGCCGGCACAGGCGGCTTTGCCATAAAGAACGCAAGCTACGCCGCGTACAGCAGCCACTATCTGCAGTTTATAACGGCTCTTTTCATGATGCTGTTCGGCGTTAACTTTAATATTTACTATTTTATACTTATAGGCAAGGGCGCGCAGGCGCTTAAGGGAGAGGAATTCCGCACGTATCTGGGGGTTGTGGGCACGGCAACGCTTCTTATAGCGCTGAACATAATGCCGCTTTACGGCAACAACTTCTTGGAATCGCTGCACCAGGGCTTTTTCCAGGTTACAAGCGTTATTTCAACAACCGGCTTCGCCACGACTGATTTTAACCTGTGGCCGGAGTTTTCGCGGTTTATACTTATGGTTGTGCTCATAACCGGCGCGTGCGCCGGCTCAACAAGCGGCGGCATAAAGATGGTTCGCGTGGTTATGCTGTTTAAGGCGCTTAAGGCGGAGGTTATGCGCTCCGTTCGCCCGAAGAGAGTTGTTACCGTTTGCATAGACGGCAAGCGCATAGACCCATCCGTTATGCGCGGCACATTCGGCTATATTCTGGCGTTCATAGCCATAAGCGTGATATCCACGCTTATAGTTTCGCTTGATAATTTTGACTCCACGTCAACCGTAACGGGCGTTCTTACCTGCTTGAGCAACGTTGGCCCCGGCCTTTCAATGGTTGGCCCGAGCGGAAACTTCAGCGCGTTTTCGGATCTGAGCAAGGCCGTGCTTTCGCTTGATATGCTATTCGGCCGCCTTGAGATATTCCCGCTTATAATGCTCTTCAGCCCCAGCGTTTGGGTAAGAAGGTAAAACAAGGCTTTCATCTGTACATAAAAAAGGAGCTCCCGATTCAGGAAGCTCCTTTTGATTTAGCTTTACTTTTACGCCTTGGGGCCGGCCTCTACTATATTCCTGGGCATGTTGGAATACTTTTCAAAGTTCTTCACAAAGCGTGCCGCAAGGTCGCGGGCGGTGGCCTCGTACTCGGCATCGTTGTTCCAAAGCTTGCGCTGGCTCAAGAACTCGTCGGGCACGTTGGGGCAGGTCTTGGGTACCATAACGTTGAAAATGGGATCGAGCGCGAACTCGGCCTTTTCAAGGTCTCCGTTAAGGGCGGCGGTAACCATGGCGCGGGTATATTTAAGCTTCATGCGGAAGCCGGTGCCGTACTTGCCGCCGGCCCAGCCGGTGTTTACAAGGTAAACATTGGTGTGGTGCTTTTCAATGCGCTCGCCCAGCATATTCGCGTATACGGAAGGATGCAGGGGCAGGAAGGGCGCGCCGAAGCAGGTTGAGAACGTGGTCTGAGGCTCTACTATGCCGCGCTCCGTGCCGGCAAGCTTGGAGGTGTAGCCGGATACGAAGTGATACATGGCCTGGTCGGAATTCAGCTTGCTGATCGGGGGCAGCACGCCGAAAGCATCCGCGGTAAGGAATATAACCGTCTTGGGGTGGCCCGCAACGCCGGGAATGAGGCAGTTGGGAATATAATCCACGGGGTAGCCCACGCGGGTATTCTCGGTAAGGGTTTTGTCCGCGTAATCAAGCACGCGGGTTTCGGGATTCATTATAACGTTTTCAACAACGGAGCCGAACTTTATGGCGTTCCATATCTGGGGCTCGTTTTCCTTTGAAAGGTTAATGCACTTTGCGTAGCAGCCGCCTTCAATATTGAATATGCCGCTCTCGCTCCAGCCGTGCTCATCGTCGCCTATAAGGCTGCGGTTGGGATCCGCGGAAAGGGTGGTTTTGCCGGTGCCGGAAAGGCCGAAGAACAGCGCGCTGTCCCCGTCCGCGCCAACGTTGGCGGAGCAATGCATTGAGAACACGCCCTTCTTGGGGAGCAGATAGTTCATAACGGAGAATACGCTCTTCTTTATTTCGCCCGCGTACTGGCTGCCCGCTATTATAACGGTGCGCTTATGGAAGTTTACTATTATGGCGGCCTCGCTGTGCACGCCGTCTACCTCGGGGGAGCATTTGAAGCCGGGGGCGGCTATTATGGTAAAGCCGGGCTCAAAGTTTTTAAGCTGCTCCTCTGTGGGGCGAACAAGCAGCTGATGAATGAAAAGGTTCTGGCTGGCAAGCTCGTTCACAACGCGAACCGGCAGATGATACTGCTCATCGGCACCGGCGAAGCCCTCGAACACGAATATGTCCCTGCCCTGCAGATAGGCGGTCATGCGGTTATAAATCGCCTCGTACTTCTCCTCGCTTATGGGAACGTTTATCTTGCCCCAGTCAACATCGTTATGAACATCGGGAGTATCAACAACAAAACGATCGTCCGGAGAACGGCCGGTATATTTGCCGGTTGTAACAACCAGCGCGCCGGTTTCGCTAAGCGTACCCTCGCCGCGGCGAAGAGCATGCTCAACAAGCTGCGCGGGCGTAAGATTTTTGTACACCGCTTTGGGGGCAATTATACCAAGTGCCTCAATGTAATCAGTCATTTTTAGGTTTGCTCCTTTCATTTTGAAACATGAACGGTAGAATTTTTGCCATAACTAAGAAATATGGCCTTAGCAGGGATTATTATACCCCGAAGTTAAGCTTATTGCAAGCCTGCGGGGTGCTGTGATACAATAAAAACCATGAAAAAGCTGAAAGTATACAAACATACATTGCTTCTTTGTATACCGCTTGCGCTGCTTTTAAGCGCCTGCGGAGTTATTGACGACGATAAAAACGTGGAAACCGTTGTTATACAGGCCCCCACGGCAAAGCCTACCGAAAGCATGCCAACGCCAAGTCCAACGCCCGAGCCTACACCAACGCCAACGCCCGAGCCTACGCCCACACCTTCCCCCACGCCCGAGCCCACGGCATACCAAAGCGAGGAATATCCCCTTGCGGCAAAGAGCCTTAGGACGCACGAGGGCGGCCGCTACGCGGAGGAAGAAAAGCTGAACGACGACCCCACGCTGTTCCGGGCGGTTGTGGACCTGACCAATCAGGTTGTGTTCGTTTACAAGGCTGACGAAAACGGGGAATACACCGTGCTTGTGCGCGAAATGATATGCTCAAGCGGCATAGAGGAAACCAACCGCAGCCCGCGCGGCACATTCACGATGGGCGAAGATTACAAGCGATTCGCCTATTTTGTGAACTTCGGTTGCTACGCGCAGTATTGGAGCCAGATTCGCGGCAGCATATATTTCCACTCCGTGCCGTATTCCGAGCGCGACGACAGATATCTTATGGAGGAGGAATTCTGGAAGCTGGGCGAGCCCGCCTCGCACGGGTGCATTCGCCTTCTGCCGGACGACGCGCACTGGATATACCTTTACCTTTGCCCCGGCTCAACGGTTATAATAACCGATGAATACGAGCGGGACGAGGAGCTGCGCGCGCGCCTTCTTCCAAAGGAAACGCCTACGCCCGACTGCTACATGATAGAAGGACAGGATTGATTTATTTTAATAAACAAAAGGAGAAACGGCTTATGAAGGTATTGCTCATCAACGGAAGCCCCAGGCCGCGCGGCTGCACATATACCGCGCTTAAGGAGGCAGAAAAGACGCTTAACGAGGCGGGAATAGAAACCGAGATATTCCACATAGGCGCAAAAGCCGTTCAGGGATGCACGGACTGCAATGCCTGCGCGGGCGGAAAGCCCTGCGTATTCGATAAAGAGGACGAGGTTGTGACCATTGCCCGCAAAAAGCTGAACGAGGCGGACGGAGTAATAGTGGGAAGCCCCGTGTATTTCGCAGGACCAAACGGCAACCTTATAGCGTTTTTGAATAGGCTCTTTTACGGCAGCGTGAACTGCGCCGGCAAGCCCGCGGCGGCCGTGGTATCCGCAAGGCGCGCGGGAACAACAGCATCATTGGACGTGCTGAATAAATATTTTATAATTCGCGGCATGCCCATAGTGCCCAGCCAATACTGGTGCATGGTGCACGGCAACAGCCCCGAGGAGGTCGCACAAGACCTTGAGGGCCTTCAGATAATGCGCACCCTTGGAAGAAACATGGCCTGGATGCTCAAGTGCATAGAGGCCGGCCGTGCCGCCGGCATAACCTATCCCGAGCGCGAACCGAGAATAGGAACTAACTTTATAAGGTAAGAGGATAATGCAAAAGGCAGGGCCCG
>CAZRHS010000006.1:0-11824 GCA_964600045.1 uncultured Clostridium sp.
ATATCAGAAACACGTAAAAGGTAAAAGCAGGAGCGGTATAATCCCGTACACATTTCGTTAATTTGACGCACACTGCTAATTTTGGTAGAATGTGCGTAATAATTTGCTTTCAAAGGAGGCAACGCATGAAGCCAAAGCTTAGAACCGCGCTTTACTTTGCGGGGGCCGTTATAATAGCGGCGCTCATATCCGCGGGCGTTACCATGCAGCTATATAATCAAAGCCGAAAGGACGTGGTTACTCTTACAACCGAAGAGTATTCATCTCTTACGGATATAATGGCGCTTGACGAGATTATAGACGACATAGAGAGCGACAGCTTTTATGAATCCCCGTCAAGAGAGGAGCTTATAACCGCGGCGGCAAAGGGAATGGTATCGAGCATAAACGATCCCTACGCCCAGTATTATACCGACGAGGAATATCAGGAATATTTAACGAGCATAAGCGGCTCATACGACGGCATAGGCATTTTGATAGGCCAGCCCACGGAGAGCGGCGCGGAGATTTTGGACGTTTATGAGGATACGCCGGCAAGCGAGGCGGGCCTTCAGACAGGGGATATTATAACGGCTGTTGACGGGCAGAATACCGCCGAAATGGAGCTTGAGGAAATAAGCACGCTTGTGGTTAACGACGGCACAAAGAGCGTTAAGCTTACAATTCACCGCGAGGGTGAGGAGGACTTTACGGTTGAGGTTACTCCCGCGCGCGTGAACGTGAAGCACGTTGAGCATTTTCTTTATAATTACCATACGGGCTACATTCGCATAAGCATGTTTACCGGAAACTGCGCGGAGGAGTTCCGCGAGGCCGTAAAGGACCTGACGGACAGAAACATGACAAGCCTTGTTATAGACCTTAGGAACAACCCCGGCGGACTTCTTAAGGACGTTGTAAGCATAGCGGACACGCTGCTTGGGGAATGCACGATAGTTACCGTTAAGGACGGCGACGGCAGCGAGGAGGTTTATACATCCAACAAAAAGGGCGTGAGCGTGCCGATAGCCATAATAGTAAACGAAAACTCGGCCTCCGCAAGCGAGATACTCGCGAGTGCCGTGCAGGATAACGGCGCGGGCGTGGTTGTAGGCATGACCACATACGGAAAGGGCGTTGTGCAGAACACAAGGCAGATTACATCAAACGGCGCCTGGCTTAAAATGACCGTAAGCGCATACTACACGCCGAGCGGAGCGAGCATAGACGGAGTTGGCGTTGTGCCGGACATAGAGGTTGACCTGCCCGAGGAAATGAAGGGCACGGCGATAGACGAGCTTGACCAGGAGCAGGATGCTCAGCTTTGGGCGGCGCTTGATTACGTGCGCGAGCAGGCGGGAGAGGAGTAATAATTGCCCGCGCGCCTTGACAAGTTTATTTGGCGCAAATATAATTACATAAAAGTGGGAGCATAGCGCCCTTATTGCCGTGCGCCCATAAAAAACTGAAAAAATAATGCCGCGAAAAGCGGCTTAGCGGAGGAGAAGAAAATGGCTGAAGTAAGGCTTACCGCCGAAGGCGTTGAAAAGTATGAGAAAAGGTTGGAATACCTTAAAACCACAGCGCGTACCGAGATTGCGGAGCAGATAAAAACGGCGAGGGCCTTCGGCGACCTGAGTGAAAACGCCGAATACGACGCGGCCAAAATAGAGCAGGGCCGTATTGAATACGAAATACTCGAGATTGAGGCCATGCTCAAGAACGTGGTGCTCATAGACGAGGACACGCTTAATACCAACGTTGTGGACGTTGGCTCCAACGTTACCGTAAAAATGCTCAGCGCGGGCGGCATGGAAAAGACCTTCCAGATAGTCGGCAGCGCGGAGGCGAACCCCTACGAGAGCCGCATTTCAAACGAGTCCCCCGTCGGCAAAACCCTGCTTGGCCACAAGGTTGGCGAGCTGGTAGAAATTCAGACGCCGGACGGACCGAGCGAATTTGAAATTATTTCCATAGGCAAGTAAAATAAGCCTTAATCGCAGGAGACAGGAGCAAAATGGAAGAAAACAACACTATCGTTCCGGCTCAGGAGCGCGAACAAACGGCGGAAGAACTGAACGAGCTGCTTCAGATAAGGCGTGACAAGCTTAAGGCGCTGCAGGAGCGCGGCATGGATCCCTTTGAAATAGTAAGGTTTGACCGCGACACTTACAGCACCGAGATCACGGGAAACTACGAGGCCTACGAGGGCAAAACCGTAACCGTGGCGGGCAGAATGATGTCCAAGCGCATAATGGGCAAGGCATCGTTTACCCATATTCTGGACTATAAGGGCGATATTCAGGTATACGTAAAGCGCGACGAGGTTGGCGAGGAATCCTATGCCGACTTTAAGACCATGGACATTGGCGACATAATAGGCGTTACCGGTACCGTGTTCAAAACCCGCACAGGCGAGGTATCCATTCATGCGACAAGCGTAACGCTGCTTTCAAAGTCCCTGCGTCCGCTGCCCGAAAAGTTCCACGGCCTTAAGGATCAGGAGCTTAGGTATCGCCAGCGCAGCGTTGACCTTATAATGAATCCGGAGGTCAGGAACACGTTTATAAAGCGCGCCAAGATAGAGGCCGAGATTCGCAGGCGCCTTAACGAGCTTGACTTTATAGAGGTTGAAACCCCGGTTCTGAACTCCGCCGCTTCCGGCGCGAGCGCAAGGCCGTTCATAACGCACCACAACACGCTTGATATAGATATGTACCTTCGCATTGCAACGGAGCTGCATCTTAAGCGCTGCATAGTGGGCGGGCTTGAAAGGGTTTATGAAATAGGCCGTCTTTTCCGCAACGAGGGCATGGACGCCACTCATAACCCGGAGTTTACCACAATTGAAATATATCAGGCGTACACCGATTATAACGGCATGATGGAGCTGTGCGAGGACCTTTTCTCCCGCTGCTGCATGCTTGTAAACGGCACCACAAAGATTAAATACGCCGATTACGAAATAGACCTTACGCCGCCGTTCGCAAGGCTTACAATGAACGATGCCGTAAAGCAATACGCCAACGCGGACTTTTTGGGCTGCGAAACCGACGAGCAGGCGCGTGAGCTTGCAAAGAGCATAAAGCTGCCCTTTGACGATAAGACCGCTACCAAGGGCAAACTCCTGGCGCTTGCGTTTGACGAGTTTGTTGAGGATAAGCTCATTCAGCCCACATTCGTAATAGACTACCCTGTTGAAAATTCCCCGCTTTCAAAGCGCAAGAAGAACAACAAGGCTCTTACGGACCGCTTTGAGCTGTTTATAGCCGGCCATGAATACGCCAACGCTTTCAGCGAGCTGAACGACCCCATAGACCAGCGCGGCCGCTTTGTGCAGCAGGCCATGGAGCGCGCCAAGGGCGACGACGAGGCCATGATGATAGACGAGGACTTCTGCCAGGCACTTGAATACGGCATGCCTCCCACGGGCGGCATAGGCATAGGTATAGACCGCCTTGTAATGCTCTTGACCGGCGAAACCAGCATACGCGACGTGCTGCTTTTCCCGACGATGAAGCCGCTTGACTCTGAAAAGAAGGCCAAGAAGAGCGAAGAAGTAGCCAAGGAAGGTATCATCGGCGGCGCCGAAACCGAGGTTAAGGTTGAAATTAAGGACGAGCCTATCGATTTCTCAAATGTGCAGATAGAGCCTCTGTTTGCGGACAGCGTTGATTTTGAAACCTTCTCAAAGAGCGATTTCAGAGCCGTAAAGGTTAAAGCCTGCGAGGCCGTGAAGAAGTCCAAAAAACTCTTGAAGTTCACCCTTGATGACGGCACGGGCACGGACCGCGTTATACTTTCCGGCATTCACGCTTACTATGAGCCCGAAGAACTGGTCGGCAAAACGCTTATCGCCATTACCAACCTGCCCCCCAGAGCCATGATGGGCATAGAGAGCTGCGGCATGCTGCTCAGCGCCATTCATCATGAAAACGGTGAGGAAAAGCTTCATCTGCTGATGGTGGATAACCATATCCCCGCCGGCGCGAAGCTGTATTAAAAGCGCGGAACCAAGCCGCAAAATAATGCAAAAATGATATTCAGCCCTGCGGAACAATCCCGCGGGGCTGATTTGATAAATCAACAGAAATAGGTTTCAGTGCTGTTCAGCTAAGCGTTTGCTTCCTGTATCATTAAGCCATCATCGGAGGATATTTTATAATACTCAGCCGGATGAAGGGGAGAGTTGCCAAATGCCGCTGCAACTCATTCCCGGCCCTGATTACGCTTCTTTGATTATTTGCCTGTCATTTTTTCCTGCTTCACTTTGTGGTCTATAACATGGCGCGATGCAAGTTCTTTTATGATATCGTCCGTTGAAATGCCCATTTGAACCATAAGCACCAGCACATGATAAACAAGATCCGAGATTTCGTAAATCGTCTCCGCCTTGTCGCCCGCTTTGCCGGCTATTATTACCTCTGTGCTTTCTTCACCGACTTTTTTGAGTATTTTATCTATGCCCTTTTCAAAAAGGTAAGTTGTGTATGATCCTTCCTTCTTTTCCGTGCGCCGCCCCTCGATAAGGCGCATAAGGCCTTCTATTGAAAATTGCTCTTCATTGTTTTCGGATGCCCACAGGGAATTGAAAAAACAGCTGTCCGCACCTGTGTGGCAAGCGGGACCCTCTTTTTCAACATACACCGTAAGGGCGTCAAAATCGCAATCGGCATCAATTCGCACTATATGCTGCACATTTCCGGAGGTTTCACCCTTTCTCCAAAGCTCCTGCCTTGAACGGGACCAGAAGCAGGTTCGTCCTTCTTTAATGCTTATTTCAAGGCTTTCTTTGTTCATGTACGCAAGCGTAAGAACCTTTCCGGTCGTGTTGTCGACAACTATTGCCGGAATCAGTCCCTTTTCATCGAATTTAAGCTTTTCTATATCCATTTTGCAAATCCTTTCTTCACAGCCTAACGTTTATTCCGTCCGCGGCAAGCTTTCTTTTAAGCTCCTTTATATCAATCTGCCCGTAATGAAAAACGGAAGCGGCAAGCCCCGCGTCTACTTTCGGCAGGCTTAGGAACAAATCCGTAAAGTCTTCTGCCGACCCGGCACCGCCCGATGCGATTATCGGCACATCCACGGCATCACAAACGGCGGACAGCATTTCCTTGTCAAATCCCTTTTTTACTCCGTCGGTATCTATGCTGTTCAGCACAATTTCTCCGGCGCCGGCATCAACGCCTTTTTTGATCCATTCAATTGCGTCCATGCCGGTGTTTTCCCGCCCGCCTTTTGCGAAAACGGTATATTTTCCGTTAACCCGCTTTGCGTCCACAGAGAGCACAACGCATTGATCTCCGTACTTTTTTGCGGCTTTTCCGATAAGTGACGGGTCTTTTATCGCTCCTGAGTTTACGCTTACCTTGTCCGCGCCGCATTTAAGAACCCTGTCGAAATCCTCAACCGTGTTTATGCCGCCGCCTACCGTTAATGGAACAAATATGCTTTCGGCAACCCTGCAAAGAATGTCGGTAAACAGCTTTCTTCCCTCCGCGGATGCCGTTATGTCATAAAAAACCAATTCATCCGCGCCGCTGCTGCTGTAAAAGTGCGCAAGCTCAACCGGATCGGATACATCGGCAAGTCCCTTAAAATTTGTTCCTTTTACCACTCTTCCGTCTTTTACGTCAAGACATGGAATAATTCTTTTCGTTATCATTTTGACCTCTTTCAGATTTCTCCGCGGCCTATTTTTACCGCCTCCGCAAGATTTATTGCGCCTGTGTACAGCGCCTTGCCTATTATGGCGCCCGAAACGCCGATTCCTTTAAGCGTTCTTACGTCCTCAACGGTAGTAACGCCGCCAGATGCTATTATTTCCATGCTGTATTTTTTGCAAAGTCCGCCGTAAAGCTCGGTGTTTGTACCGGACAGCATGCCGTCCTTTGAAATATCGGTGCATATAACGGCGCCAATGCCGATTTTATCAAGATAATTAAAGAAATCTTCTCCCGTTATGCCGCTTTTTTCCTTCCATCCCCTTATGGCAACCATGCCGTCCTTTAGGTCAACGCCCACTGCCAGCCGGTTACCGTATCTTGCGCTCATGCGCTCCAGAAAATCGCGGTCCGTCACGGCGGCTGTACCTATAATCACACGGCTTACGCCTATGCCAAGATATTTTTTTATTGTATCCTCGCTTCGTATGCCGCCGCCGACTTCAACATTTAGCGGGCAGCTCTTAACAAGCTCTGCCACGGTATCAATGTTAGGCGTTGTTCCGTTTTCCGCGCCTTCAAGATCCACGGTGTGCAGCCACTTGGCACCGGCGGAAGCAAACCCGCCGGCAATCTCAACGGGATTGTCGCTGTATACCGTCATTTGGGAATAGTCTCCACGAACAAGCCTTACGACCTTTTTATCGTACAGGTCAATTGCAGGCAGAATATTCATTGTAGATCTCCTTAATTTTATATTTCGGCAAATGCTTTAAGTATTTTTAGGCCCACGTCTCCGCTTTTTTCCGGATGAAACTGCGTGCCGAACACGTTGCCCTTTTCAGCCGATGCTGTTACAGGGAAACCGTAATCCGCCGTGGCGCTTACGCAGCTGCCGCAGTCGGCTGCATAGAAGGAATGAACAAAATATACGTAGTCGCCATCGTTTGTATATTTGTAAAGCCGGCTTTTTTCTTTATCTTTAGGAAAATTCAGCGCGTTCCATCCCATGTGCGGCACCTTGTAACTGTCGGGAAGCTTTTCCCTTAATGAGCAAACACGCCCCGGAATAAGCCCAAGCCCCTTGTGGCAGCCGTATTCAAGGCCTTCATCAAACAGCAGCTGCATACCAAGGCAAATCCCCAGTATCGGCTTGCCGCGGGCGGCCTCTTCCTTTATGTATTCGTCCATGCCGCATAGGCGAAGCTTATCCGCCGCGTCACCAAAGGCACCCACGCCGGGAAGTATAATCCTTTCACACGCGCTTAACTCGTCCCTGTCCCCCGAAACCACCGTGTCAAAGCCTATCGCTTTTATGGAGCTTTTAAGGGAAAAAAGATTGCCTACGCCGTAATCAACTATACCTATCATCACAGTACTCCTTTTGTTGAGGGAATTTCGCCTGCATATTTAGCGTCGATATCACAGGCAGAGCCCAATGTGCGCCCCAGCGCCTTGAATACCGCTTCAATTATGTGATGCGTATTTTTTCCCTCAAGCTGGCGCACGTGCAGCGTAACCCCGGCTTCTCTTACAAATGCGGCAAGAAATTCTTCACAAAGCTCCGTATCAAAGTCCCCAACCTTTTGACTGGGAAGCTCCAGCCTGCACCCAAGAAAAGACCGGCCGGAAATATCAACCGCGCACATAACAAGCGCCTCATCCATCGGAAGAACAATATCCGAATATCGGCGAATGCCGCGCATGTCCCCAAGTGCCGCCCTGAACGCTTTTCCAAGGCAAATGGCTATATCTTCGGTGGAGTGATGAAAATCAACCCTCGTGTCGCCCTTGCAGCTGATATTCAAATCAAAGCGGGAGTGGGCGGAAAAAAGCGTAAGCATGTGGTCAAGAAAACCGATGCCCGTATCTATGCTGCTCTTTCCGGTTCCGTCAAGATTTATATAAAGCGAAACGTCCGTTTCCGCTGTCTTGCGCTGTATGTTACCCGTTCTCACGATAAAATCCTCCTTCAGCCGATTATCTCGTCAATTGCGGCAAGCAGTTTGTCCATCTGCTCAATCGTACCTATTGTAATCCGCAGATAGTCCTTTATGCGTTCCTTTGAAAAGTGGCGAACAAGCACACCCTTTTGACGAAGCCTGTTATACAACTCCTCGCCGTCGTATCCGGGCTTTTTTGCGAATACAAAGTTAGCTACCGAATCGGTAACGATAAAGCCCCTGTCTTTAAGCTGCTTAGTTGTATATTCCCTTGCTTTGATTATGCTGTTTACGCACGATTCAAAGTATGCCGCATCATCAAGGCAGGCAATGCCGGCCGCCTGAGTAAGCGTGTTTATGTCATAGGGATTGGTGGAATACTTTATTTTTTCAAGGTCGCGTATAAGCTCCGGATTTGCCATGGCAAAGCCCAGGCGGGCGCCCGCCATTGAACGCGATTTTGAAAAAGTTCTAACAACAAGCAGATTGTCGTATTCACTTATAAGGGAAAGTGCCGATTTGCCGCCGAAATCAACATACGCTTCATCCGCTATTATAACGCTGTCGCGGTTTGTTTCGAGAATGCGCCTTAAATCATCCTGCTCAATCGGCAGTCCGGTGGGTGCGTTCGGGTTTGCTATAACGGCGTTCATGCCCAGGTTTTCAAACGCTTCACAGTTAAGCTTAAAATCATCCTTTAACGGAATTATTTTTGTTTTTACTCCGTAAAGCTCGGCGAATACGGAATAAAACCCGTATGTTATATCGGCAAACGCCATTCCTCTGCCGCCGTCGCAAAACGCGAGAAAGGCAAAATTAAGTATATCGTCCGAACCGTTTGATATGAATATGTTCTCGCTCTTCAGGTTATAAACCTTTGCAAGCTTTTCCTTCAAAGCGGTGCAGGTGGGGTCGGGATAAAGATTCAAAAGCGATGCTTTATTTCCGCTTACGGCATTTATTACGCCCGGGCACGGCGGGAAGGGGGACTCGTTTGTGTTCAGCTTTATGTATTTTTTGTCCCTCGGCTGTTCGCCGGGAACATAGGCCTCCATTTCATCAAGGCGTTTGCTTAAAAATCGGCTCACTCGTTGTCATCTCCCTCAAATCTTATTTCCGCGCTCCTTGCATGCGCACTCAGTCCTTCTTTGCGCGCAAACAGGGCAACACTCTTGTAGAGCGGTTCAAGCGACTGCTTCGTAAAGTATGAAAACTGGGATTTCTTCACAAAATCATCAACGGACAGCGGGCTTGAAAATCTTGCCGTGCCGCTTGTGGGCAGGGTGTGATTAGGGCCTGCCATGTAGTCGCCCAGAGCCTCGGGACAGTATCTTCCCAAAAACACACTGCCCGCGTTCCTTATTTTATCAAGAAAACCGAACGGCTCATCGGTGCAGATTTCCAAATGCTCCGGGGCGAGTCTGTTTGAAATTTCAACGGCTCTGTCAAGGGAATCCGCAATGATTATTTTTCCGTTTTTGTCAATTGACTCGCGGGCAATCTCCGCGCGGGGCAGAAGCGGTATCTGCCTTTCAAGCTCATCCCTCACGTTATTCGCAAGCTCGTAACTGTCGGTTACCAGAACGGCGGTGGCGTTTCTGTCGTGCTCCGCCTGCGAAAGAAGATCGGCGGCTACGTTCTTTGGGTCGGATGCCCCGTCGGCTATAACCAGTATTTCACTTGGGCCGGCTATCATGTCTATTGCCACTTTTCCGAACACCTGCTTTTTTGCTTCCGCTACAAATCTATTGCCCGGGCCTACGATTTTGTCTACCCTCGGTACGCTCTGGGTGCCGTATGCCAAAGCCGCAACGGCCTGAGCACCGCCGATCGCAAACACCCTGTCAACCCCGGCCACATACGCCGCCGCGAGGATTGCTTCGGGCACTTTGCCGTTTTCGGAGGGAGGCGTTACCATTATAACCTCGTCAACGCCCGCTATTTTCGCGGGGATGCAGTTCATCAGTACCGATGAAGGATATGCCGCCGTGCCGCCCGGAACATAAATTCCAACCTTTTCAAGCGGTATCACCCTTTGTCCCATTACGCTGCCGCCGTGGCCGGTTATAGCAAATCCGCATCGCTTCTGATTTTCATGGAAGGCGCGTATATTGTTTTTCGCCTGCACAAGCACTTTTGCAAATTCGCTGTCGGCATTGTCATAGGCGGATTTTATTTCGCTTGCATCTACTTCTAAGCTTTTAAGCTCCGCCTTGTCAAAACACCTGGTGTATTTGAAAAGAGCCTCGTCACCGTATGCTCTTACGTTGCGGATAATTTCGGCAACGGTATCGCTTACATCGTCCGTGTACAGCTCGTCCCTTATAAAAATATCATCGCCGCAGCTTGCGTAGTCCATTATACGTATCATAAGTCCGCTTGCCCTTTCTTTAGCCCTCAGCCGTGTTTTTATCTATAACCTGCGCTATTCTTGCGCACATTTCCTCTATTTCCTCCGCTTTGAATTTATAGCTTGCTTTGTTCGCTATAAAGCGCGCGCTTATCGGAAGAACCGTTTCATACGGCTCAAGACCGTTTTCGTAAAGAGTTTTTCCGGTTTCAACTATGTCTACGATAACGTCGCTAAGATTGAGCAGGGGAGCTATTTCAATTGAGCCGTTCAGCTTGATTATGTCTATATCAAGCCCCTTTTTGTCGAAAAATTCCTTTGCAATTCCCGGGAATTTTGTCGCTACACGTATTGTCTTTTCCTCATTCGGCCGTTTTCCGGCAATGCCCGCTACCGCCATGCGGCATATACCCATTTTAAGATCAAGCAGCTCGTAAACATCCTGCCCTCCCTCAAGGAGTATGTCCTTGCCGACAATGCCAACGTCCGCGGCGCCGCGTTCAACATAAATGGCTACATCCGACGGCTTTGCCCAGAAATACCTTACGGCGTTTTCTTTGCTTTCGAATATAAGCTTTCTGCTTTCTTCGTGAATTTCGGGGCAGCCGTAGCCGATATCCTCAAATATCGAATATGCTTTTTCACCCAATCTGCCCTTGGGAAGAGCTATATTAAGCGTTTTTTTCATGCTGTAACCTCACATTTTCACGGTGCGCAGGCTTTTATCGGCCGGCATTTCCTTTACGCACACAACCCTGTGCCCGGCGACGGACAGCAAATCCGCGCGGCTCAGCACTCTGTCCGGCGATTCGTTTCCGTATACAAGATACACAGTATCATCATGAGCCGTGTCCTCGTTTTGCGAAAACAGCTTTTCAAGCCTGTCCGGATAAACCGCAAAACCAACCGCGCCGGCGTTCTTGCCAAGCTTTTTTACAAGGGAATCATACCGCCCGCCCGATAATACGCTTTGCGGTACGCCGTCCACAAATCCAAGGAAAGTTATTCCGTTGTAATAATCCATATCGTTGGTGATTGAAAAATCAATCGCCGTATTTGCGCCGTATCCTTCGTTTGTCAAAACGGAGCATATACTTTCAAGCTCCTCGGCGGCTTCCGCGGCGGCGGGGCAATCTTTTACGGTTTCAGCAAGAATGTCGTGCGTTTTATCGGGGGTGCCGTAGAGCTTGGCAAGTGAACAAAAACGCCTTGTATAGTCGCTGCCGATATTGTATTTTTCGCATATTGCCGTAAGCTCGTGCACGTTTTTGCCGGCAATGCAGCGGGAAATCTTTTTTTTGACATCCGCGCTGTCCGGCAGCCCGGATGCATCGTAAAGAGCCGTTATAATGCCAAGATGAGATATGCCTATAATGAAATTGCCCGATATCTCGCTAAGGCTTCGGCAGGCCAGTGTAAGCACCTCTGTTTCGGCGTAAAGGTCCATTTCGCCTATGTATTCTATGCCAACCTGCATTATCTCCCGTATTCCGCTGTCCGGATACTGCGCTCTGTAAACGTTTTCGCTGTAATATACCTTGTGCGGCAGTGAAAAATCATCGGGCGCGTTTTTTACTATCGAAAGCGTCATATCGGGCTTGAGCGCCAGGAGCTTACCCTTGGGATCGGCAAACGTAACTATACTTTCGCCGGAAAGAAAACTTTTGTTGTCGCTGTATAAATCGTAGTGCTCAAACTTGTTCATCTTGTATTTTTTATAGCCGTATCGCTCATATAAGCTGCGAAGAGTGAGCACCGTTCTTTCCTCGCTTCTGAGCACGGAATAAATATCCTTTACCATACAAAGCCTCCTTAAATCGGCCCAACATTAACCCTTTGTTACCTGAGAAAGCTTATCACACTTTATCACTTTAGTCAAGTAAATC
>CAZRHS010000006.1:11924-45448 GCA_964600045.1 uncultured Clostridium sp.
TTATTCGTCCTTCGCGCGGGTTTCGCAGTAAACGCATCTGTACACGCGGTGCTCGGCATCGGTCAGGCGGAAAATCTGGGGCAGTTCCTGCTCGGTGGACGTAATGCAGCGCGGGTTGCGGCACTTTATAACGTCGGTCAGGGTTTCGGGCAGGCCAACGCGCTTCTTTTCGCATATAACGTCGTTCTTTATAATGTTTACGGTCGCGCCGGGATCAACATAGCCCAAAAGGTCAAGGTCTATGTCAAACTCGGAGTCTATCTTGATAATGTCCTTCCTTACCATCTTGCGGCTCTGCACGTTGCATATAAGCGCTACGGGGCAGGTAAGCGTTCCAAGGTGCAGCAGCGAATATATCTTCATCGCGCTGCCGGCGGTCAGGTGGTCAATAACAATGCCGTTCTTTATAGAATCAATATTCATTTCAATACCTCCAGAAGCATCATGATCAGTGCCATACGAATGTATTTGCCGCACTCAACCTGCTTAAAGTAGCAGGCGCGGCTGTCGCTGTCCACCGCAACGCTTATCTCGTTAACGCGGGGCAGGGGATGGAGAATGGAAAGATCGCTCTTGGCGTCCGCCAGCTTTTCGGGCCTTAAAATGTAGCTGTCCTTAAGGCGCAGGTAGTCTTCCTCGTTGAAGAAGCGCTCCCTCTGAACCCTTGTCATGTAGAGCACGTCAAGCTCCGGCATAACGGCGGAAAGATCGGTTGTGGCCATGTATTTAATTCCGTTGCGGTCAAGCACATCGCGCTTTATGTATCCGGGAAGGGAAAGCTCCTCGGGGGAGATAAGCACTATTTTAATGCCGGTGTACCTTGTAAGCGCCTCTATAAGGGAGTGAACGGTGCGGCCGAACTTAAGGTCTCCGCAGAAGCCCACGGTCATGTCCGAAAGGCGACCCTTTTCGCGGTAAATCGTAAGCAGGTCGGTAAGAGTCTGGGTGGGGTGGTTGTGGCCGCCGTCGCCCGCGTTTATAACGGGAACGGTAGCGTGCTGGGATGCCACAAGCGGCGCGCCCTCCTTGGGGTGGCGCATGGCTATAATGTCCGCAAAGCAGGACACCGTGCGCGCGGTATCGGCTACGCTTTCGCCCTTTGCGGCGGAAGAACTCATCGCCTCGGAGAAGCCCAATACATTGCCGCCAAGGCCGTACATGGCGGATTCAAAGCTGAGCCTTGTTCTTGTGGACGGCTCAAAGAAGAGCGTTGCCAGAATTTTGCCGCGGCAAACATCGCTGTAATTCTTAGGGTTGGCCATAATGTCGCACGCGGTGGCAATCAGCTTGTCAATTTCCTCCGGGCTAAGGTCAAGTATGCTTATAAGACTTCTCATTTTGTTCCTCCTATCCAAGATTCGTCTGACGGGTTATCACGAAATGCCTTTAGCCTGGCTATATCGTCGCTCGCTATATATCCTTCCTCGGCCGCGGCCTCGGCTATCGTATCAAAATCGGTAAGGCTTATGTTTTTAACGTTTGCTTCGGCAAGCCTTTCAAGGCCCTTCTTCATGCCGTAGGTGAAAATGGAAACTATGCCGAGCACGTCCGCACCCGCTTCCCTAAGCGTTGTTACAACGTCTATTACGCTGCCGCCGGTTGATATAAGATCCTCTACAACAACAACCTTCTGCCCGGCGTCAAGGCGGCCCTCTATGCGGTTCTTCCTGCCGTGGTCCTTGTCGGAACCCCTTACGTATCCCATGGGCAGGCCAAGACGGTCCGCGGTTATGGCGGCGTGCGCTATGCCGGCGGTTGATGTGCCCATAAGCACCTCCGCCTGAGGATATTCGCTCTTTATAAGCTCGGCAAGCGCGCTTTCAACATCGTTTCTGACCTTTGGCGCGGTGAGCGTAAGGCGATTGTCGCAGTAAACGGGGCTTTTTATTCCGCTTGCCCATGTAAACGGCTCATCGGGGCGAAAGAACACGGCCTTTATGGACAGCAGATCCTTCGCGATAAGCTTTTTCGTGTCGTTCATAGTATCCTCCTTTGTATTTTACCCTATAAATTGATCGCAGCACATTTTGTATGCGGCAATGGGATCCTCGGCGGCGGTTATGGGCCTGCCGACTACAATATAGTCGGAGCCAAGCTCCTTAGCCTTCGCGGGTGTTGTTACCCTTGCCTGGTCCTGAGAGGCACCCGCGGCAAAGCGAACGCCCGGCGTAACGGTAAGGAAGGAGCTGCCGCAGACGGAATGCACCTTTCCCGCCTCAAGGGGAGAGCATACAACGCCGTCAAGCCCGGCATCGCGGGCATTAAGCGCGTATTTCGCCACAACCTCCTCAATCGGCGCGGATATAAGAAGCTCTTTCTGCATTCTTTCCTCGCTTGTTGATGTAAGCTGAGTTACGGCTATAAGCAGCGGCCTTGTTCCGTCCGCGCGCGTAAGACCCTCAAGAGCGGCCTCCATCATTGCGCGCGTTCCGGCGGCATGAATATTGCACATGTCAACATCAAGACCGCTCAGTACCTTCATTGCGCTTTTTACCGTGTTCGGTATATCGTGAAGCTTAAGGTCAAGGAAAATCTTGTGTCCCCTCGCCTTTATCTTTTTAACTATGCTCGGCCCTTCGGCATAGAAAAGCTCCATGCCTATCTTTACAAAGGGCTTTACGTCCGTGAATTTGTCAAGAAATTCAAGCGTTCTTTCCTCATTCGGAAAATCGCAGGCTATAATTACATCTTTACCCATTATGCGCGCCTCCTGTAATATCGCTAAGTTTTTCTATTCCGTATTTTGCCATAACCGATGGCAGATTTTCAACAATGTTTCTGCATACAAACGGATCAACCAGGTTTGCCGCGCCTATTCCAACGGCTGTCGCCCCGGCAAGCATCATTTCTATAACGTCCTCCGCGGAGGAGACGCCGCCCATGCCGACTATCGGCAGCTTTACGGCGTTGTAAACCTGCCATACCATTCTCAAAGCTATCGGGAAAACGGCAGGGCCGGACATGCCGCCGAATGTGTTTGCTATAATCGGCTTTTTAGTTTTCAGGTTAATCCGCATTCCGAGCAGCGTGTTTATAAGGCTTATTCCGTCCGCGCCGCCCGCCTCGCAGGCCTTGGCTATTTCGGTTATATCGGTTACGTTCGGGGTAAGCTTCATTATAATCGGCTTGTTAGTGGCCTTTCTTACGGCCGCCGTTACGGCTTCCGCCGCCTTCGCGTCAACGCCGAAGCTCATTCCGCCCCCATGCACATTTGGGCAGGATATGTTTATTTCAAACCAGCCTATCTGCTCCTCTTCATTAAGGCGGGATACGGTATATACGTAATCTTCCGTGGAAAACCCGCTTACGTTTGCCATAACGGGCTTGGTGTAGCACTTTTTAAGCCGCGGAAGCTCGTTGTTTATAACGGCCTCCACTCCGGGGTTCTGAAGCCCCACGGCGTTCAGCATGCCGGACGGCGTTTCCGCAATTCTCGGCGTTGGGTTGCCGAAGCGCGGCTCCTTTGTGGTTCCCTTGAATGAAAAGGTTCCTATGTAGCGGTTCAGGTCATAAAGCTCGGCAAACTCGTAGCCGTAGCCAAATGTGCCGCTTGCGGGTATAAGCGGATTGCAAAGCTTTATTCCGCAAAGCGTAACCTCTGTATTCACCATATTATCTCCTCCTTTTCAAGAACCGGACCGTCCTTGCAAATACGCTTGTTGCCGTATTTGGTTTGGCAGGAGCATCCCATGCAGGCGCCGAAGCCGCATCCCATCCGCTCTTCAAAGCTGAACTGCCCGCTTGTGCTTATCGCGTTATAAACCGCGCGCAGCATGGGCTCCGGGCCGCAGGCGTATACATAGCTGTATTCGCCGCTTATCGCGTCGGTAACAAAGCCCTTTACGCCATAGCTTCCGTCCGCGGTTGAGATTATTGTGTTCGCGCCGAGCGACAAAAACTCATTTTCAAAAAATATTTCGTCCTTGCCGCCAAAGCCCATTATAACGGTTGGCTTTTTCCCCTGCGAAATAAGCTCTTTGCACAGCAGATAAAGCGGGGGGACTCCCGCGCCGCCGCCTATAAGAAGGGGCGCGCTGCCGCTTTTTTCGGTATCGTAGCCGTTTCCGAGCCCGGAGAGAATATCAAGCTTTTCGCCCTTGACCATCTGCGCCATCATGCCCGTGCCGGTTCCAACGGCCTTGTATATAAGCGTAAGCGTATCGCCTGATTTATCGCATACCGATATGGGCCGGCGGAGAAATTTGCCCTCAAGCTTAATGTTAACAAATTGCCCCGGGCGGGCGACAGCACTTGTATCGCCCGAAAGCCGCATAAGGTAAGTGTTCTTTGCGATGGGGCCGTTTTCGGTTATTTCAAATATTCCCTGCTTCATGTTTCCTTTACTGCGCGTCAATTGTGGATATTCCGAGCGTTATCTCCTCAAGCACGTCAAGAAGCACCCTAACCGTGTCGAGCGACGTAAACATGGTTACGCCGTTTTCAACCGCAAGCCTTCTTATCGCGTGCCCGTCGGACAGAACGCCCGAGGAATTAAGATCGCGCGTATTTATAACGTAGTTCACGTATCCCTGGCGTATTCCGTCGGGAATTTCGTCGCTGCCCTCGCTTATCTTTTTAAGCGTATGCGTGCGGATGCCGTTTTTCTTAAGGAACGCGGCCGTGCCTTCCGTGGCCTGAATATTAAAGCCCATGTTATAGAAGCGCCTTACAAGCGGCAGAGCCTCTTCCTTGTCCCTGTCGGCAACCGTTACAAGCACCGTGCCGTAGTTCATAACGTTAACGCCGGATGCCTTAAGCGCCTTATACAGCGCCCTTGTAAGCTTGGCATCGTAGCCTATCGCCTCGCCTGTTGATTTCATTTCGGGGGAAAGATACGCGTCAAGCCCGCGCAGCTTTGAGAACGAGAACGCCGGGGCCTTTACGTACCATCTGTTCTTTCTCGGTGCCATGCCGTCCGGCAGTCCCTGCTCCTCTAAGCTTACGCCCAGCATAACAAGCGTGGCTATGTCCGCAAGGCTGTATCCCGTGGCCTTTGAAAGGAAGGGAACGGTTCTTGATGAACGGGGGTTAACTTCGATTATATACACCTTTTCGCTGCGGTCAACTATAAACTGAATATTATAAAGACCGACTATGCCTATTCCCAAACCAAGGCGCTTGGTGTAGTCCAGTATCACGTCGCGCACCTTGTCGGATATGCTGAAGGTGGGGTAAACGCTTATCGAGTCGCCGCTGTGTATGCCGGTTCTTTCAACAAGCTCCATTATGCCCGGCACAAAAACGTGCTTTCCGTCGCAAACGGCGTCAACCTCAAGCTCCTTGCCGGCGATATATTTGTCCACAAGCACGGGCTTATCGGCGTCTATCTCAACGGCTGTTTTAAGATATTTTCTAAGCTGGTCGCTGTCCGCAACAATCTGCATCGCCCTGCCGCCAAGAACGAACGAGGGCCTTACGAGTACGGGGTAGCCTATTCTTTCCGCGGCGGATATGCCGTCCTCAACGTTTGTAACGGCCTGTCCGTTGGGCTGGGGAATATTAAGATCAATAAGCAGCCTTTCAAAGCTGTCGCGGTTTTCGGCGCGCTCTATCGCGTCGCAGTCGGTGCCTATCAGCTTAACGCCTCTTGCCTTAAGCTCGGCGGCCAGGTTTATGGCGGTCTGTCCACCCAGGGATGCTATTACTCCCTCCGGCTTTTCGTGCTCGATAACGTTCATAACGTCCTCTATGCACAGCGGCTCAAAATACAGCTTGTCGGAGCATGAATAATCGGTTGAAACCGTTTCGGGGTTGTTGTTTATTATAATTGCCTCGTAGCCGTGCTTCTTTATGGTCATAACGGCGTGCACGGTTGAATAGTCAAACTCAACGCCCTGGCCTATCCTTATGGGGCCGGAGCCGAGCACGAGTATCTTCTTTTTGTCGGATACTATAGACTCGTCCTCATCTTCGTAGGTTGAGTAGAAATACGGAATTATGCTGTCAAATTCCGAAGAGCAGGAGTCTATCATCTTGTAAACGGGGAATATGCCGTGCTTCTTGCGCAGCTCGTATACCTCTTTTACATCGCATTTCCAAAGCCACGCTATGCTCTTGTCGGAAAATCCCGTTCTCTTGGCAAGATACAGAGCCTTGGGCGAGAGGGGTGCCGCGGCGGTCTTTCTTTCTATGGCCACTATGTTTTTAAGCTTTTCAAGGAAAAGCATGTCTATCTTGGTGGCTTCGCATATAACGCCTATGTCCGCGTCGCGGCGGAAAAGCTCGGTTATGGCGAAAAGCCTGTCGTCCGTGCCGTCAACTATATAGTCAAGCAGCTCGTCATCGCTCATTGAATCGAACTTTTTCATATAAAGGTGCTGCGCGCCGGTTTCAAGGGAGCGCACGGCCTTAAGCAGGCTTTCCTCAATCGTGCGGCCTATGCTCATAACCTCGCCCGTTGCCTTCATCTGGGTTGAAAGGTGGTTGTTGGCGGAGGTGAACTTGTCAAACGGGAAGCGCGGCATTTTGGTTACCACGTAGTCAAGCGCCGGCTCAAAGGAGGCGGGGGTGTTGGCAAGCTTTATTTCGTCAAGCGTCATGCCAACGGCTATTTTGGCGGAAACCCTGGCTATGGGGTAGCCGCTCGCCTTTGACGCAAGCGCGGAGGAGCGGGAAACCCTGGGGTTTACCTCTATAAGGTAATAATCAAAGCTTAATGGATCAAGCGCGAACTGCACGTTGCATCCGCCCTCTATTTTCAGCGCGCGTATAATCTTTAGGGCGCTGTCGCGAAGCATGTGATATTCGCGGTTTGTAAGGGTCTGGGAGGGGCAAACAACCACGGAGTCGCCCGTGTGGATTCCCACGGGGTCTATGTTTTCCATGTTGCAAACGGTTATTGCCGTGTCGTTCTTGTCGCGTATAACCTCGTACTCAATTTCCTTAAAGCCCTTTATGCTCTTTTCAACAAGAACCTGACCCACGGGGGAGAGCTTAAGCGCGTTTTTGAGTATCTCGCGGCATTCCTCTTCATTGTCCGCAAAGCCGCCGCCGGTTCCGCCAAGCGTAAATGCCGGGCGCAGAACCACGGGATAGCCTATCTCCTTGGCCGCGGCAAGGCCCGCATCCATGCTTTCGGCTATTATGGAGGGCAGAACAGGCTCGCCCAGGGATTCGCAAAGCTCCTTAAACTTTTCCCTGTCCTCGGCCATTTCTATGCTATCCCCGGTTGTGCCGAGAAGCTCCGTGCGGCATTCGCGAAGTATGCCCTTCTTTTCAAGCTGCATTGCAAGGTTAAGCCCGGTTTGGCCGCCTATGCCCGGTACTATGGCATCCGGGCGCTCGTAGCGTATTACCTTGGCAACGTATTCAAGCGTAAGCGGCTCCATGTATACGCGGTCCGCTATGTTTGTATCCGTCATTATGGTGGCGGGGTTGGAGTTGCAGAGTATAACCTCGTATCCTTCCTCTTTAAGGGCAAGGCAGGCCTGGGTTCCCGCGTAGTCAAATTCCGCCGCCTGACCTATTACTATAGGGCCGGAGCCTATAACAAGAATTTTTTTAATGTCTGTTCTCTTTGGCATTTTCCTTTGCCTCCTTCATAAGCGAAACGAACTTATCGAAAAGATACGCGCTGTCCTGCGGACCGGGGCTGCTTTCGGGATGATACTGAACCGAGAACAGTTTGTCCGCCTTGCACTCCATTCCCTCAACGGTATTGTCAAGCAGATTTACGTGCGTAACCTCAAGCCCGGTTCCTTCAAGGCTTTCCCTGTCAACGGCGAAGCTGTGGTTCTGAGAGGTTATCTCTATTCTGCCGTTTGTAAGGTTCTTTACCGGGTGGTTTCCGCCGCGGTGGCCGAACTTAAGCTTATATGTTTTCGCTCCGTACGCAAGGCCTATAAGCTGATGCCCAAGGCATATGCCGAATATGGGATATTTTCCCTTAAGCGCGTTTATAAGCTCGGTAGCGCCGGGCACGTCCTCCGGGTCTCCCGGTCCGTTTGAAAGGAACACTCCGTCGGGGCGCATCTTTATAACTTCCTCCGCCGTGGTGTCATAAGGCACAACGGTAACGTTGCAGCCGCGGCGGTTGAGAGAGCGGATTATATTAAGCTTTATGCCGAAATCGAACGCCACAACGTTGTACGCGGCGCCGGAGGTTCTAACGTACCATCTTTTGCGGCTGCTTACCCTGGCAACCGAGTCGCGCGGAACCTTTACGGCCTCAAGCACGTCAAGCGCCTGGTTGAGCGGGGTGGAAGCGGACGTGATAAGAGCGCGGCGGGAACCGTGGTCACGTATGCTTCTTGTAAGCCGCCTTGTGTCTATTCCGGATATTCCGGGAATTTTGTATTCTTCCATTACCTCTGAAAGGGTTTTGGTGCTGCGGAAGTTTGAAGGGCTGTCGTTATATTCCCTTACTATAAGCCCGCCTATTGTAGGAATTTTTGTTTCGTAGTCCTCGTCGGCTATTCCGTAGTTGCCTATAAGGGGGTATGTCATAACAACCGCCTGATAGGTGTAGGAAGGGTCGGATATAATCTCCTGATATCCCACGGGAGAGGTGTTGAAAACAACCTCGCAGACCCTGTCGCAGTTATAGCCGAAGCCGTAACCGTAGTATTCCGTGCCGTCCGAGAAAACAAGCTTTCTGTCCGGCTCCGGGCTCATCAGCCTTTTATCCATATTGCTTTACCTCCGTGTATTGTCATAACGCATTCTCCGTATAATTCCATTCCTTCAAAGGGAGTGCTTCTTCCCTTGGTTAAAAATGTTGATGGGTCAACGGCCTTTTTTACATTAAGGTCATATACGCATACATCGCCGCTGTCCGGAATATTGAACCTTTCCCTCGGAACGCGCGACATCATGGCCAAAAGCCTTTCAATGTCGATTATTCCGGTTTTAACAAGGCCCGTATAAAGCGCCGGGAACGCGGTTTCAAGCCCCACAACTCCCATAAGGCTGCCCGCAAGCCCGCGCGACTTTTCCCTTTTGCTGTGCGGCGCGTGGTCCGTGGCTATCATGTCGATAGTGCCGTCGATAACGCCCTCTATCAGCGCGTCCCTGTCCGCGCGGCTCCTTATGGGCGGGTTCATCTTAAACCTGCCGTCCTCCTGCAGCATGCTGTCGTCAAATATAAGGTAGTGCGGCGCGGTTTCGCAGGTAACGTCAACTCCGTCCGCCTTGGCCGCCCTTATAAGCTCAACGCTCTCCTTTGCCGAAACATGGCAAACGTGGTATTTGCAGCCGGTTTCCTTGGCCAGCTTAAGGTCGCGTTCTATCGGGCCGTATTCGCTTTTTGAGCATATCCCGCGGTGGCCGTGCGCGCGGCAGTATTCCCCGTCGTGTATATAGCCGCCGTTAAGGAGTGAATTATCCTCGCAATGCGCCGCTATTATTTTGCCCGCGGCCGCGGCTCGGTACATGGCCTCGCGCATAATTCCTTCGTCCTGCACGCCGTGCCCGTCATCCGAAAAGGCCACGCATAATGGCGCAAGAGTCTCGATATTAACCAGCTTTTCGCCCTTTTCGCCTATTGTTATGGGTGCGTACGGGCGAATGTTCATAACCGCTGTTTCCCTTATTATGCTCCGCTCAAGTATTATGGCGGAAACGGAATCGGGAACCGGATTAAGGTTCGGCATGGCGCATACGTCTGTATATCCGCCGTGCGCCGCGGCAAGGGAGCCTGTGGCTATCGTTTCCTTATACAAAAAACCCGGTTCTCTTAGATGAACATGAACATCACAGAAAGCCGGGAAAATCGAAACGTTATTAAATTCAATGGGGTGAGTGGCGGGAGAGTCCGTCTGAACCGTAAAAACACGGTTCCTTTCGGCCGTTACGGTATCAAAGCTTGCAGCATCGGTTATTCTTACGTCCATGGTTTACCTCCGGGCAATAAAAAATCTGCCCCCAAATTTCAGCAGGCAGAAGAACCGACTTTATATTATGTATGGGTACAGCCGTACCAACCATAATCTTGAGGGTGTCCCGCGCCGCTACTTAAAGATTACTGTCGTTCAGTTTACACCGCAATCACACAAATGTCAAGAGCGCGGGGTATGATAAATAAATGCCTTTCCGCCTTGCCGCGCGGCTATATTTATACTATAATATAGCCACAGGAGAGGAGCTGGTTTTATGCAGATTATACCGATGAGGGAACTGAAAAACACAGTTGAGGTGGAGCGCCGCTGCGCGGAGGAAAACGGCCCGGTGTACGTTACCAAAAACGGCTACGGCCGCCTTGTTGTTATGGATATAGAATACTATGAAAGAACCATGCGCAATATGTATGAGGCGCAGGCCGTAATAGCCGGAATGGAGGACGCGGCAAGCGGAAGGGTTACGGACGGCAAAGAGGCTTTTGATAAAATAAGGAACAAGTATGGCATCTGAATTCACGTTTAAGCTGACCGCCAAGGCGGAAAACGACCTTGACGGGATTGTGGACTATATAGCCAACAGGCTTGACAATAAGATTGCCGCCGCCGAGTTTATGAATAAGCTGGAGGCTGCTGTAAGCGAGGCCTGTGCTTTTCCCGAGAGCGGTTCTTTGGTTGAAAATGAGTTTTTGCCCTATAAGAACATACGAAAAAAGCTTGTAGGGAACTATATTCTGTACTATTCATCAGATACGGATGCGCAAACGATCTGCGTTCTGCGTATTATATACGGGCGCAGAAACCTGGACGAGATTGTTCGGCAAATGAATATGCCATAAAACAGCAATAGAGGGGCGAGCGACCTTGGCGGGCCGCTCTTTTTTGTATCTGAGCAACCGGGATTTATACATGGTTTATGCATATTATGTGAATAAACTATGTATATCAACAAGAAATTATGAATAAATTTCCAAAATGGTGTTGACACGTGACATGATGTGCGTATAATTATGTATGAAATTCAAAAAGGAGTGCATAATTATGAAACATCTCAAAGCGTTTGCGGCATTGCTGCTGGCCGTTATATTCCTGGCCGGCTGCAGTACCGGCGTGGTGGAAACCGCCACGGCTACCACAGATCCGGAAACCACCGCCGAACCCACGGCCACACAAGCCGTTGAAGCAGTGGCCGAGGAAACCGCATCCAACGGCCCCACCATACAGATTACCGTTCCCGACGACTATGAGGGCGAGCTGAACGGCCGTGCCCTTTTCGTACTGGATTATGAAATGCCGGAGGACGGCGGCCAGGTCTACGACAATCTGGATGTTACCGGCTGCCCCGTGTTCGGCAAAACCGTTTACGGCCTCCATGCGGGCGACGTGATTACAATGACCGCGGATGATCCGGACGTATACGGCTACCCCATGCAGCTTGACGAAATACCCGAAGGCGAATACGCCGTGCAGGTTCTTTTCGTGAAATACACCAACTTCAATCGTTCCGACGGCACAAGCATCTGGGGCATGGCGGATCACGGCGGCGGAGGAAGCGCGGGCCGCAATCCCTATAACCTTTACAGCGACGCTATGCTTGCAACCGTAAACGCGGACAGCGTTATAGAGCTTTCCCTTACCAACGAAATCCCCCTCGGCTACGAGCTGCAGGAGGGCCAGGTTGATCAGCAGGGCAATTACGAAAGCCAGTATGACTGCGTTGTGTACGACAAGATAAAGAGCGATGTACTCAGCGAGTTCTGGGGAACCGATATGTATATCGGCCTTAACATACTCCTGCCCGTTGATTACGATCCGAATAAGCAGTACCCCGTGCTCTATTATCAGGGCCATTGGGTAGGCGGCAGCGCACCGCTTGGCTACGGCAGAAACGAGGAATTCACCGAGTGGTGGAACAGCGGCGAAGCGCCTGAAATGATAGTTGTTACCACGCGTGACGCCAATATGTATTACGATAATATGTACTGGGTAAACAGCGCGAATATGGGTCCCTGCGGCGATGCTTATACCGAGGAGCTTATACCTTACATTGAAAAGACATACGGCGGCATAAGCGAATCCTGGGCAAGAATGCTCGCGGGCGGAAGCAACGGCGGCTGGGAATCCATGGCTCTGCAGCTGTTCTATCCCGAAATATTCGGCGGCAGCTGGGTAATGTGCCCGGACGGCATGGACTTCCACGCTTATCAGATAGTAAACCTTTATGATGACGATAACGGCTTCTATATAGACAACGGCTGGACGAAGACAGAGCGCCCCTCCGCGCGTGATACCGACGGCAACATACTTTGGACCATAGCGCAGGAGAACCATTGGGAAACCGCTATGGGCGGCGGCATCGCCAATGCCCGCGGCTGCTGGAGCGGCTGGGAAGCCGTATACGGCCCCGTTGGCGAGGATGGTTATCCTCAGCGTGTATGGGATCCCATCACGGGCGAAATAAACAAGGATACCGTTGCGTACTGGCAGGAGCACTTTGACCTTAATTACTACCTGCAGAACAACTGGGATGAGCTTTCCGAAAACCTGATTGGCAAGCTGCACCTGCGCGGCGGAGATATGGATAACTACTATCTGAATCTTTCCCAGTACCTTGTTACCGATTTCCTTGAAACCACCGAGCCCTATTACGATGGTTACAGCGTAACCTTCCCCCGCAAGGGCCACACCGGCAACATCAGCAACAAGGATTTGCTTCTTGAGATGGTGGAGCACATGGAAAAATACGGCCCCTCAAATGCCGCTGAGATACTCGGCGTAGACTGATTAAAATGCACTGAATATAAAAAGCACCTGCCGCGGCGGGTGCTTTTTGCGTAGCATAAATTACTTTATTCTGATGTAGCAGGTGCTTTTTCCGCGGCCCTCTTTTTTTAATTCGCCGCTTTCAACCAGCTTTCGCAGCGCGCCCTCTATGGAACTGTCGCTTAGGGCGGGGCAAAGCTCACGTATGCGCTGCTTATTGAACCTGCCGATTATGCTTTCGCTTGCGCGGCGCACGGTTTCAAGAGCGGAAAGCTTTGTTTCAACCAGCTTTGCGCGCTCCTCAAAGTCTTTATATGCCGCAAGAATTGTTCCCAAAGTGTACTTAATAAAGGGCATGGCTTTGTCGCTGCCCTCGTGCCAGCCTACCTGTGACTTGGCAAGAGCCTCGTAGTACAAATCCTTGCTTTTCGATATCTTCGCTTCAAGTGATATGTACTTGCCTATATAAAAACCGCTTCGGTATAAAAGCAGGGTTGTAAGCAGCCGGCTCATGCGCCCATTCCCGTCGTTAAAAGGATGGATGCACAAAAAGTCGTGAATGAAAACAGGTATGGCTATAAGCGGCTCAAGCTCGGCGTTTCCGATTACGCGGTTGTATTCAGCACAAATGCTGTCCAGCGCCTCGGGCGTTTCGTAAGGCGGGAGCGGAGTAAACAGCGTTTCCGTATGCCCGTCCGGGTATGTTGCGCTTATGTAGTTCTGCACGGTTTTCGTGCGCCCGGCAACGGGGTTATTCATGTGGCCGTATAGTATTTTATGCAGCTGCAGTATATAGTTCCGCGTAATTGGTATGGCATCAAAGCTTTCGTGGATTATGCTCAGCACGTCGCGGTAGCCGGCTATCTCCTGCTCGTCGCGAGTTCTCGGCGCCGTTTTTTCCTCAACAAGTTGGCGGATTCGTGTGCTTGTGGTAACTATGCCCTCTATGGCGTTCGATGCCTCGGTGCTTTGAACCTTTGCTATCTCACCAAGCTTTTCAAGCTCCTCCGGCCGCTGCTTAAGATACAGCTCCTGCTTTCCCGCCTCTTTATATATGGCGGCAATTAGCCCAAGTATATCGCTGTCCCATTTCTGCTCCCTGATTGCGGAATAATTAAAGCTTCGCATTCCCTTACCTCCATGTCGATTCCCTTAAATAATGGCATAAAATAAGCGAATAGTCAACGGAATAAGCGAATATTCCCTTAAAATCACATCAAATTTAAGGGAAAGAGGAAATCATTAAGGGAATACGGCTTCAGTTCACAAACAAGTGACGGCGCTTTTTGAAATAAAAATAGTTTATGACCAGCATAACTATATTGCCAATGATATTTGAAATAGTATTTGTCGAAAAAGCATTAAATCCTGTAATCATGGTGAATCCTGCGTTGTAGATTATGCTTAGCACCAATGCGGCAATGTAGATAGCGTAAAGCCAGGTGGGACCATCTTTTCTGAAGCGTGCGAGCCTAAATCTTGTGTATATCTGAAATCCGGCCAACGCAATAAAAGAAATACCGATAATTATATCAAGCACTTTAAGACCGTTGCCGTAGTAAAGGTAAACCAGATCGGCATCCCCGCCTGCCGAGGCATATGCTAATCCTGTTGCGGTAGCAATTCCATTATAAAGGTTGAGAACGGCACCGGCCCAAAGCGAAAAATAGATAAGGAACTTGAACCATCCCATTGGCATGGTGCCGGACACTGTGCTTTCAGTGGGCGAGGTTTGATAAGCGGGGGAGACTGTAGCCTGCGGTTGCGCCGAAGACTGTGATGAAACGATTTTCGTGCCGCAGCAAGTGCAGAATTTGGCATCGTCCGGCAATTGTGCTCCGCAATTTGTGCAATACATGGCGTTACCTCTCTTTTTTGTTTATACCCACGATACTACGGTATGCCAACAATTATGTCAAGCCTGTCGCCCTTAAATTGACAACTCCCGACAAAAGAATATAATTTCAAATAAAAAGGAGATACGTTATGCAGGATATTTTGATAGTTGTCGATATGCAGAACGACTTTATAGACGGTTCTTTGGGAACAAAGGAAGCGCAGGCGATTGTGCCGAACGTGAAGAGCAAAATAGAAAATTTTGCGGGCAAGGTGCTTTTTACTCGTGATACGCACTTTGATAACTATCTGCAAACGCAGGAGGGCAAAAACCTGCCCGTGGAGCACTGCATAAAGGGCAGCTATGGCTGGCAGATAAGGGCTGAGCTTGATAAGCTTAGAACCACCGAAGCGATTGACAAGCTTACTTTCGGTTCATCGGAGCTTGGGCCGCTTCTTGTAAAGGAAAACGCCGCGAACCCCATAGAAAGCATTACGCTTATAGGGCTCTGCACGGATATATGCGTTATATCAAACGCCATGATAGCTAAGGCCTTTTTGCCGGAGGTGCCAATTACTGTTGATGCCGCCTGCTGCGCCGGGGTTACCCCCGCCTCGCACAAAAATGCGCTGAACGCCATGAAAATGTGCCAGATTAAAATAGAAAACGAAGAAGAAAATGCTTAAAGGAAAACTGTCAATTGCATATAAGGGCTTTATAGTGCTTGCGGCCACAGCGGGAATATTGCTGCAGTGCGGCCTTGGCTCGGGCAGCTTTTCGCTTTCAAGTTTTCGTATGTTCACAACCCTAAGCAACCTTGCCGTTGCCGCGTTTTATGCTGTTTATATCATAATGGCCGTACGAAACGCGCACCCCGCCGAATCACGCACAATGCGCTACTTTAAGTTCCTGATTACAATGTGCATAATGCTTACCGGCCTTGTGGCGCACTTTATGCTGCGGCAGATGTTCGTGAATATGAATAGCATTGCAAAGGCCGGGCTTACGCTCCTTCATTATGTTGTTCCTATAGCCACGTTCATGGATTGGGTGCTTTTTGATGAAAAGGGCAAAACGGAGCGGAAAATGCCCCTTTTTGCCGCGGCTTTCCCGGTTCTGTACGCGGCGGTTTCAATGATAGCGGCGCAGTTTATCTCGGGTGAGGGCAAGTACCCGTATCCTTTCCTTGATGTTGATACGCTGGGCGCGGGCGCGGTTGCGCTGAACATAGCTCTGCTTGCGGCGGCGTTCCTCGCGGTTGGCTATATCGGCGTTTTTGCGGATCATAAGCTGAAAAAAGGGAAGAGCAAGCAAAGCTGAATGCCGGTTTTACCTGAATTTTACGCCTGCTTGATGGCGCACCTTACACGCCCCGTGTATTATGCCTATATAGGGAAAATATCATAAGGAGCGTGGATAATATGGAAAACGAAAACAAGCCTAAAAAGAAAAAGAACGATGGCTTGTGCCTGGGGCTTTGCATAGGGCTGATGCTTGGCACCGCCATAGGCTGCCTGTGTGATGATATGGGGCTTTGGATGAGCGTGGGCACGGCCGTTGGCGCCTGCGTGGGCCTTGCCTTTGACTCGGCCGAAAAGAAAAAGGAGACAAAGGAAAATGAAGGAAAGAAGATTTGAAAGAGTTTATACGGAAGGAACGCTGACGTCGCTTGAAATCTGGGTGGATACGCAAACCGGCGTAAATTACTTAGTCTGCGGACCCAACGGCATAACGGTGCTTGTTGACGAGAACGGCAAGCCCATAGTAACGCCCGAACTGAAGAAACATAACTGATGATTATGCCATACCAATAAAACGGTATGGCAGTTGTTTTTTTAGCGCACGGCTGATATAATACGCTCGGTTCGGGCGTTTTCGCAAAAAACGCGCATCCATTCGGCATGCTTTTGCCGAAAGGTGCGGCGGCCGGTATAAAGACCGCTTAGAACCAAAAATGCTGAAACAAACATTATAATAATTCCGGAGGGGAACATGAGAAGAAATCACAGAATCGCGGCTTTTGCCGCCGCCGTTATTATGGCGCTTTCCGTTCTGCCGTTCTCGGCGGCATACGCACAGGAGGATAAACCCGTTTATCTTGCGCTTGGGGACAGCATTACAAACGCCTATCAGCCCGGCGGCAGCCATCTTACGGACGAAAGCTTTGTAAACATACTTGCCAACGAAAAGGGTTATACCGCCGTAAACAAAGGCGTTGACGGAAACACAGCCACAGGCATCCTTGCCCAGATTGAGTCCGGTGAGCTTGATGAATACATAAAGTCGGCCGAGGTTATTACAATTACCTGCGGCGGCAACGACCTTATGAACCTGGTCTATGAAAAAATGGCCCTGGAGTTCAATAAGTATTATTCATCAAAGTACGGCACAATCAGCGGAGATGATATTATCGATTTGCTCTCGGGCGGCGCGGACGCGCAGCAAAAGCAGCTTCTTCTGATAGCGGCACTCAGCGCAATACAGAAGCTTGACGATCCTAAGGGCTATCTTGACGAGTTCAAGGCATCGGTTGAATCGTTTATAGAAAACATTAATAAGGTTACCTCAGCCATTAAGACCATGAATCCAGATGCCGAGATATTCCTGTCCACCCAGTATAACCCCTATGAGCATTTTACAAAGCTTACAAGCCTTTCGGGCCATTTGAACAACTGCGCGGTAATACTGAGGCAAAGGGTTATTGAAAACGCGACTGCCGGCCAATACACGGTGGCCGATGTTTATACGGCGTTTCTGGGCAACACGGCAGAATATTGCAACGCTGACGACAGCCAATATCCTACCGGCATGCAGATAGACTTCCATCCTTCCGTGGCGGGTCACGCGGCAATAGCTGAATGCTTCGGCCAGGTTGTTCCCAAGGCTAAAACGAACAGCACCGAGTCAACCGACTCCGATCCCGTTTGGGGCGGCACAACCGGCTGGGAAAGCAACCGCGGAACCGATACCACCACCGAAACGACCACGACTAACGCAGAGGTGTTGCTCCCCACAACCGGCGACGATACCCGCGTGGCCTTTGCCATCGGTATGATCCTTGCGGCGCTTGGCATAACGGCTTTAGTTTCGCTGAAAAAGAAACAGAGGGCCTGATCTTAACCCAAATATAAAAACAGCCCCCGGCTTTAAGCGTAAGCCGGGGGCTTTTCAGATTGATTTACACTTTGTGAATATAGTCGGCCTTCCTGGGGGCGGGTTCGGCGGGAGCGGAGGCGGGATAGCCGAGCGCTATGCTGCCAACGCCGCGGAGCGTTTCGCTCAAGCCCCATTCTTTAAGCAGCTCCTTGCCGCGCTCACTATCGAATATTTGGCGTTCCCTGTGCACCCAAACGGAGCCGAGACCCAAGGAAGCTGCGGCAAGCATCATGTTTTCAAGCACGCACGCGCCGTCCTCAACAAACGTATGTCCCGTGCCTTCGGCAAGAACCAGCACCACTACCGGCGCGCCGTAGTAAGGATCGCCGTCGCGCCCCATTACGGCCGCATTAAGGCTGGCAATCTCCTTGCGGTATTTTTCGCTTGTAACGGCTATTATAACGGGCGACTGCTTGCCCATTCCGGTGGGGGCGTATGTGCCGGCTTCAAGTACGGCGTTTAGCAGCTCTTCGGGCACGGCGTCGCTCTTATAGGCGCGCACGCTTCTGCGGGCCTTTATGGTTTTCAATACATCGTTTGTCATGCTTGTTCCTCCTTTTGCATTATTCGCTTTCACTATTATACACCTTTTGCTATTCCACTTCTATTTCCTTAATGTTGAATTCATTGCCCTGCGCCAAATACGTGCGGTCGCTGCCGCAGTGCGGGCATACCTTGCCGTATTTAACGGTTGAATATGTGCCCTGGCAGTTTTCGCAGTATGTTATGGCGGGAAGCGTTTCAACAACAAGTTCGGCTTCCTCAAAAAGAGGCCTTTTTGCCGCGGCCCATTTCCAGCAGTTCTGAAGATAGGACTCTATAACGGTTGAAACCTCACCAAGCTCAAGGGTGACTTTTCGTATTTTCGTTACGTTGTTTTCCGCGGCAACCTTTTCAAGGTGATCCATTATATGGAATGTTACTCCAAGCTCGTGCATGCGAATCCCTTATTTTTTCTTCCTGAACTTAACCTTTATGGACTGGGTAAGCATGTTGGGAAGAATGTATTTAAGCTTGTCTTCGGAGGCGTGCATTACGGATGCGCCGGGCAGCTCCCTATGAAGATGTATTGCGTCAAACATGCAGCGGGTTGTGCAAACGCCGCAGCCTATGCACTTGTTGGGGTCAACAACCGATGCTCCGCAGGCGAGGCACCTTGCGGTTTCCGCCTTTACCTGCTCCTCGCTAAGGCTGTTTGAAAGGTCGCGGAACGAATGGGCCTGCTTTTCATGGTCAGCGCTTTCGGGAACCTGGCGGGAGGTATGGTCATAGTTATCAACGCGAATGTTCTCCTTATCAAGCTCCTTAAAGTCGCGGCGGTTGCGGCCTATTGTCAGAGTGCAGTTTTCGTGCACAAACCTGTGCAGAGATATGGCGCCCTCGCGGCCCGCGGCTATTGCGTCTATTGCGAACTTAGGCCCGGTGTAAACGTCTCCGCCGACGAATATGTCCTTAACGGACGTTTGATAAGTAAGCCTGTTCGCCAATGCGCCGCCGTTGGGGCGAAGGTTCATGGGAATATTGTCAAGCATGTGACCCCAGTCTATTCCCTGACCTACGGAGAACACAACGTGGCGGCAGGGTACCGTTACGGTAACGGATTCATCGTATTGCGGCGAGAATTTGCCGTTTTCGTCCGTCACGCGGGTGCAGCGCTTGAATATAACGCCCGCCACATGGCCGTTTTCCTCAATAATTTCCTTGGGACCCCAGCCGCAGTCAAGCGTTATGCCCTCGCCGAGAGCCTCCTCAATTTCAGCCTTGCTCGCGGGCATTGTTTCGCGGGATTCAAGGCAATACATGTGTATGCCGCTATCGGTACAGCGGCTTGCCGTACGCGCGGCGTCTATCGCAACATTGCCGCCGCCAACCACAACAACGTCCCCTTCAAGCGGAAAACTTTCCTTTGCCCCGGCCTCATGCAGGAACTCAAGCGCGCTGTATGCGCCGACAGCGTTTTCGCCGGGTATGCCGGGCTTTTTGCCCTTCTGGCAGCCTATGGCAACATAAAATCCCTTGTATCCCTGCTTGCGCAGTTCTTCTATGGAAATGTCCTTGCCAACCTCCACGCCGCAGCGAATGTCCACGCCAAGCGCGCGTATAACGTCTATCTCCGCGGCAAGCAGATCCTTTTCAAGCTTGAATGAAGGAATGGCGTAGCGCAGCGCGCCGCCGGGCTCGGCATCCTTTTCGAATATGGTGGGCTTATATCCCGTAAGCGCAAGGAAATACGCGCAGGAAAGTCCGGCCGGGCCTGAACCTATAATGGCTATCTTCTCGTCAAAGCCGCCCTTAAGAGAGGGTATGGTGGGCTTTGGAATGTAGCGGGTTTCGGCCTTTAGGTCGCGCTCGGCTATAAAGCGCTTCACGTCGTCTATCGCAACGGCCCTGTCTATCGTTCCCCTTGTGCAGGCATCCTCGCAGCGGTGGTTGCATATATGGCCGCATACGGCGGGCAGGGGATTATCCTTTTTGATAAGGGCTAAGGCGTCATCGTAGCGGCCTTCCTTGGCAAGCTGCAGATAGCCCTGAACGGCTATGTGCGCCGGGCACGCCGTTTTGCAGGGGGAGGTGCCTGTATCGTAGCAGTTTATGCGGTTAACGTCCCTGTAATTGTGGGACCACATGTGCTCGCCCCAGGGCATATCCTGCGGCAGGGGAATGCGTGGATACTTTATTTCGCATCCTTCCTTATCGCAAAGCTTTTGCCCAAGCTTTACCGCGCCCGCGGGGCAGCTTTCAACGCACTTGCCGCAGGCTACGCAGTTCGCCTTGTCAACCTTGGCAATGTATGCGGAGCGGGACATATTGGGTGTATTGAAAAGCTGGGACGTGCGCAGCGCGTAGCATACGTTTACGTTGCAGTTGCAAATGGCGAATATCTTGTTCGCGCCGTCTATGTTCGTAATCTGGTGAACAAAGCCGTTTTCTTCGGCCTTTTTGAATATCTCAAGCGCCTCTTCTTTTGTTATGTAGCGGCCGTCCTTTTGGGTTTCAACAACGTATTCCGCCATGTCGCCCATCGCAACGCACCATCCGTCCGGGTCGTCCGCGCAGCCCTCGTTGTGGGTAAGGCGCGAGCGGCGGCAGGAGCAGGGACTCGCCGCGTATTTGCCGTCGTATTTGTCAAGCCAGTATGAAATATGCTCCAGGTCTATGGACTCGTTTTCCATCTCTATGGCCTTTTCAACGGGTATTACGTGCATGCCTATGCCCGCCCCGCCCTCCGGCACGAAGGGCGTAATCTTTTCAAGGGGCAGCCTGGACATGTGCTCAAAGAATATGCCCATTTCGGGGTTGCTTTCAAGCACGCTCGCGTTCATGTTGAAAAATTCCGCGCAGCCGGGCACATACATGGGCAGAACGTATTGCTTTACGTGCGCTTCGTTTTCGTAGTTATATTCAATCAGTCCCTTGCGGGCCATCTCCTCTAAAAGCGCCTCGCACTTTTCTTTTGAAAGGCCGCTTATGCTCACCATTTCGTCAAGCGTTTTCGGCTTTCTTACGTCCATTTTAAGCGCAAGCTCGGCTTCCTCGTCGCTTAAAACTCCCGCCAGCCCCCAGTATTCGGGGTCGTTGCGTGTAATCTTCTTAAGGCCAAGCTTTTGCGGAATCCTGTCCGTAATCTTTTTGCCAAGCTTCGCTATCGGCTCACGGAAAGGCTCATTCGGATCGGGCGTATATTCCGGATACTCGTAATCCGGATACAGTTCCTTGTCCAGGTCTTTTTTCATGCTGTTAGTCTCCCTGATTATTGCTCGTTTTATTTTATAATATTATTTATCCTGCCAGCGGCGCACCTGCTCGATAAGCCAGCTTTCCCAGTTCTCCATACCCTCGCCCGTTTTTGCGCTTATGGGGAATATTTCGGCATTCGGGTTCCGCTGCTTTATATACGCGCGCACCTTTTCCATATCAAAATCGAAATACGGCATTACATCGATTTTGTTTATAATCACGGCATCGCAAACCTGAAACATAAGCGGGTATTTAAGCGGCTTGTCGTGTCCCTCGGGTACGGAAAGTATCATAACGTTTTTGCTCGCGCCCGTATCAAACTCCGCCGGGCAAACAAGATTGCCCACGTTTTCAAGCACGGCCAGGTCAAGCCCGTCCGTACCCAGGGCCTCTATGCCCTGCCTTGTCATGCCCGCGTCCAGGTGGCACATGCCGCCCGTGTGCAGCTGAATGGACTTTACGCCCGTTTCGGCAACGGCTACCGCGTCCACATCGGAATCTATGTCCGCTTCCATAACGCCTATTGATATTTTGTCCTTAAGCGCGTTTATGGTTTTTATAAGCGTGGTCGTTTTTCCGGCGCCGGGGGAGGACATAAGGTTCATAAGGAATACGCCCTTCTCCTTAAGCTCCCGCCTAAGCTCGTTTGCCTGCGCGTTGTTGTCCGCGAACACGCTCTCCTTTATCTCAAGAATTCTTACGTTGTCCATATATTTTCCCCTTTAGACAATAGTACGCTAAAAATTTAACACTTTTCAATTTCACTGTCAACATTAAATATAAATAACCCGTAAAGAAGCGGCCGATAAAGGTTGATTGCAATAAAAAAGAGCTTAAAGGGGCGGATTGTGCCCCTTTAAGCTCCTGCTTGGCTATGAATTTAATTTGTCCGCTTCAGTTGGCCTTAACAACCGTAAGCAGCATTTTGAAGGGGGTAATCGCCTTCACCGCGTGGGGTATGCCAGCGGGCATTATTATGGCATTGCCGGCAGAAAGGCTGTTCTCGTTGCCGTCCACGGTAATCTTAGCTTCGCCTTCAAGAATATACGCCAGCGCATCGCCGGGAGCGGCATGGGTGCTCAGCCCCTCGCCCGCGTCAAGCGCCAGAAGTGTCATGCCAACGCCGGGGCGCTGGGCAAGCGTAAGGCTTACAACCTTGCCTTTTTCATAGCTTATCTGGTCCGCGAGAACCATTGCCTTTGCGTGATCAAGGTTTTTGATGATCTTTTCCATTTTTTTATTCCTCCGATGATTATTTTAATGTAATCTGCATAAGCTTAAAGGGCTTTGTGCCGCCTATGGCGTGCAGCGTTCCGGCGGGCACGGCAATGCAGTCCCCTTGTTTCAGAACCTGCTCCTTTTCGCCTATTATAAGGGGCATTTCCCCTTCAAGCACATAATAAAGCGTGTCGCCGAAATACTGTTCCTGGCTTACGCTTTCCCCGTCCGCGAAGGACATGAGCATAATCTGACAATCCTCGTTTTGGCTAAGAGCCATGCTCACCACCCGCCCCGGGCGAATATCTATCATTTCCGCAAGGCCTTTCGCCGTGTCGGTAGGTATGTTTTTCAGGTAATCCATTTTGCGTTTTCTCCCTTCATGGATTCTTATTGTATTATACGATTAAAGGCCGCTCCTTGCAAATCAAATAGGATTGCTTTAATAGGTTTTTGCGGATTATAATAGATTATCAAATCTTTATATCGGGGGATTATTATGAAATATGTTTTTATAGGCGCGGGCAGCATGGCTTCCGCCATAATGCGCGGCATGGTCGCGGGCGGAATTGAAGCGAGCGACATAGGCGTATATAACCGTACGCCGGCAAAGGCGCAGGCCCTTTCAAAGGAGCTTGGCGTAAGCGTGATGGGTTCGCTTGAACTTGCGGCGGCTGAGGCCGAAAGCCTTGTGCTTGCCGTAACCCCGCAGGCGTTTAAGACGATTCTTCCAGAGGTTGGTAAAAGCATAAAGCCCGGCGCGCTTGTTATGAGCATAGCGGCGGGGTATTCAATAGGCGATATACAGTCAGGCCTTGGCACGGCTAACGGCATTATACGCATAATGCCAAACGTTAACGCGAAGGTTCGCGCTTCAACAACAGGTTTTGCCGCCTCCGAATCGGTTACGGCGGAGCAGCTTGCGGCGTTCAAAAACGCGTTTGGCAAGGTGGGCGAGCTGATAGAGCTTGAAGAAAGCGAGTTTGAGGCGTTTTCGGCTCTTGCCGGCTGCGGCGTAGCGTATGTGTATATGTTTATAGACGCTTTGGCAAGGGCAGGGCTGAAGAACGGGCTTAGCAAGGCAAAGGCGCTTAAAATAGCCGCGAGCGCTGTTTCGGGCAGCGCAAAGCTTGTAAGCGAAAGCGGCGCGCATCCCTATGAGCTTGTGGATTCCGTAACCACCCCCGGCGGCACAACCATAGAGGGCGTAATAACCCTTCAGCGCCTGGGCTTTGAAAGCGCGGTGCATGCCGCGGTTCAGGCAAGCATAGATAAAGAGGAAAGGCTTAAATAAGAAAAGCGCGTAAAAATGCCGCCATAGCGTTTGCCGTGGCGGCTTTTGTTTATTCTTCCCAATCAATAAGGCCTAAGTCGTAGGCTTGGTCAAGTATTTTCCATGATGAAAGCGGGCGAAAATCCTTGCTTACGCGCCAGCTGTCACCTTCTCTTTTTATTGCGGCAAGCGATACCGCCGGGCAGGCACAGCCCTCCGTTTTGAAGCCGTATCCGATAAGCTCACGGCCCTTGCCGTCAAGAACCGACAGGTTTATGCCGCGAAGCGAATCTATGTTGCCTGCGCTTTCACCGTATGCGCTGAGCTGAAGCACTATTGATGAAACATTGTCCGGGACGGCATCAAAATCAACCGAAATCTCCTCCCGGCCCTTTGCGGCGCTGAGCGCGTCGTCGCCCGAAAGCGTGATAGAATCGTTCATGTTCCCCGGCTGATTGTAAAATACCATGTCGTATCTGCGGCAAACCTTGCCCTCGTTGTTCAGAAGAAGCGCAGTCAGGTCAAAATCCGTGTATTCATTCTGATTTACGGCCGCCCATTCTGCCATGAAACTTAGCTTTTCGCCGCGGGGCAGAGTGAATTCATCCTCCGCCGTGTTTTTTAATGAAAAATCGGTCTGCGCCCATTTCCCGCTTACACTTTTGTATGATTTTCTGTGGTAGAAATAGGCGTAATCATACGGGGTGTTGTTTTCGGGAACAGCGTATACGTCCTCAAACGGTACCTCTGCGGGAGTTTCAACGGGGTTATCAAACTTGCCCACAACGTTTTTCATGTCGCACGTTACAACATACATTCCCATCCACATATAATGGGGCACGCTGAACTCGGTGGGCTTACGGTTATTGTGCTTTAGCATTGTCTGAACCGCCGTTCCGTGCAGCGCGCATTGCTCTTTTCTGTCAACCCGGGCGATTGTGCCAAGCGCCATTACGGAGCGATAGTCGTGCATACAGCCGCGGTAAAGCTTGTCCGTGTGGTTATAGAACGTTGAAAAAGTAAGCGCAACGTGGGGATTCTTCTCCCATAAATCAACCTTGTGCCCTTCTCTCGCGCCGTGCAGATAAACAAAAAGCTTATCATCCTTTATCTCGTATCCGAATGAAAGCGGCACAACGTAAGGATACTCCTCATCAAAGCACCCAACGTGAACTATGCTTATCTGATCAAGTATCGCCGCTATCATTTTGGGGTCACGCGTTCCGTTTTCAAAGCGGCGCATGCGGATTTGGCTGCTGATCATGTTTCGTTCTCCTTTTTACGGCTTACGGTGATATTATATTCATTCCCGGCCTTTTTTCAATAAAAAAGAGGCACGGTTGCCCATGCCCCATGAATCCGATTGCGGTTTTATCAATAATAATAGTATCCCATCATGTCGCTGAATAAGGAACCGCCGACAGCAACACCTATTATGACCAATAAGATAGATATGGCCAGGCCCACCAGTATCCAGATAAGCTTGGCGCGGCAGTAATTGCGCCTGTTTTCGTTTGTGTTGCCGCCAAGGCCCCAAACAAGGGCAAGTATAAGGCCCACAAGGGGAATGCACATAAGAAGCTCAAGCCAGAAGAACTCGCTTGTTTTCATAGGAGCCTTGTTGGGGTCCATATAGGGCTGGTTCTGAAAAACGGGCTGTGCCGGGGTTTCCTGCGCGGGCTGAGTGAATTCGGGAGCGGACTCGGAGCCGAGAACGCTGCCGCAGGTGGGACAGAATTTGGTGGAGTCGGGAACGTTGCTTCCGCAATTAGGACAGAACATATATAATACCTCCCATTAGAATTAAGATTATTCTACCATACAGCCCCTTATAAGAAAAGCAAAAACTATGGACACGGGCGCGCGAGGTGGCGTATAATTGCAAACAAGGAAGGTATATTTCAAAACAAAGCAAGTATCGGCTAATGAAAGGAAAACACAGCAATGGATAAAAAGTTCTTGGCCCTTGTTATGGCGCTTATGCTTGCGCTGGCGCTTATGATTTCGCCTGTGCCGGGCATAGCGGACGCGGGCGGATTTTCCGGCGGCAGTGATTACGGCGGAAGTGACTGGGGCGGCAGCAGTAGCAGCGACTGGGGCAGCAGTAGCAGCAGCTGGAGCAGCGATGACGATTATTATTACTCCGGCGGTGGCGGCGGAAGCAGCCTGATAACAACGATGGTTGTTATTGTAATCATAATAATCATTGTATTTTCCGGTATGAAGAAGAAGAGCGGAAGCGGCACCAGGGTTGCCGGCGCTCAGCGCACAATCCTTTCCAAGACAATAGACGATCTTAAGCAGATAGATCCCGCCTTCAGCGAAGAGAAGATGAAGGAGAAGATCGCTAACCTGTATGTAAGGATGCAGGAATGCTGGCAGAACAAAACCTGGGAAGAGATGCGCACCAGCATGGACGACGCTATTTTCAACCAGTTCAATACCCAGCTTAACAGCCTTATAAAGGCGGGCAAGACCAACTATATGGACGATATAGCGGTTCTCGGCGTTGACCTTACGGGCTTTGATCAGGACGATAAGCACGATATAGTTACCGCGCTTGTAAGGGTAAGGCTTAAGGATTATACGGTTGACGATGCTACCGGCAGCGTTGTAAGCGGCAGCAAGACCGCGGAGAAGTTCATGACCTATGAGTGGACCATGGTTCGCACCAAGGGCTCAAAGAGCTATGAGCAGTCTGCCGACACGGCAAAGACCTGCCCGAACTGCGGCGCTCCGCTTGATCTGAACGCATCGGCCAAGTGCCAGTACTGCGGCGCGGTTATACAGAGCGCGGACTTCGACTGGGTAATAAAGACCATAAAGGGCATATCCCAGCAGACCGTAGGCAAATAAAAACGGCATAAAAGAATGAAAAGTGGCGGACGGGAGCGCATTCCCGCCCGCTTTTTATTGCCTAAAGGGGCGGAATAGGATATAATCCTATATTGGATATGAATGTGCGCTGTTCGCACAGGAAAAGAGGGTGAAACGGGCTTGATAGAGATACAGAACGTATCCTATGCATACGAAGATTCCGCGGCGAAGGCACTCAACGGCGTTTCGCTTACAATACATGATGGCGAGTTCCTTGCGGTTGTCGGCCATAACGGCAGCGGTAAGTCAACGCTCGCAAAGCTTATAAACGCCCTGCTTCTGCCAAGCGAGGGCAAGGTGCTTGTTGACGGAATGGATACAGCCGACGAGAATTGCACGCTTAAAATAAGACAGGATGTGGGCATGGTTTTCCAAAATCCGGATAATCAGCTTGTAACAACAATTGTTGAGGAAGACGTGGCGTTCGGGCCGGAGAATATAGGCGTGCCGAGCGAGCAGATAAGGGAGCGGGTAAATAAGGCCCTTTCGGCAGTCGGCATGGAGAAATACGCCCACAGCGCGCCGAATATGCTCTCGGGCGGCCAGAAGCAGAGAATAGCCATAGCGGGCATGCTTGCCATGCAGCCAAAGGTGCTTGTGCTTGACGAGGCCACCGCCATGCTTGACCCCAAGGGCAGGCGGGACATAATAGAGCTTGTTACAAGGCTGCATAAAAACAACGGAATAAGCGTTGTTATGATAACGCAATATATGGAAGAGGTTATAGATGCCGACCGCGTGGCCGTAATGAGCGGCGGCGAACTGATACTTGAGGGCACACCCAAAGAGGTGTTCGCTCAGCAGGAGCTTCTTAATAAGCACAGGCTGGATGTACCCGTTATGCAGCAGCTGGCTAACAGGCTCAATGAGCGCGGGGCGAACCTGCCCAAAGAAATACTCAGCGTGGAGGAAATGGCGCAAGCAATATGCCAATCGTTGTCAAAAATCTGAATTACGCGTATATGCAGGGCAGCACCATAACGAACGCCGCCCTTAAAAACATAAGCCTCAGGATAGAAGACGGCGAATTCCTTGGGCTTATCGGTCATACCGGCAGCGGCAAAAGCACGTTTGTGCAGCAGCTGAACGGCCTTCTGCAGCCGAACAGCGGCAGCGTTTATGTTGATAATTTCAACATGGCCGATAAAAAGCAGCGCATAGAGGGCAGAAAGCTCGTGGGCATGGTGTTTCAGTATCCCGAATACCAGCTTTTTGAGGAATCCGTTGAAAAAGACGTGGCCTTCGGCGTAAAAAACATGGGTATAGACGAGGCGGAGGCTCTTGAGCGCGCGCACGAGGCAATGGCGCTTGTGGGGCTTGAGCCTAAAAAGTTCGCCTCAAAGTCCCCGTTTGAGCTTTCCGGCGGTGAAAAGCGCCGCGCCGCGCTTGCGGGCATAATAGCCATGAAGCCCAAATACCTTGTGCTTGATGAGCCTATGGCGGGCCTTGACCCACTGGGCAGAAAGGCAATACTTGATACAATAGACAATTTGCGTGATACCTTGGGCTGCGCCGTGCTTATGGTTTCGCATTCCATGGACGATATGGCGGACAGGGCGGAGCGCGTTGCCGTTATGTGCGCGGGCGAGCTTGTGCTTGAGGGCACAACGCGGGAGGTATTCGCCCAAAGCGAAAAGCTTAACTCAATCGGCCTTGACGTGCCGCAGATATCAAAGCTTGGCATGGAGCTTAGAAAGCGCGGAATAGACATACCCGAGAATATATACGAAATAGAGGAAATGGAGCTTGCGCTTCTTAAGCTTCTTTCGAAAGGAGGCCGGGAATGATAAAGGATATTACGCTCGGCCAGTATTTCCCGGGCACTTCGGCGGTGCATAAGCTGGACCCCCGCACAAAGCTTCTCGGCATGATCGCGTTTATAGTTATAGTTTTCGTTATAACCAAAACGCCCGTGTTTATAGTCCCGGCGCTTTTTGCCTGCGTATGCATATATCTTGCAAAGGTGCCGTTCAGCTATGTTATGCGCTCGCTTAAGCCGGTTAGGTTTTTGCTTGTGTTTATGTTTGTGATAAACCTTTTTATGGTGCGCACGGGAAACACTATTATTTCCTTCTGGATAATAAACATAACCGACGATGCCGTAAAGCAGAGCGTGTATATTACGATAAGGCTCGTTCTTCTGCTTGTGGGCACAAGCCTCATGACCCTTACCACAACGCCCATTTCGCTTACCGACGGGCTTGAGCGGCTCCTTATGCCGCTAAGCAAAATTCATTTTCCGGCGCATGAGCTTGCGATGATGATGACCATTGCCCTTCGCTTTATCCCAACGCTTATTGAAGAGGCGGATAAGATTACAAAGGCGCAGATGGCGCGCGGGGCGGATTTTGAATCCGGCAATATAATACGCCGCGCCAAGAACATGATACCCATACTTGTGCCGCTGTTCGTAAGCGCGTTCAGGCGGGCGGATGAGCTTGCCATGGCCATGGAAAGCCGCTGCTATCACGGCGGAGAGGGCAGAACGCGCATGAACGTGCTTAAGTTCGGCCGTGGAGACGCCGTGGCGGGTGCCGCGTTTATAGTGCTTGCGGTGCTTACGTTTGCCGCGCAAAAGCTTATACCGTGAAGCGGCATACCCGAACAATGCTTACCCTTATAGCTGTGGGCATAATTATAGCCGCGGCTGTTTGGAGCATTATAATAAGCCAAAATGATCCCCTTGAGGCGATAGCGAAAGAGCTGAATACTCACGGATACTCAATTTACGGGGACGATCTTTATATACTTGGCGGCCAGAAGGACACAACCATAAGGGAGCTTCTTGCGGAAGGCGACGATGCCGCCGAGATAGACACTATAATAGATGCCGCCAAAGAGGCGGGGTTTGAGGCAAACGTTGATAAGCGCGGAGAGGTGAGCATATTGCTTTATCGCTTAGACAGCGGCGTTATGACCATATATCTGATAGACGGCCAGATTGAGCTTTGCTTTATACAAACGGACGATGGGGAGGTTTGCCCTATATGACGCGTCGCGTGCGCATGATAATTCAATATGACGGCACGGCATACGCCGGCTGGCAGCGCCAGCTTACGGGCCTTGGCATTCAGCAGGTTCTTGAAGAGGAGCTTGAAAAGCTTACCGGCCATAAATGCGTGCTTCACGCCTCCGGCCGAACGGACAGCGGAGTGCACGCCGCCGCGCAGGTGGCGCATTTTGATACGGATTGCCGCATACCGGCGGAAAAGTTCGCGTTCGCGCTCAATACCGGCCTTCCAAAGGACATACGCGTTGTTTATTCCGACGAGGCGGAAAGCGATTTTCATGCCCGCTTTGACGTTGTGCGCAAGCATTATCGCTACCGCGTGCTGAACACGGCGCACGATTGCCCGTTCACCAGGAATTTTGCGCTTCATTACCACTGGCGGCTTGACAGGGAAAAGCTTAACGAGGCCGCGAATATGTTTTTAGGTGAGCACGACTTTGCCGCGTTTATGGCCGTTGGCGTTACGCCGGAAACCACTATAAGGACCATATACGAATCCCGCTGGCACGAGGAAAACGGACTGCTTGTTTATGATGTTGCCGGAAGCGGATTTTTATATAATATGGTGCGCATTATGGTAGGCACCATGCTGCAGTACGGTCAGGGCAGAAATATCGAGGGAATTCCCCTTGCGCTTGAAACGGGCAAAAGGGACTTTGCCGGCCCCACCGCCCCCGCGCACGGGCTTACGCTTAACCGCGTTGAATACAAAAATTTTGATACCGAGGAGCACGTAAAATGAAAATACTTGTTACAGTACCCATGGACGATGCCGAGCGCGCGGTAATAGAGGCCGCCGCGCCCGAAGCCGAATTTGTTTATTCCCCCGCGGGTGACGTTACCGCCGAAATGATAGCGGATAAGGAGATTATATTCGGCAACGTAAACGCGGATTTGTTAAAATACGCCAAGTGCCTTAAGTTTATGCAGCTCTTTACCGCCGGAACCGACGGATATATGGATAAGCTGCCCGCGGGCTGCGCCGTATCCAACACAACGGGCGCGTTTGGCCTTGCCATAAGCGAGCACATGCTTGCGATGCTCCTTTGCCTTATGAAGCGCATGCATCAATATAGGGACAATCAGCTTAAGCACGAGTGGAAGGACATGGGCACCGTGCGCAGCATACAGGGCTCTACCGCCGTTATACTGGGCCTGGGCGATATTGGCGGCGAGTTCGCCAGAAAGCTTAAGCTTTTGGGAGCATACACAATAGGTGTGCGCCGCAGGGACGCCAAGAAGCCGGACTATATAGACGAGCTTGTTTTAACCGAAAACCTGAACAGCGTTCTGCCCCGCGCGGACATACTGGGCATGGCTCTGCCCAATACCCCGGCAACCAAAGGCATGCTTAACGCCGAGCGCATAGCATTGCTTAAAGAGGGATGCATTGTTATAAACGCCGGCCGCGGCAACGCGATAGACGAAGCCGCGCTTGCGAACGCGATAGAGAATAAGGGCATACTCGCGGGCCTTGACGTTACCGCCCACGAGCCGCTTGATGAGTCAAGCCCGCTGTGGGGCCTTGAAAACTGCCTTATAACGCCGCATGTTTCGGGCTTTTTCCACCTTGCGGAAACAAAGCGCAGAATGATTGAGATCGCCGCGGAGAATATACGCCGCCATATCGCAGGCAAGCCCTACATGAACGCGATTGACCCCGCAACCGGCTACATTGCCGATAAATACAGCGACAGGCTGCACTTTTAAGTAAGGTCCACTCGGAGGGGAATAAACATGAACGATGTGCTGCTTATAGCCATGCTTGTGCTTGGGGTGATAAACCTTGCGCTTGTAATATTGCTTGTGGGCACTCGTAAGGCAAACTCAAACGAGCTTGAGCGCATAAAGCGCGAAATGGCGGAGGAGCAGCGCGCCCTTCGCAAAGAGGTTGCCCAAAGTACCCGCGAGAGTATAAACGCCATGAGCGAAACGCTGCTTAACGAGTATCAGCGCGATACCGTAAACCAGGAGCAGCGGTTCAAAACATTTGCGTCCGAAAATAACCAGCGCATGGAAGCGATACGCCTGAGCGTAGAGCGTCAGCTTAGCGAAATCCGTGAGGACAACAGCAAAAAGCTTGATGAAATGCGAAAAGTTGTTGATGAAAAGCTGCAGCAAACGCTGGAAGATAAGCTTTCCCGCTCCTTTAAGCTTGTAAGCGAAAGGCTTGAGCAGGTATATAAGGGCCTTGGCGAAATGCAAACCCTGGCAAGCGGCGTGGGCGACCTTTCAAAGGTGCTTTCAAACGTTAAAACGAGAGGCATTTTGGGCGAAATACAGCTTGGCGCAATACTTGGTGAAATGATGGCGCCCGAGCAATACGAGGTAAACGCGAAGGTTAAGGAAGCCACAAGCGAGCGGGTGGAGTTCGCCATAAAACTGCCCGCGGAGGACGGCACCGTGCTTTTGCCCATAGACTCCAAGTTCCCCGCGGATGCGTACACAAACCTTATGGATGCCTATGATGAGGGCAACGCGGATGCCGTAAAGGCGGCGCAGGCCGTGCTTAAGGCCAGAATAAAGGAATTTGCCTCGGATATAGCGAAAAAATACATAAACCCGCCCTATACAACCGAGTTCGCCGTTATGTTCCTGCCTACGGAGGGGCTTTATGCGGAGGTTTTAAGGCTTAACCTTATGGAAAGCATTCAGCGCGAATACAGGGTAAGCATAGCGGGGCCCAGCACCATGGCGGCATTATTGAACAGCCTGCAGATGGGCTTTAAGTCTGTTGCCATACAAAAGCGCAGTGGTGAGGTTTGGAAGGTACTCGGCGCGGTTAAAACGGAATTTGAAACGTTTGAAAAGGTGCTTAACAAGGCGCGCGAAAAGCTGCAGCTTGCCGATGATGAGCTTGATAAGCTTATAGGTACGCGCACGCGCAAAATAAACCGCTCCCTTAAAAACGTAACCGCACTGCCGGCGGAAGAGGACGTTTCCCGCATTGTGGACGCTTACGCCGGAGCGGATGAAGATGACGAAATTTAACGCTTATAAATAAATCAAACAGGAGGAAAACACAATGAGCAACACACCTACCCCGCACATTTCCGCCAAACCCGGCGACTTTGCTAAAACCGTGCTTATGCCCGGCGATCCCTTAAGGGCCAAATTTATCGCCGAAACATATCTTGAAAACCCCGTGCTTGTTAACAACGTGCGCGGAGTGCAGGGCTATACCGGCACATATAAGGGCAAGCGCGTAAGCGTTATGGCAAGCGGCATGGGCATGCCCTCAATAGGTATTTACTCATACGAGCTTTTCAATTTCTATGGCGTTGAAAACATAATCCGTGTGGGCAGCGCGGGCGCGATAAGCCCAAAGGCAAAGGTAAGGAGCATAGTGCTTGGCATAGGCGCCTGCACAAATTCCAATTTTGCCGCGCAGTACGCCCTTGGCGGAACTCCCGCCCCCGTGGCAAGCTGGCAGCTGCTTAAGGCCGCCGCGGATCAGGCGGACAAGATGGGCCTTGAGTACGAGGTCGGCACCGTGCTTTCAAGCGACACGTTTTATAACGATTCCATGAATACTCTTGATTGGCAGAAGATGGGCGTGCTGGCAATTGAAATGGAAGCCGCCGCGCTTTATCTTAATGCCGCGCGCGCGGGCAAGAACGCCCTTTGCATCTGCACCATATCCGATAGCCTGGTAACCGGCGAATCGCTTGACGCGGAGCAGCGCCAGAACACGTTTACCGAAATGATGGAGCTTGCGCTTGAAATAGCCTAAACAGATTAAATGCAATCAAAAAAGGCGGCCGAAGGCTCTCTGCTGGTAAGACAGTAAAATCAATTTTCTTGGAACAGGCATGATTT
>CAZRHS010000007.1:0-41195 GCA_964600045.1 uncultured Clostridium sp.
TGCTTCCATCTGAACCACGTGTTCACTCAGCTGCCCTACGCGCTGACCGTTACCGGCGTTTCCTTCGTAAGCTTCATACTGGCAGGCCTTATCCAGAATGTTTGGATTAACCTGTTCATCGCCGTCGTACTCATGATCGGCACCCTGCTCGTAATCAGGAGCATCGTAAACAAGAAGCATGCGGGCATGTTCGCCGAAATGGACGCCGCCTGCAAGCAGCTTGCAGAGACCAAGAAGAACGCATAATCAAGCTCAATGAATTGAGCGAAATCCATCCTTGGACCGCACCCCCGAACCGGGGTGCGGTTCTTTTTTACGCCTGTTTTTTTATTCCGTGACAAAAGGATGCATACATGTTATAATTCGTATATCAAATCCGATTTCGTTCTAAGGAGATTTATAATGGGAAATAGTTCCGGAGTTGCTGTTTTTATATTCCAGGCGTTGCTTGCTTTGTTTGCTTTTTTTGTAACCGCGCCAATGATGCTTAATACAATCAGCCTTTTCGGCGTGCAGAAGCGTTTTGCGCAGGAAATGATACAGCTTGGCGTTGTAAAAGAGAGCGATGTTAAAAACATGCAGCCCAAAAAACAGATTGTGGGAATCGTGATTGCGCTTGTCGTGTTCGGCGCGCTGTGCTATTCCTGCTATCGCACGGCGCCCATGGGCTATATTTGCGGCGGCGTGCCGCTTCTTGCCGGCATTTGGAAATATCGCAACATTCTTGAAATGAACAACCTTACCGTTAAGCGTTTCAAAAACACTTATAAGGATTGCATGAATACCAAGAAATACAACGAGTATGTAAGAACTCACTTTTAATTAAAAAACAATGGGCGGGCGGGCAAATACAGCCCGCTCTTTCTATATTTTTTGTTGCAAAGCAAAGTTTGGTGTGATATAATCCACAAGGTGCGTTTAATGGAATGGCGCGCCCGCGTAAAAGTGAATCATTACGCACCCATGCGGACCTGCAGGCTCGTGCCCGATGCGTCGGGTTGCCCGGCGGGGATGATGCGTGGGGAGGATAAAAAACGAGGAGGTTTTTTTATGTCTGTTATTTCCATGAAGCAGTTGCTTGAAGCCGGTGTGCACTTTGGCCACCAGACCCGTCGTTGGAACCCGAAGATGAAGGAATACATCTTCACCGAGCGCAACGGCATCTACATTATCGACCTGCAGAAGACCGTTAAGAAGATCGACGAAGCTTATTACTTCATCCGCGATCTGGCTATGGAAGGCGGCACCGTGCTGTTCGTAGGCACCAAGAAGCAGGCCCAGGAGTCCATTGAGCAGGAAGCCAAGCGCTGCGAAATGTTCTATGTCAACCAGCGTTGGCTGGGCGGCATGCTGACTAACTTCAAGACCATTCAGAGCCGTATCAACAAGCTGCGCAAGATCGAGAAGATGGAAGCCGATGGCGACTTTGATCTGCTGCCCAAGAAGGAAGTTATCCAGCTCAAGGCCGAGCAGGAGAAGCTTGAGAAGAACCTTGGCGGTATCAAGGAAATGAAGAAGCTGCCCTCCGCTCTGTTCGTGGTTGACCCCCGCAAGGAGCACATTGCCATTCTCGAGGCCAAGGCTCTTGGCATCCCCGTGGTTGCCATAGTTGATACCAACTGCGATCCCGATGAGGCTGATTACCCCATCCCCGGCAACGACGATGCTATCCGCGCCGTCAAGCTGATCGCTTCCAAGATCGCCGATGCAGTGCTTGAAGGCAGGCAGGGCGAGCAGATGACCGACGAGGCCATTGAAGAAGCGGCTACCGAAGAGGAAGATTTTTAATCAATCAGCCGAGCGCATATTTTAGGAGGAAAATAAGTTATGTTTACTGCGAAAGACGTAATGTCCCTGCGTGAGATGAGCGGCGCCGGCATGATGGACTGCAAGCGCGCGCTTGTTGAAACCGATGGCGATATGGATAAGGCCATGGAGTACCTGCGCGAGAAGAGCCTTGCGGCTACCGCCAAGAAGGCTTCCCGCATTGCTGCCGAGGGTATCGTTGATTCTTATATCCACATGGGCGGCAGGATCGGCGTTCTGCTCGAGGTCAACTGCGAAACCGACTTCGTTGCCAAGACCGATGATTTCAAGCAGCTGGTACATGATATAGCCATGCACATCGCGGCTTCCAACCCCACCTATGTTTCCAAGGACCAGGTTGACCAGGCCGAGATCGAGCACGAGAAGAAGATACTGCGTGAGCAGGCTCTGAACGAGCCCAAGCCCAAGCCCGCCGACATTATCGACAAGATGGTCGAAGGCCGTATCGAGAAGTACTACAAGGAAGTTTGCCTGCTTGAGCAGCCCTTCGTAAAGGATCCCGATAAGACCGTTGGCGAGATGGTAAGCGCCGCTGTCGCCAAGATCGGTGAAAAGATCAGCGTCCGCCGCTTCGTCCGTTACGAGATGGGCGAAGGCCTCACCAAGAGGCAGGATAACTTCGCCGAAGAAGTTATGGGCCAGATGAAGAAATAATTAAGTTGATAAAAGGGGACGTTATTTGACGTTCCCTTTTTGTATATAATCACCAAAGGAGAAAGAAATGCTTAAATATAAGCGTGTGTCACTTAAGCTGTCCGGCGAGGCAATGGGCGGCGGCAAAACAATAGATTTCGATGCGGTTTCAGCAATCGCGAACGAAATAAAAACGCTTGTTCAGGCCGGCGTGGAGGTTGGCGTTACAATAGGCGCGGGCAATATATGGCGCGGCAGAAGCGGCGGCAGTATGGACAGAAACCGCGCGGATCAGATGGGCATGCTTGCGACTACCATAAACTGCATGGCCATGGAAGCGGCTCTGAAGGAAGTGGGCGTTGAAACAGAGGTACTCTCAACGCTGCATATGCCCTCCGTCTGCGATGACTTTTCCGCCGAAAAGGCCGTAAACGCCATGAAGCAGGGCAAGGTTTGCCTTTTCGCCTGCGGCACCGGAAGGCCGTTTTTCTCAACCGATACTGCGGCTGCGCTTAAGGCCGCGGAAATTTATGCCGATGCGCTCGTGCTTGCAAAGAATGTGGACGGCGTATACAGTGCCGACCCGAACAAGGATAAATCTGCCGTAAAATACAGCCATCTTTCCTATCAGCAGGTTATAGAGCAAAATCTTCAGGCAACCGATCTTACAGCCATAACCCTTTGCAAAGAGCAGAAAATTCCCGTTGTGGTCTGCGCTCTTAAGCAGGAAGGTGCCATCCTTAAGGCAATTAAGGGCGAGGATGTTGGCACCATCATTGACTAAGCGGAAGATTTAGCCTAAAATATATATTACTAAAATTGAATTAAAGTACGGAGGTATAAATATGGACGCAATAGAAACCGCAAAAGAAAAAATGGGCAAAACCATTGCCGTGCTGCAAAGAGAGCTCAGCTCCCTCAGGGCTGGCCGCGCGAACGCACAGGTACTTGACCGCATAATGGTTGACTATTATGGCACGCCCACCCCCGTTAACCAGGTTGGCAACATCTCCTCTCCCGAGGCCAGAATGCTTGTTATAACCCCTTATGATCCTTCTGTGCTCAATCCTTTGGAAAAAGCCATACAGAAGTCCGATCTTGGTATTAACCCCTCAAACGACGGCAAGTGCATCCGCCTTATATTCCCGGTGCTTACCGAGGAAAGGCGTAAGGAACTGGCCAAGACCATCCAGAAGAAGGGTGAGGATGCAAAGGTGGCTATCCGCTCCATTCGCCGCGATGCTATAGAGCAGATTAAAAAGGCCCAGAAGGACAGCGAGATTACCGAGGACGATCGCAAGAAGCTTGAGGAGCAGGCCCAGAAGCTGACCGACAGCCATATTAAGGATATAGACAAGATCATTAACGAAAAGCAGCAGGAGATAATGCAGGTTTGAGGAACGTAGAGGGCCTTGAACTTTCATTGGCTGTAGCCGCGCTTGAATCGGATGGTATGGCGGTAAAAACCGTTGAGGTATCCAGCCGAAAGGGCGTGAACGGAAACGAGCGGCGCGTGGTGCGCGCCAGACAAACGGGCGAAAACAGCGCGGAATTAACATACGCCGTGTTCAAAACGAGCGTAGACGCGCCGGAGGATTAAAAATTGACAGAGGCTGAATTGGATGCCCTGCGCAACACGCTTTCGCCCCTGCCCAAACACGTTGGCATTATAATGGACGGCAACGGCCGCTACGCCACAAGGCGCGGCCTGCCGCGTTCCATGGGCCACAGGGCGGGAACGGAGCGGCTGAGGGGGATTATTAAGCTCAGCAGCGATTTGGGCATAGAGGCTCTTTCCCTCTATGCCTTTTCCACCGAAAATTGGAAAAGACCCAAGCTGGAAGTGGATACGCTGTTCGCGCTCTTTATGGAGTATTTCACAAAAGAGGTAGAGGATCTTCATAAAAACAATGTTGCCATAAGGGCGATGGGTGATATTGCCGCCCTGCCCGAAAAGGTTTATTCGGAATGCCTTGCGGCAATGGAAAAAACAAAGGATAACACGGGACTTAAGCTTAACATAGCTCTGAATTACGGCAGCCGCGCGGAAACGGTGAACGCCGTTAAAAGCATAGCGCGGGATGTAAAAGAGGGCAGGCTTGATATAAACGACATAGACGATGAGTGCCTTATGGGCCGGCTGTACTCAAAGGGACTCAGCAACGTTGACCTTGTTATAAGAACGGGCGGTGAAAAGCGGCTTTCCAACTTTATGCTGCTGCAGAGCGCGTACGCGGAGCTGGTTTTTACGGATACGCTTTGGCCTGAATTCAGTGATGAATGCTATATCGCCGCGCTTAACGAATTTGCGCACAGAAACAGGCGATACGGCGGATTGGACGGAAAATGAAGCTTTTGAAAAGAATCGGTGTGGCGGCGGTGCTCATAGCCGTGCTTGCCGCGGGATTGTATTTCGGCGGTTGGGTGCTGTGCGCACTGTTTACCGTGGGCGCTGTAATGGCCGTATACGAAATGGGAAACGCCCTTACAAAAAAGGAGCTTAAGCCGTTTATGGGGCCGGCGTATATATTCGCCGTGCTTTATTTTGCGGCATATAAGGTGTTCGGCGGCGCCGGACTTTGGCTGGTCGGCGCGGTATGCGTGCTGCTTGTGCTTGCGGACAGAATTTTTACCGAGGTAAGAACGGCAGAGGACACTATGGCATCCGCGTTTGTGCTTGTGTATCCAATGAGCCTTTTTGCGGCCATTGCCATGCTTTGTGAATACGGTCAAAATGTTGATAAGGGCCGAATCGCTCTGCTTTGCGCTTTTGCAATGCCGCTTATGGGCGATACGCTTGCTTACTTTGGCGGCAGGCTTTTCGGCAAGAAAAAGCTTTGTCCGCGCCTAAGCCCCAATAAAACCGTCGCTGGCAGCATATTCGGCTTTATAGGCGGCGGAGTCGGAGGCGTGCTCGTGTTCCTTATGCAGAATATATGGAGTGCCGGGGCAAGCCTTATTATGCTTATAATACTTGGCGTGGTGTGCGGCGGCGCCGGCCAGATAGGCGATCTTTTCGCGTCAAGCATAAAGCGCTATGCCGGCATAAAGGATTACAGCCGCATATTCAGCGAACATGGCGGCATTATGGACAGGCTCGACAGTGTTCTGTTTTGTGCCCCTATAGTTTACGCTGTGTTCATGGTTGCGGGAGTATAATATATCTATGAAGAAAATTGCGGTTCTTGGCTGCACGGGTTCCATCGGCACTCAAACGCTGGATGTTGTGCGCTCGAACAGGGATGAATTTGAGGTGTGCGCTTTGTGCGCCGGCAAAAACGCGGAGCTTGCGCTCAGGCAGGCAAAGGAATTTTCTCCCGCGCTTTTGTGCGTGCGCGATGAGGCCGCGGCGCTTTCGATAAAAAGCTCATTGCCCAAGGGTATTGAGCTTTACGCCGGGCAGGATGCCGCCGCCGTTGCCGCCCGCTTTGACGAGGCGGACACGGTTGTGAACGCGGTAAACGGCTTCAGCGGAACGCTCCCCCTTATAGCGGCGCTTGAAAAGGGCAAGAGGGTGGCTCTTGCCAATAAGGAAAGCATTGTTTGCGCCCACACCCTGGTTGAGCAGGCAATGCGGAAGGGCGGCGGGGAGATAATCCCTGTGGACAGCGAGCAGAGCGCTATTTTTCAGTGCCTTTGCGCCGGCGAAAAGCGCGAGGTAAGGCGGCTTATACTTACGGCATCGGGCGGCCCGTTCAGGCGGTTTACAAAAGAGCAACTTGATTGCGTTACTCCCGAAATGGCCTCCCATCACCCAACGTGGAGCATGGGGCGAAAAATAACCATCGATTCGGCATCCCTTTTTAATAAGGGGCTTGAGGTAATGGAAGCCGCGTATCTTTTTAACCTTGGCGCGGACAAAATAAAGGTGCTGGTGCATCCGCAGTCCGTTGTGCATTCAATGGTTGAATATTGCGACAGCGCGATTATAGCCCAGCTAAGCGCTCCGGATATGCGCCTTGCAATACACTACGCGCTGACTTATCCCGAAAGGCACGAAAGCTCGTTTGGCTCAATTGACCTTGCCAAAATCGCAACGCTTACGTTTGAGGAACCGGATACCGAAAAATTCAGGGCAATACCCCTTGCGTACCGCGCGCTTGAGGCGGGCGGTATAATGCCCGCGGTATATAACGGCGCAAACGAAGCGGCGGTGGAAATGTTCTGCCGGGGGGAAATACGCTTTACGGATATAGCCGGGCGTGTTGAGCAGGCCATGTGCAGCATAGAAAACGCGGTTGTCGGCTCCTTTGAGGAGCTTCTTGAATACGACGCTATGGCAAGGATGGCGGCAATGAAAGGGTAAGATTATTTAATGAGTACTGTCATATCTGTTCTGGCGGCGCTGATTGTGCTCAGCATATTCGTTGTGCTGCATGAATTGGGGCATTACTGTGCCGGGCGTATATTCGGCTTCGGCATTGTTGAGTTCAGCGTGGGCATGGGCCCGGCTATAATCAAAAAAGAGAAAAAAGGCATAACATACGCCCTGCGCGCGCTGCCCGTAGGCGGCATGTGCCAGTTTTACGGCGAGGATCAGGCCGATACCGGGGACGGCAAGGCGTTCAGCTGCCACCCTATATGGCAAAGGTTTATTGTTATTGCCGCCGGTCCCGTAATGAATATACTCACAACCCTGATACTCGCAACCGTTATGCTTATGACATACGGCGAGTATATGCCCTCCGTAAACGGCTTTTCTTTTGAAAATTCCCCGGCCGAGGTTGCCGGAATGCAGGCAGGAGACATAATAGTTGCCGTAGACGGGCAAAAAATAAATTATTATAGCGAGGCAACCTCACTTATACGCGCGGCGGACAGCCAAAGCATGATGCTGGAAGTTGTGCGCAACGGCAAGCATATACAGCTTGAAATAAAGGACTTTTACAGCGAAGAGGACGGCTGCAACATAGTAGGCATACTTATTGAACCCGCACGGCTTAGATACGGCCTGTTTGGAGCGATAGGCGGCAGCTTTAACTACGTTTGGCAGATGATAAAGGAGCTTGGTTCTTTCTTTAAGCTGCTGTTTCAGGGCCAGGTAAAAAGCGGAGATGTTGCAGGCCCCGTCGGAATAGTAAGCATGATAGGTCAGGCGGTTCGCACCGGGTTTGAAACGGTGCTGAGGCTTGGCGTGCTTATCAGCGCGAATCTCGGCCTTATGAACCTTTTGCCCCTGCCCGCGCTTGACGGCGGCAGGCTGGTATTTTTGATAATCGAGGCCGTGCGCGGCAAGCCCGTACCGCCCGAAAAGGAAGGCCTGGTGCACTTTGTAGGGCTTATATTGCTGTTCGCTTTGGTAATATTCCTTACGGTATCGGATGTTAAAACGTTTATAATCGGAGGCTAAAATGGTTCCTCGTGAAAAAACACGCCCCGTTAAGGTGGGCAATATACAAATAGGCGGCGGCGCGAGAGTAAGCGTTCAGTCCATGACCAATACGCGTACCGCCAATATAGAAGAAACAAGCGCCCAGATACAGCGCCTTGTTGACGAGGGCTGCGAAATAGTTCGCCTTGCCGTAAAGGATATGGAGGATGCGCGCGCGATAGCCGAGCTTAAGCGCCTTAGCGAGGTGCCCCTTGTGGCGGACATTCATTTTGACCACAGGCTTGCTTTGGCGGCCCTTGAAAGCGGAATCGATAAGCTTAGAATAAATCCCGGGAACATAGGCGCGGATTATAAGGTTAAGGAACTCTGCCAAGCGGCTAAGGAGCGCAATGTTCCCATACGCATCGGCATAAACTCCGGCTGCATGGAAAAGGAACTGCTTATAAAGCATGGCGGTCCCTGCGCGGCGGCAATGGCCGAGAGCGCGCTGAATAACGCGCGTATGCTTGAACGCTTTGGGTTTTACGATATAGTAATTTCCGTAAAATCATCGTCCGTTGTGGAAACCGTAAAGGCATATAGGGCATTAAGTGAGCAGTGCTGCTATCCGCTGCACGTAGGTGTAACCGAGGTTGGCGGCGGTATGGAGGGCATTGTGCGCTCCGCGGCAGGCATAGGAACCCTGCTTATGGAGGGCATTGGCGATACAATAAGGGTATCGCTTACCGGAGATCCCGAGCGGGAGGTTGAAACCGGCATAGAACTTCTTAAGTCCGTTGAGCTTAGGGAGCAGGGACTGCATCTTGTGTGCTGCCCCACGTGCGGCAGGTGCGGAAACATAAAAAAGCATTCGGAAATATACGAGCACGTAAAGGCGGAATTCAGGCGCGAAAAACGCCCGCTTAAAATAGCCGTGATGGGCTGCGCGGTAAACGGCCCGGGAGAGGCAAAGGAAGCGGATATAGGCCTTGCCTTGGGCAAAACCAACGCCGTGCTTTTCAAAAAAGGTACGCAGGTTGGCGCGTTTGATATCGACAGAGCTGAGGAGGAGCTTATAAAGCAGGCCAAGCAAATGCTTGAGGGGGATTAAATGGGGAGCAAAAACGATTTCGGGCTGTCTGAATACGGTGCGCGGCTGACCGCGGCAAAGCTTCATGTGCATAAGCTGGAGCTTGAGGCTCGCCTTAGCTTAAGCAGGCTTATAAACGCCAAAGAAGCCCTTGAAATTGAGAATAAACTGAAAGACAACGCGCCCGGCTGCAGCGTTTCGCTTAAAGCCGAGTTTGAAAACGGCCGTCCCGCCAGCGAGCAGGATGGCTTTAATGACATGCTCAAAGTCAGCTGGGAGCATTTTTCTCCGCTTATGAAGCCGGTACTCGGATTTTCACAGTGGGAATGGAACGCGGACGACGCAACGGCCGTTGTGCGCATACCCAAGCGCCTTTATCTTTGCGCCAAAAGCTACAACGGCGCGAATAAACTGGAGGAGTTTGTAAGCAATCTGTATGATGAGCATATAGAAGTTGTGCTCCTTGGGGATGAAAATATAGAGCTTGTAATGCCGGAACGTAAAGAAGAACCGGCAGCCGCTCGGAGCGCGTCGGGAGACACGCCTCCATGGGAGAGCACGCCAAAGAGCGACGATAAGGCAGAGAAAAAATTCAGAAAGCCAAGAAACTTCAACGGGCCAAAGGTTGATGTGCCCGCCGAAAACATAATACTCGGCCGCACGTTCTTTTCTAATATTACCAAGATGAGCGACGTTACCGAGGAATCTGAAACCGTAACCGTTCAGGGCGGCATAATCAGCATGGATGTGCGCGAAAGAAAGAACGGCGGTTTTATAATGCAGTGCTATGTTACGGACCGCAGCAACACCCTGCCCATAAAGCTTTTCCCGAGCGCGGATAAAAAGGAAATAATCGATATGCTTACCGCCGTAAAGGATTCGGGCGACTGGATTGTTGTTCACGGCAGATATCAGCGCGATGAATACAGCGGCACTTATTGCATTTTCCCGGATTCAATATATAAAACCGAACCTGTGCGCCGCAAGGATAAGGCCGAGAAAAAGCGCGTAGAGCTGCATTTGCATACAAAGATGAGCGCTATGGACGGCTTTATAGATGCGGCGGATGCCGTAAAAACCGCGGCCAAGTGGGGCCATAAGGCCGTTGCCATAACGGACCACGGCGTTGTTCAGGCGTTCCCCGCGGCCGTAAACGCGGCCTCAAAGCTGCAGAAAAAAGGCGTGGACATAAAGGTTATAATGGGCGTGGAAGGCTATTTGCTGCCGGATTGCGTTTGGACGGAGCCGCGCGGCGATTATGCCGCCGTGGAGCTTACGCAGCATAACGGAGCGTTCTGCGCGCTGAGTGCCGTGCGCTTTAATGAAAGCGGCGAATCAAGCGAATTTTATACTCCCGTTGCCGTAAGCGTTCCAATGAGCGAAGAATACAGGCAGCAGATAGGCATAAGCGAAAAGGAAAGCGAAAAAGCGCCAACGTTCAAGGATGCCCTGTCCGCGTTTACGGAGTTTATAGGAAACGCCAAAATAGTGGTTTGGAACAGGGACGAATACTTTGAATTTTATAAAGAGGCCAAAAAGCGCGGTGTAGACCTTAATGAGCATGTTGCCGTGGCAATGGAGCTTACGCGCTACCATTGCAGAGCTCCGCTTGACGATACCACTACCGTTGAGGGCTGCATGGCGGCCATGGGAACCGAGCGCGCTTCCCTGCGCCCGATAGACGGCGCTCGCGCCCTAAAAGAGCAATTCGTAAAAATAATAGAGCGCTACGAGGCGATGGGCAAAAAGCGCATACCGCTTTTTAACTGCGTGCCGCAGGAAAAGGTAAAGGGCAAGCGCAGCACATACCATATCATAATCATAGCGAAGAACCTTGTGGGCCTTAAAAACCTTTATAAGCTCGTGTCCTACGCGCATCTGGATTATCTTAAGGGCGTGCCGAGAATACCGAGGAGCCTGCTCGATTTCTATCGCGAAGGGCTTATTGTCGGCTCTGCCTGCGAGGCAGGCGAGCTGTTCCGCGCCGTGCTTGAAGATAAACCGCATGACGAAATATGCGAAATAGCCAGGGAATACGACTATCTTGAAATACAGCCGATAGGCAACAATGCCTTCCTTATGCGCGAGGGCATAGTGGAGGACGAGGAAGGCCTAAGAGAGCTGAACAGAAAAATAGTGCGCTTGGGCGAAGAGCTGAATATACCCGTCGCGGCCACGGGAGACGCGCATTTTATGGAGCCTGAGGATGCCATATTCAGGGCAATAGTCATGAGCTCCCGCGAGTTTAAGGATGCCGAGCAGCAGGCGCCGCTTTATTTCCGCACAACCGACGATATGCTTGAGGAATTCAGCTACCTTGGCGCGGAAAAGGCCGAGCAGGTTGTAATAGACGTGCCGAACTCAATTGCCGATATGTGCGAAAGCATGAAGCCGTTTTTAAGCGAAAAGAGCACATACGCGCCCAAATTCCCCGGCGCCAATGAAGAACTTAGGGGCATGTGCGAAAAGCGGGCAAGGGAGATTTACGGCGATGTTCTGCCGCCGGTTGTTCAGGCAAGGCTTGATAAAGAGCTTAAGTCCATAATAGGCAACGATTACGCGTCGCTGTATCTGAGCGCGCAAAGGCTTGTTTCAAAGTCTCTTTCGGATGGATACCTTGTCGGCAGCCGAGGCAGCGTAGGTTCGTCCTTTGTTGCCACCATGGCCGGAATAACCGAGGTTAATCCGCTTCAGCCGCACTATGTTTGCCCAAATTGCAAGCACAGCGAATTTGACGTGGATCTTGATAAATACGCGTGCGGCGTTGATATGCCGGACAAGGATTGCCCCGTTTGCGGCACAAAGCTGAATAAGCTTGGCTATACAATACCGTTTGAGGTGTTCCTTGGCTTTAAGGGAGACAAAACGCCTGATATAGACCTTAACTTCTCCGGTGACTATCAGCCCCATGCCCACGCTTATACAGAGGTTATGTACGGCAAGGGCCATGCCTTCCGCGCGGGAACCATATCCGGCCTTAAGGACAAAACCGTATATGGCTACGTTAAGGGCTATTGCGAGCAGTATAATACATTCTTCACAAAAGCCGAAACCGAAAGGCTTGTGGCCGGGTGCGAAGGCGTTAAGCGCACAACCGGTCAGCACCCGGGCGGCATAGTCATAGTGCCCGAAGGCTACGAGGTGTTTGACTTTACGCCGATACAGTATCCGGCGGACAAAAAAGAAAAGAACACCATAACCACGCACTTCGATTTCCATGCCATGGACGATAGGCTTGTTAAGCTTGATATACTGGGCCATGATGACCCTACGGTTCTAAGAATGCTTCAGGATATAACGGGCATTGACCCGAAGAGCCTGCCGCTTGACGATAAGGAAACGATGAAGCTTTTCTCGTCAACAGAGCCGCTGCACATAACGCTTGATGAGCTTAAGTGCGATGTGGGCAGCATAGCAATTCCGGAGTTCGGCACAAGCTTTGTCCGCCAGATGCTTATGGATACAAGGCCCACCACAATGGAGGAGCTTGTAAGAATTTCCGGCCTTTCGCACGGCACGGGCGTGTGGCTTGACAACGCGCAGGATCTGGTTCTTGGCGGCATAGCCACGCTTTCTCAGGTTGTGTGTACGCGTGACGATATAATGAATTATCTTATAAGCATAAATATGGAGCCGTCAAAGGCGTTTAAGATAATGGAAAGCGTGCGAAAGGGCCGCGGCCTTACAGAGGAAATGGAAGAGAACATGCGGGAAGTGAACACCCCCGAATGGTTCTTCTCCTCCTGCAAAAAAATAGGCTATATGTTCCCGCGCGCTCACGCGGCGGCATACGTTATGATGGCCTTCAGAATAGCCTGGTACAAGGTGTATATGCCCGAGGCGTTCTACGCCGTTTACTTCACCGTTCGTGCGGATGCGTTTGATGTGTCCATGGCGCGCGGCGGCGAGGAAAAAGTGCTGCAGAATATTAAGATGATACGCGACAAGGGCAACAACGCGGAGCAGAAGGAGCAGGATCTGCTTGTAATACTCGAGGTTGTGTACGAAATGAACCGCCGCGGCATAAAGCTATTGGATGTTGATTTGTATAAATCGGACGCTACCAAGTTCACCATAGAGGAAGGCGGGTTAAGGCCTCCGCTTTCGGCCGTTGCCGGCGTGGGAACCGCGGCGGCGGAGAGCATAGGCGCCGTGGACAGGAGCGTTCCCTTCAATTCGATAGAGGACTTCCGCGCCCGCACGAAGGCGAACAGCGGCGTTGTGGACAGGCTTAGGGAACTTGGCTGTTTTGATGGCCTTGCCGAGACCAATCAGGTCAGCTTTTTCTAAGGAAAATAAGCAAAAGTATTGCGCTTATGCCGCCCCGTGTGCTATAATGCACCTGTTGGGCGGCTTTTGCCGCGTTTGTTGGCTTTTTGAAGAGTGGGTTTTCCCGCTCTTTTGTTTTGATAAAACAATGATTGGCCTGCTTTTTGCGGGAGTATGGAGGCGCGGTTGAAAACTACCGAAATTGTTGATTCCCTCGTTCGCGGGAAAATAGCCGAGCTCGGATACGAGCTTGACGAGGTTGAGTATATTAAAGAATACGGAAACATGGTGCTTACCCTTTATATTGAATCCGAAAACGGCGTAACGCTTGACGATTGCGAAAAGGTAAGCCGCGCGGTAGAACCGATTCTCGATGAAAAAGATCCGATAGAAGAAGCGTATTATCTTAGCGTATCAAGCATAGGAATAGACCGTCCGCTTAAAAAGAACAAGGATTACGAGCGAAATCTGGGCAATAAGCTGCAGATAAAGCTTTATGCTCCCGTGAACAAGAAAAAAGAGATCATGGGCGTACTTAAAGGCTACGATGACGAAAGCTTTACCGTAGAGGTTGAAAAGCTTGGCGAAGTAACAATAAAAAGAAAAGATGCGGCACTTGTGAGGCCGTGGATAGATTTTGAATAACTGAGGAGGATAAATAAAAAAGATGAATGCCGATTTTATCGAGGCGCTGAATACTATCGAAAAAGAGCGCGGCATAAGCAAGGACATATTGATAGACGCATTTGAGTCCGCGCTGGTCGCCGCGTATAAGCGTAACTACAATACAACTGCCAACGTGCGCGCTGTGGTTGATAAAGAAACGGGAGAGGTGCAGATTTTTGCCTCCAAAACCGTTGTTGAGCACGTTGAAAATCCTTACAGCGAAATTTCCCTTGAAAAGGCGCATAAGATTAACCCCCTGTTTGACGTGGGCGACGTTCTTGAAGAGGAAGCCGATCCCAGCAAGTTCGGCCGCATAGCGGCGCAGACCGCCAAGCAGGTTGTTGTGCAGCGCATAAGGGAGGCCGAGCGCGGCGTTATTTATGATGAGTTCTCCGAAAAGGAAAACGAGATTCTTACCGCTATCGTACAGCGCGCCGAAAAGGCGGGCGTGTATGTTGAGCTTGGCAAAACGGACGGCCTGCTTTCTTATAACGAAACCATACCCGGCGAAGAATACAATAATAACGACCGCATAAAGGTATATGTTCTTGAGGTAAGGCGCACCAATAAGGGGCCGCAGGTACTTGTTTCAAGAACCCATCCCGGCCTTGTAAAGCGTCTTTTCGAGCTTGAGGTGCCTGAAATAATGAGCGGCGTTGTGCAGATTAAGTCCATCGCGCGTGAGGCGGGCTTCCGCACAAAGGTTGCCGTGCATTCAACCGATCCCATGGTTGATCCCGTCGGTGCCTGCGTAGGCCAGAAGGGCATAAGGGTAGAGCGCATGGTGAACGAGCTTCACAATGAAAAGATAGATATAATCGAGTGGGACAGTGACCCCGCCGTGTATATCGCAAAGGCTCTCAGCCCCGCCAAGGTAATAATGGTATATATCAACGAAACCGAAAAGGCCGCCAAGGTTGTCGTGCCCGATCAGCAGCTTTCTCTCGCTATCGGCAAAGAGGGCCAGAACGCGCGCCTTGCCGCCAAGCTTACCGGCTGGAAGATAGACATAAAGAGCCAGAGCCAGGCGGAAGAGGAGCTTGAACGCATTGATTACGGCACTGAAGACGCCGAGGGACCGGAGGCATAATGGCCGCTAAAAAAACGCCGATGCGCATGTGCGTTGCGTGCAGGGAAATGAAGCCCAAGCGTGAGCTTATACGCATAGTGCGCACGCCTGAAAACGAAATATGCGCCGATACTACCGGCCGTGCTGCCGGGCGCGGCGCGTATATATGCAAAAGTAAGGCATGCCTTGAAAAGGCAATAAAAATACACGCTCTTGAAAGGGCGTTGGATAAGAAAATAGATGAAGATGTGTTTGAAAGGCTGCAAAAGGAGATAGGCGCCTGTGATCAGGAGTAAGTTAACGGCGTATATAGGCTTTGCGGCACGCGCGGGCAAGATTAAAAGCGGTGACTTTACCTGCGAAAAGCTCATGAAGCAGAAAAAGGTGCAGCTCATGCTTTTGTCAAGCGACGCAAGCGAAAACACAAGGGAAAAATACGAGGCATTGTGCGGCAGGTGCGATATAGCTTGCCTGTACATAGACGATCTCGGGCGGCTGATAGGCAAAGAGGCCCACAAAACAGCCGCGGTGACAGACCGGCATTTTGCCGGCATAATCCGGGAAGCCTACGAGGCGACGGAGCAACCAAACTAAAAGGGGTGGCATGAATGGCAAAAGCAAAGGTAATGGATTCTGCCAGGGAGCTTGAAGCCCGGGCTAAGCAGCTTTTTGAGCGGGTAAAGGGCATGAACGCAGAAATGGATGCAACGCTCAGCGAGATGCGCCGGTATGAAGACAAGCTGAAGGAAAAGGAAAAAATAGCCGAGAAAGAGCGCCAGGAAGCGCTTAGGATAGAGCGGCTTAAGGAACTGGCAAACAGCGCGGATTCCGGCGCGTATCATAGCGATGAGCCGGAGCTGAGCGCGCAGATGGAAAAGCCAAAGGCCGAGGAGAGCGCCAAGGCTGCCGAGAACGCCGGGACTGAAGAAAGCGCAAAGGCAGAGGAGAGCGCGCCCGTAAAGGAAGCGCCGAAACCGGCCGAAAAGAAGGAACCTGAGCAGGCTAAGGAAGAGCCTAAAAAGACGGAAGCACCTAAGATAGAAGCGGAAGAGACTAAAAAAGAAGAAAAGCCAAGCGAGGAAACAACACCCGTGCAGCAGAAAAATCAGGTCAAAACCCAGCAGAAGTCAAACGAAAGCGCGAAGCAGCAGAGCGGTTATCAGCCGCGCGCCATATCGCAGGGCACCAACAGCCGCGGAAACGACAGAAACCAGCAGCAGCGCACCGACAGGCCGCAGAGAACCGACAGGCCGCGTACGGACAGGCAGGATAGCGCGTCTAAGCCCCAGCAGAAGGGTGACGACAGGTTTGCCGGCAGGCAGCAGCGCCAGGATAAGGACGCCGTAAGGCCTCAGCAGGGGCAGCGGCGTGAGCGCACCGCCATGCAGCCCGCCGCCGAAATGATACAGCCTCAGCCGGCCGGGCGTGAGCGCGGCTACGAGGCCAACAAGAAGGCGCCCGTTAAGGCAAACAGGGAAGATGATCGCAGAAAGAACAAGAAGACATTGTTAAAGGAGGCAGCGCCCTCGATGAACGCATGGGATGATGACGGCGGCTTTGGCGGCAGAAAAAAGAAAAAGCAGGCAGCGCCCGCGCCTAAGCCGGAGCCGGTAAAGATAGAAAAGGCTGTTATAACCAGCGAAACCATAACCGTTAAGGAGCTTAGCGAAAAGATAGGCAAGCCCGTGGCGGAGATAATCAAAAAGCTGTTTATACTGGGCATAATGGCAACCATAAATCAGGAAATAGATTTTGATACCTGCTCCCTGATAGCCTCCGATTACGATATAGAGCTTGAGCAGAACATAGCCAAAAGCTATGAGGATGTGCTGCTTGAGGGCGTGGATGAGGATAAGGACGAGAACCTTGAAAACCGTCCTCCCGTTGTTACCATAATGGGCCATGTTGACCACGGCAAAACCAGCCTGCTCGACGCCATACGTCACAGCAGCATTACCGAAGGCGAAGCCGGCGGCATAACCCAGCACATAGGCGCGTATACGGTAACCTGCAACGGCAGGCAGATAACGTTTATAGATACTCCGGGTCACGAAGCGTTCACTGCAATGCGTGCGCGCGGTGCCCAGGTAACGGATATAGTAATATTGGTAGTCGCCGCGGACGATGGCATAATGCCCCAGACCGTTGAGGCCATAAACCATTCTAAGGCCGCCGGCGTGCCTATAATTGTTGCCATAAACAAAATGGATAAGCCCGCCGCGAATCCGGACAGGGTAAAGCAGCAGCTTACCGAGTATGGCCTCGTAAGCGAGGAGTGGGGCGGCGATACAATATGCGTTCCCGTTTCCGCGAAAACAAAAGAAGGCCTTGATAACCTGCTTGAAATGATTCTGCTGCAGGCGGATGTGCTTGAGCTTAAGGCTAACCCGAACCGCATGGCCAAGGGCGTTATAATAGAGGCGGAGCTTGATAAGGGCCGCGGCCCGATAGCCACCGTGCTTGTTCAGAACGGCACTTTGAAGGTTGGCGATCCCATAGTTGCCGGCATGGCATACGGCCGTGTTCGCGCGATGATGGACGATAAGGGCAGGCGCGTTTCCAAGGCCGGCCCCAGCACTCCTGTTGAGGTGCTTGGCTTTAATGAGGTTCCCAGCGCGGGCGATATGCTCAACGCCGCCGAAATAGATAAGCTTTCCCGTCAGGTTGCCGAGGAAAGGCGCGATAAGCTTAAGGCGGAGCAGCTCAAGAGCGTTCAGAAGGTATCCTTGGATGATCTGTTCAACCAGATAGCCGAAGGCCAGATGAAGGACCTGAACATAATAATCAAGGCGGACGTTCAGGGCAGCGTGGAGGCCGTAAAGCAGGCGCTTGAAAAGCTTTCAAACGATGAGGTTCGCGTAAGGTGCATTCATGGTGCCGTCGGCGCCATAACGGACTCGGATGTAATATTCGCCTCCGCGTCAAACGCCATAGTAATCGGCTTTAACGTGCGCCCGAACAGCAGCGCCAGAGCCCTTGCTGAAAAGGAAAGCGTGGATATAAGGCTTTATCGCATAATCTATAACGCGATAGAGGATATAGAAAACGCCATGAAGGGCATGTTTAAGCCCGTGTATAAAGAGGTTGAGCTTGGCCGTGCCAGCGTAAGGAACACGTTTAAGGTAAGCGGCGTAGGCACCATCGCCGGTGCATACGTGCAGGACGGCAAGGTAAGCCGCAATGCTCAGGTGCGTGTTGTGCGCGACGGTATAGTTGTGCATGAGGGCAAGATTTCCTCCCTTAAGCGCTTTAAGGACGACGTTAAGGAAGTTGCCTCCGGTTACGAGTGCGGTATAGGCATTGAAAACTTTAACGATATCCATGAAGGCGATACCATCGAGGCCTTTGTTATGGAAGAGGTTAAGCGCTGATAAAGCGAAAAACGAATAAACGGAAAGGAAAGCGGCCTTGCAGCCAATAAAGCTAAGGGCCGCTTCTTAAAACAAAATGCCAAATATAAGATACGACAGGATAAATGAAGAGGTTAAAAAGACCGTAAGCGAAATAGTGCGCGAAATGAAGGACCCGCGTATATCGCCCATGACCACAATATCCTCTGCCGAGGTAACAAACGACCAGAAGCTGGCGAAGATAAAGGTAAGCGTATACGACAAGGACGATTCCGTGCGCACGGCAACGGTTGAGGCACTAAACCGCGCCGCGGGCTTTATAAGGCATGAACTTGGGCAGAGAATGGACCTTAGGGCACTGCCTCAGCTTAAATTTACGCTTGATACTTCAATAGAATACAGCGCACATATAGCCCAGATTATAGAAAGCCTGCACAGCGGCGATAAAAAGTCAGAGGAATAAAATGAGCGCCGGTAGTGAAGAAAACCTCGCGCTTGATCAAATCGCGCGCCTTATAGCCGAAAACGACGATTTTACGCTTATAATGCACGTGTCTCCCGATGGAGATACAATAGGCTCAGCCTGCGCGTTAAGGCTTGCGCTTATAAAGCTTGGCAAATCCGTGCAGGCGGTGTGCGACGGCACCGTGCCCCATATATACCGCTTTTTAAGCGGGGCGGACAGCGTAATATGCCCGGAGGAGGCGCGCTTTACAAAGGCCGTGATAGCCGTTGACTGCGCGGACGTTGGCCGGCTTGGCTCGGCGGAAAACATATTTTCAAAGGCCGAGTTTACGGCGTGCATAGATCATCACGGCACTAATCCAAACTTTGCAATGTATAATGCCGTTGTGCCGCAGGCGGCGGCCGCGGCGGAAATAATGAAAAGGCTGATAGAAAGGCTGAATGTTGATTTCAGCGCGGATATCGCAACCTGCCTTTTCTGTGGCCTTGTAACGGATACGGGCAATTTCGCCTATTCTAACACAACGCCCGATACGCTTTTTGCGGCGGGGGAGCTGCTTAAGCTCGGCGCGGACAACGCCCTTGTGAACAGGGCGGTTTACCGTTCTGCCCCCATATCCAAGCGCAGAATGCTCGGATGGGGCCTTGTTAAGGCCGAGTTTATACACGGCGGCAAAATGGCCGTTTGCGTGCTTACAAAGGCAGATTTTGCCAAATTCAACGCCCATGATGAGGATTGCGAAGGCTTGATAGATAATCTTCGCGATGTTGAAAACGTTGAAATAGCCATGATGATGCGCGAAAAGGAGCCCGGCGTATATAAAGTAAGCCTTAGGGCAAAGGAATACGCAAATGTTTGCGCCGTTGCCGAGCGTTATGGCGGCGGAGGGCACAGGCTTGCGGCGGGCTGCACCGTAACCGGAGACATGGACGCGCTGAAGGAAGAGCTTATAGGGGCCTTGGTACAGGCATTGTAATATACAGCTGAAATGACAGAAGGTATCGTAAACATATTAAAGCCGCCGGGAATGACATCCAGCGATGCCGTGGCGGACGTAAGGCATATATTCAAAATTAAGCGCGTTGGGCATACCGGAACGCTTGATCCGGGCGCGGCGGGCGTTTTGCCCGTGTGCATCGGCAGAGCCACGCGCCTTTTTGACATATTGGTTGATAAGCAAAAGGAATACATAGCCGAAGTGACGTTCGGCACGGCAACGGACACGCAGGATGCTTACGGGCGAATTGTCGAAACCGATTCAAAAATAATCACGGCCGAAGAGCTTAGCGCGGCACTTTGCGGTTTTGTTGGCCAAATAGAGCAGACAGCGCCTATGTACAGCGCCGTAAGCATAGACGGCAAGCGCCTTTATCAGCTGGCAAGAGAGGGCGCCGAAACCGTTGAAATAAAGCGCAGCGCATTCATAAAAAGCATAGACCTTATTTCTCAAACCGGGGAAAATCGCTTTCTTGTGCGCGTTGCGTGCTCAAGGGGAACATATGTAAGAACGCTCTGCGCGGACATAGGAAAAAGCCTCGGTACCTGCGCTTACATGAGCTTTCTTCTCCGCACGCGGAGCGGAGATTTTTCCGTGGATGAGGCATACTCTATCGCGGAGCTTAGCCGGATGAAGGAAGAAGGCCGGCTTGACGAGGCCGTAATAAGCATAGAGCGGGCGCTTGACGGGCTTGTGGATCCCCTTAAACTTAAAGACTTAAGCGAAAAGCAGGACAAGCTTATCCGAAACGGAGCGGAGATTTTTCCGCGGGAATTGGAAGGACGGAATGACGAACGCCTTGTTATGCTTTATGTTGAGGATGAGTTCCTTGGCATAGGCCAAACCGGAGAGGGCGGAAGCGTGCATATCAAAATTAACCTTACGGAGGCCGGCGCATGAAAAGAGCGATAGCTTTGGGCACCTTTGACGGCGTGCATATAGGCCACCGCGCCATAATAGGCACCGCGGTGAAAAACGCGCAGGCGCTTCAAATGGAGCCTATGATATATACGTTTACCGCGCACCCCATGGCGCTTTTCGGCAAGCAGCCGCCGCTTTTGATGACGCAGGCGGAGCGCATGGCAACGCTTTCATCCATGGGATGTGAGCTCTGCGCGGACGAATTCAGCAGGGAATACGCCGCAACCGAACCGGAGCTTTTTATAAAAATGCTCATCGAGCGCTTTGATATGGGCTGTGCCGTAGCCGGATTTAATTATACATTCGGCAGGCGTGGCGAGGGCAGCGTGGATACGCTTAAAAAGCTTGGCGAAAAGTACGGTTTCAGGGTTGAAATAGTTCCTCCGGTAATGTACAAGGATGAGGCTGTTTCAAGCACGCGCATACGTGCCTGCCTTGAAAACGGAAACGTTTTGGATGCGGGGAAAATGCTCTCCAATCCGTATTCAATTACGGGCCCCGTGGAGAAAAACCGCGGCATAGGGCGTACCCTTGATTACCCAACGGCGAATATTTCAGGCTGGCAGGACAGGGCCGTTCCCTTGGCGGGAGTTTACGCCACAAGGGCGATTTTTAACGGCACCGCTTATCCGGCGGTTACGAATATAGGCCGCAACCCCACAGTAAACGGGGAGCACACAACCATAGAAACGCATATATTGGGCTTCAACGCGGATATATACGGAAAAGAGCTGAAGGTTGAATTTATTGAGCGGATACGCGGCGAAATACGCTTTCCCGATGTGAACGCGTTGGCACTTCAAATGAAGGCGGATGGCGAAAAAGCCGCCGATATTCTAAAAAACAGCTGATATGCCGTTTACACGCGGCAAAAAGTATGGTATACTTCTTTGGTCAGAACCGGCTGCTGTGTTTAACGACGACTCCGACGTTTTACTCGGCGCTGGGCGATATAATTATTAGGAGGAAAAAACAAAATGGCAACCAAACAGGAAATCATCGCAAAGTTCCAGCTTCATGAGGGCGACACCGGTTCACCCGAGGTGCAGATAGCTCTGCTTACCGATCGCATCAACCACCTCAACGAGCATCTTAAAGAGCACAAGAAGGACCACCACTCCCGTCGCGGCCTTCTCAAGATGGTCGGTCAGCGCCGCGGTCTGCTTAACTACCTCAAGGAAACCGATATAGAGCGCTATCGTAGTGTTCTTGCCGAGCTGAATCTGAGGAAATAAGTAACACAAAGACGCTTAGGAGGTTAAAAATATGGGAACTCTACACATAATTCTTAGCATAGTGCTGATACTCGCCTCCGCCGCGCTTGTGGTTTCGGTATTGATGCAAAAGAGCAAGAGCAGCGGCCTCGGCAGCGCGTTCGGCAGTGATACCGCCTCTTTCAACACCGCTCGCAACAGGGCGGCCAGCAAGGAAGCAAAGCTGCAGAAGATTACGGTTGCTTTGGGCATTTTCATCGCCGTGATCACCATTGCGATGATGTTCGTAAAGTAATCTCAGATCAAAAAGCGATGGGGACGCGCCGTGTAAGCGCGTTCCCTTTTTAGAACCTAATTGTAAAGGGGGTGCCGGAGAAATGCCCATAAAGAAAGGCACAAGGCAGGTGGCTGAAAACCGCCGCGCCAGGCACGATTATTTTATAGAGGACACGTATGAGTGCGGCATCGCTCTCGTGGGTACGGAGGTTAAAAGCGTACGCGCGGGCAAGGTAAACCTTAAGGATAGCTATGCTCAGGTGAAAAACGGCGAAATGCTGCTGATAGGCATGCATATAAGCCCCTATGAGCAGGGCAACATATTCAATAAAGACCCCTTCCGCACGCGCAAGCTGCTGCTTCATAAGCGGGAAATACATAAGCTGCAGTCTCTTTCCCAAACCGACGGATACAGCCTTATACCCACCCGCCTTTATATACGTGACGGCCTTGTAAAGGTTGAGCTTGCGGTTGCAAAGGGCAAAAAGCTTTACGATAAGCGCCATACCATGGCGGAGCGTGATGCTAAGCGCGATATGGATCGCCGCATGAAAAGCGTTGATTGACGCGAAAAAATATAGTATAATGTAGTCCCTTGAAAGAGGGAAACACTTATCTTGGGGCCGTAAATGGTTTCGACGGGGATCACGGGGGCCGGATAAGCGAGCCGAAGCCCCGCGCTTCGTAAAAAGCGGGAAATTAAAAATTAACTGACGAAGCTAATTTTGTTCCTGTCGCTGCTTAAGCAGTGACCGTCCGCCCTTAGGTTCCCACGCCTAAGGATACGGGCGTCATTAATGTGGGGAACCAACCTGCGTAAGCTTTGCCGCAGGCGGGATATATGAAGCTACCGCAAGCGTTGACCCTGCCGCCGGGGGCTCCGCAGAGGGAATTATAAATCAGCGGCTACGCTCGTAGAAAATCTTGCTGATGGGTTTTCGGACAGGAGTTCGACTCTCCTCGGCTCCACCACATGTTACGGCAGTTCATGATACAACGGACTGCCGTATTTTTTATTTATCTGACTAAAAAACTTTATGCGTCTTTTGTTGTTCATTTAATGCGGCAGAGATTCTGCCGTGCGTCACAATATCAATATGAAATTGATTCATCGGTAATAATTATCCCCCCCGCGGCTGAAGCAGTAAAGCCGGAGTACTTTGCAGAGGAGAAAGGAACTAAATGAGCAGAAAATTCTATGGCGAGGAGTATAGTACTCTAAAGCGAAAGAAAGAAGGCAATCCCAAATTATCAACACTCGGTGACTTGTATACGATTCTTCGTAAAGCATGGTGCAAAGAGACGGCGTATCCGTCATGTCAGGCAGAGTGGGTACCTTCCGACCCATCTTATGGACAGTGTGCTATCACTGCGATGCTCGTATATGATATGTTCGGCGGAACGATCCACCGCATCCGTGTGAATGGCGGCGGCACACATTACTTTAACAAAATCGACGGCCACTATATTGATCTCACCGTTGAGCAGTTTGACCTTTACAACATTCCCGTCAGCTACGAGCCAAACGAGGAAATGCCCAGGCAATACTGCGGCAAAAATGCGGATACCGCCAAGCGGTACAAACTGCTGATTACGCGTATTTCTGAAATACTATGATGGATAACATGAGAGATATTAAACGCAAAATCTTATCAAGCTTAATATGTTTGATGCCGTTTATGGTGATGTTTGGGTTAACCAAAAAAGATGCTGCACGCTAACCCATACCCCACCCCCATTTTACCGGGTGACAGACAAAATATGCTGTGCTATAATGAAATTCCGCGCTGAAAACGCCTCTAAGCTTTGGCGCGAAACATCGTTATAAATTACCAAGGAGAAATGGATATGGGGAAGAAAACGGCCTGCTTCGCTTTAATAATTGCGTTGCTCTGCTCTGTTGTGACAGCCTGCGCAAAAAACGGAACCGTCGAAAGTTGGACTTGCTCCGCCTGCGGCAATGAGGCAACGGATAGTTTCTGCAGCCATTGCGGCCAGCCGCGTGAGCAGGCTAATGCCGACAGTGTATCGGATATAACGGCACAGGAAACGCCTGCGGTTGATATTGCCGTAAAAACCGAGGCGGTCGAGGTAAATTATCAAATTCTTTCAGAACTTCCGGAGATGTTTACCGAACGCCGCCTTTCGGATGATGAGGTAGCCGCTCTTAAAAACGCGGATCTTGAAACGCTGCGCGAAAAAATCTCAACTCCCGCCGACTTTGCCGCCTGGATTGACACACAGGACGGAACCTATTTCTCGCACATCACTTCAAATGATGCGGGGCAGCGCACTTATGGCGCGGAAGTTTGCTTTAGTTGGTGGCAGCAGGGAAATTTGGGAACTCCCGAGGCTGACACTATCGCTGTTCATGTATTGAGTGACGACATTCAGGACATCGGCCATCTTGTGGCAGTAACGGATTATGAAAACTGCGAGGATTATATCGTACGCAGCGGTGTTGTTATCCCTACCGATGGCGGTTATTATATCTATTCTCTTGATTACGAAACAAACTTCGCCCAAACCTCCAATGGCTGGGACGAAAGAATACCGCTGATATTTGTGGAATCGCTTGAGGATATAATTCCATTCTTCGGCAGCGAAGCGGATTCTGCATACCCTACCGGCACAACGCTTACGCAGCTTTTCTATTTTCCGCAGGATGAGCAAGTCATTCTGGACCTTGTCAACGGAGTGTATTTTGCGGACGGCAACGCGGAAGAACTTTACAGAGACGATGAATATCTCAACGGCTGGGAAGACAGAACCTACGGCCACATAAAGCCCGAAAATATCGGCAACTATCAGCTTTCAACCATGCTTGGAGGCACAACACTGACGGCGGAGGAGGCGTATGCTCTTCTTGATTGCACGCCGGAAGAAGTGAAGGAGCGCGTCAAAACCGCGGGCGATATGCTTATGTATATGCTTGCGGCCCAAATAGGCGATTGCGGCGGCGACCGTACGAAAACCATCAACGGCAACGAATGGCACTATAATCTGAACGCGTTCCAGGTGATGGAACGTCGCCTGGGCAACTGCGGATCGGCCGCGAATCTGGCTAACTATCTGCTTGAGGGTGACTATGACGAGATAGGCTTTATACTTCATGCCTATTACATCGGCAGCATGGGAGGCCATGTTTATAACTATATCCTCTATGAGGGAGAATATTACATTGTGGATTTCAGCTGGTACATTTTTGCCAACTACAGCCCGTCAAACGATTTCCCCGTTGTGAAGCTTTCTAAGCTTGAGGATTATAAGAATCAGGTGAACAATGTTTATGGCGACGTTTGCATGGTCCTGGCGCACACATCCACCGGCCAGCACCTGCCGAATGTATTTGACGACGTAGCCGGGAAATACGCCGTCCCCGAGGGTGCGGAGTACACGGTGCTGTATCAGGAAAGCGGTGACAACTGCTACCAGGTCGCTGAATATCCCCTTGACCGCGCTGAGCTTGATTGGACATCATATCAATAAAAACATATCGCCTCGGAACAACTCCCGGGGCGATACATTTAATTTGAAAGTGCCCGCCTTTTTCAAGGCGGGCATTGCTGTATAAGATTTTGCTTTGGGTTATTCCCTTTTAGCGGGATTGCCTCCTGCGGCAAACGGCAAGCAGTATTACCGCCGCGGCTATGCACACAAAGGGCAGTACGCTCTCCGCAGCACCGGTCTGCGGGGGCAGGGGAATGGTCGTGTTGCTGCCGGTGTTCGTGCTGACGGGCTCAAGCTTCGTGTCAAGCAGTTCCAGCGCGTCCTCAATTTCCTTAAGGGAAGTCGCGAAGCCTATCTTGGCGGTCGCCTTTCTAGCTATTTCCTTGGCCTGCTCATAAACGTCCGTTCCGGCGCTTGCAAGATACCTGTTCACAAGGTTGAGCGCGTTTTCTTTTTCCTTCTCAAGCTTGTCTGCGGATACGATATTCGCGGTGTACGTTACACCGCTGTTGCGTATAACATACAGGTTCACGGTATCGCCCGCCGCTATCTTTTCGGTGAGCTCATCGGGCAGATTAAGCGTTCCGTCGCTGTTTACGGTAATGTCGTAATAGAACTTGTTGGCGGAAAGTTTCTTGCCGGCCTTAACCTCGCTCGCGAGTGTATACGCTATAACGCCGCAGCCGGAAACGGAGTCCTTATCGGACGTGAAGCTTTCGCTCAGGGTTATATTCTCGCCATCTTCGGCAAGTTGAATTGTATTGCTGTCAATCATCTTGGCCGCCACGGGTACGCGTACAACAGAGGAGTTTTTCACCTTTTTGCCGACAACGTACATCGCGCCGCGTGGGTTGCCGTTGTTGTAGCTTGATATGGCGGTTGAAAGCTCGTCTGCCGTGCAGGTTCCGAATACGGCGCCGCTTTCAAGCTCACTCGTATCGCCCCTGGGGCAAAGCGTTTTGAATACAACCGTTCCGTCGTCCTTAGTTTCGTAGGCGTAAACTATAACCTGGCTTGTGCTGCTGCTGTTTGTGGTTTCAAGCTTGCCGCCGTGCACATAAAGGCCAACTATGTTGCCGTCCGCTATGGCCTGCTGTATAAGCGTGGGGTTGGCGCCGTACTGAGTGTATGCCTTGTGCCCGAACAAACCGGCCTTAAATACGGTGTAAGCCCAGTTGCCCCAGTCGGTGTTGAAGTCATAGCCGTTCAGAGCCACCTCTTCAAACAAAGCATCGGAACCTTCGCTGTTTACCATCATAAGCATCATGTTCTCAAAACGCCAGCTTGCCATGCCGCTCGCGTGTCCGTACGCGCTTGCCGCCGTAACGTCTACCGATGCGGAGGCAGGCAGTTTGTCGGCGGAGGTGCTGCCGGTGTATACAGCTTCGCTCGGGTCGTAGGTGGACTTTTTGTATGTGAAGTTAATTCCGAATACGGTAGGCACATTGCCGTCCTCATCGGCGCGGAGCTTTACGCGGAACTGAACATCCTTAACGTTGGCTATGGAACTGTCGCCGCGTACTGTAAGTATGTCTGTGCTGAGGTTAAGGTTATCGTCCTTTTCAGCGTTGGACATGCTGGCTATGCCGGAGCCGAACTTGCCCCAGGTGAACCAGTCGCTCCATGCACCCTCGGCGCGCTCGGCAATCGCGCGAACCTGAAGCTCAACGCTGGATGCGCCGGGAGTAACGGCGTTTATGGTGGCCATCAGATATTCCCAAGCCCATTCGTTGGAATAAACAGGGGTTGTGTAAATGCCGCTTGTTTCGCCGCTCGCAAGCGTTATCTCGCCGGATTTGCGTTTTGCGCCGCCGCTTAACGTGCCCTCGTTAAGGTCAACGTGAACAAGGTTGCCGCTAGTGGCAACAGTTTCATAATCCTCGACTACAACCTGCGCCTTGGCACTTGTCGCGGTAATGGTCGCGGTATAGCGGCGGCCGTTGTTTGCCATTGCGTAAACGGTTATCGTGCGGGATTCGCCTTCGGGCACGCCGGCCTTGTAAAGGGCATCGCCCGCGTCAAAGGCCAAATTGCCGTCGTCGTCATTCTTTATTCCGGTGTAGAAGAATGTGTTGTTCGCGCTTACCTGAATGCGGTTTTCATAAACTATAGAGGAATCGCTCGCCACGGATTCGGTGGTCTTTATGCCCTCGATTGTATAGGCAAGAACACCGTGGCCAAGAGTCGCGCGCTTTCCGGACGTGAAGTTGGTAAGATCAACTTTGCTGCCGTTTGATTTAAGAGTGTAAACGTTTTCCTCACTTGTAGTTTCAAGCGTGGCATCAAGGCGCTTTACGCCGGTTACGGGCGCACCCGCCTCGGGCTCGGAGGATATAACATAAACGGTTCTGGACTGCCAGCACGCGTCAAAGTATTTCCATTGATAGCGGTGGAAGGACGTGGCGTCGCTTCCGGAATAAGTATCGCTGGATATAAGATAGAGGCTGTCAAGGTCGCTTGTGTCGCCGCCCTCAAACTCATAACCTATTATGGTTATAAGATGGCCGCCGGTTCCGCCGTAGGCGCCGGGCAGGTAGGGATACGAGCTTTCGGGATCCGGGCTGTATGTAACGGAAAGGCCTACGCTGCGGCCGTTGGCAAGCTCCTGAAGAACAATGTTTATGTCACCGTACTGCAGATAGGAATTGTAGCCGTATAAGCCTGCCGCGGAAACGCAGTAAGCCCAGTTGCCGAAGCCGTAATTAAAGTCCTGAATTGAAAGCGCCAGCTCCTCGGGCAGAATGTCAAGCTCCGGGTCGCGCGCGTTGAGCATTACGGATATGGTGGAGGGGCTGCATATACTGCCGCCTATCTCGGGATCGCGTATCATCTGCGAATACGCGGGGGAGGCATTCATCTTGGAAGCGGGCAGAGTGGCAACGGGGGTTTCGGCATAAGCCGTAACAACATCCCCACCCTTTACGGAGAAGCAGAACTGCCTCAGTACAGGTGACTGCAGATCCGCGCTGTCGCGGCGGAGCACCGCGCGGAACTGAGCCTTTGTTATGGTGCCGCCGGGAATGTATTCGTCTATCGAATTGTCGTCATTGCATCCGCGAAGAATGCTCATGCCGTATTTGCCCCAGGAAAACCACTCATCCCACGCGTCGTTGGTATACGCGCGGGCGTATATTTCAATGTGGGTACCGTCGTAAATGGCGGCGTTCCAGGAGGATGTCATTTTATAAAAGTCGGCTATTTTGTATACCGCGGAGGTGAATGTGCCCTCGGTAGCGCCGTCGGCAAGCGCAACCGCGCCGTTTCCCACAGCGGTCAGCGCAAGGCCGTTCATCTCTCCTGCGTTAAAGTCGGCTTCTGTTGTAATCTTGATCAGGTTTATTGCCGTAGCGTCTATTTCCCCGCCATCGGCCAAAACCGCCGCGGGTACGATGCAGAGCGCCATCAGCAATGCCAAAATCAGTGCCAATAGTTTTCGTTTCATTCGTTAATATGCTCCTTCCTGCATTTTACTTTATAAAACGGCTATAATTACGGCTTCAATGCTGAAAGCCGATAATTATCAATATAATAAAACTGATACCTTTACCCACGCGGGTGATGAAAATGTTTGTGTGAAAATGGTTTTTGTTTCGATAAAGCAGATTCTATACTGCGCCAACAAAGAAAATTTTATCAGAGAACGGCCTTGCGTTCAAGCGTTTTTCAAATATATCCGGTGATTTATAATATGGTTCTGTCTACGAACTTTGCCAAAAGCTCAGCTTTTAACAAAAAACGACCGCTGCAACATGATAAGCACCGTTGCAGCGGCCTTGCGATTAAGATTTTATTTGTTTGCCCAGGGCTGCGCGGCGATTGTTTTAAGATCCTCGCGAATCTTTATTCCCTGGGGGCAGCGCTCCTCGCACATGCCGCAGCGTATGCAGTTCTGCGCGCGCCCGAGCGGGGGTATGTCCTTATAATCCTCCGCGGCGGTAGCCTCGTTCTGGTAGCGCTGATAGTCGTTCCAAACGCGGAATATCTGCGGAATCTGAACGCCGCTCGCGCAGGGCAGGCAGTATTTGCAGCCTGTGCAGCCGTTGTTGGGCCTGGTCTTAAGCGCGGTTATGGCAGCATCAAGGGCAACCTTTTCGCGGTTGGAGAAAGGCTCGTAGGGCGAGAAGGTTGAAAGGTTGTCGTCAAGCTGAGCCTCGTCGCTCATGCCGCTGAGTATAACCTTTACGTTGTCAAAGCTTGCCACATAGCGCAGTGCCCACGATGCCATGGACTTGCCGGGCGTCGCCTCGGTAAGCGGATCGGAAGCGTAGGGGGGAAGCGTGGCCAGTGACCCGCCTTTAACCGGCTCCATTATAACCATGGGAACGCCCTTGCTTTCGGCGTATTCAATGCCCTTAAGGCCCGCCTGATGCTCGGTGTCCATGTAGTTAAACTGTATCTGGCAAAAGTCCCACTTGCGGTAGTCTATTATGCGCTTAAATACACCGTACGGGGCATGGAACGAAAAACCTATGTTCTTTATGTGCCCAAGCCTCTTCTGCTCCTCAAGGAAGGGTATAATGCCAAGGTCAAGCACCTTGTCCCACCTTGCGGCATCAAGCGCGTGAATAAGATAATAGTCAACGTAGCTCGTTTGAAGATGCTCAAGCTGAGTGCTGAATATTTCCTTTGCCTGATCCAAATTTTCCACGGCCCATATAGGCAGCTTTGTGGCCACATAGTAGCTTTGGCGATCAAGCTTGCTTAATACCTTGCCTACGAAGGGTTCGCTTTTGCCCTTGTGATAAGGCCATGCGGTATCAAAGTAGTTTATGCCCTGCTCATAGGCGTGCAGCAGCAGCTTTTCAGCGCGCGCCTCGTCTATTTCACCGGTTTCGGTGGTGGGGAAACGCATGCATCCGTAGCCCAGCAGCGATACGGAATTTCCGGCCAGTTCGCGATAGTCCATGTTTACGCAGCCTCCTTTGCTTTCCTTAGGGGAGAATTAGTCAATGTAATGTATCTTGCCTTCCTCAATACCCTTTATGCCAAGGCCGGGCTCATTGGGCAGCGAAATCATCTTTTCGTTGAATACGGCGCCGCCGATAATGGGGTCTTCCTTGCAGAGAACGGGGCCGTCAAGGTCAATCTTGGTTATTATGCTCTTGGCGCACGCAAGATGCACGGCCGCGGTAACGCTTATCTTGGCCTCGAGCATGCAGCCTATCATGCACTCCACGCCGTAAACCTCGGCAGCGGAGGCGATCTTAAGGGCATTTGTTATGCCGGCGCACTTCATAAGCTTTATGTTTACCATGTCCGCCGCGCCCATCTGCATGATCTTCAGCGCGTCGGCGGGGCTGAATACGCTCTCGTCCGCCAGTACGGGCACGTAGCTGCGCTCGGTAACGTATTTCATTCCGTCAAGGTCAAGCGCCTTTACGGGCTGCTCAACAAACTCTATGTCAAGGCCCCTGTCCTGCATGTCGTTCAGTATGCGAACGGCCTGCTTGGGCGTCCAGCCCTGGTTGGCGTCTATGCGGATGCATATATCCTTGGGCACAACCTCGCGGATGGCGCTGAGGCGCGCAACATCCAGCGAAGGATCGCTGCCTACTTTTACCTTAAGGCAGTCGTAGCCGCGCTCAACGGCGTTTATGGCGTCGCGCTGCATTTCCTCGGGCTTGTTTACACTTATGGTAATGTCCGTAACAATGCTGTTGCGTCCGCCGCCAAGCAGCTTGTAAACAGGAATTTTATGAAGCTGGCCATACAGATCCCAAAGGGCCATATCGGCGGCCGCGCGGGCGGAGGTGTTGTGTACTATGCAGCCGTTAAGTGCCTTTGTAACGCTTTCAAAGTCGTCTACGTCGCGGCCTACAAGGGTCTTTATAATGTGATCCTTAAGCGCGCCGATTATAGCGCCGGTGGTGTCGCCGGTTATAACGCCGGTCGGTGGCGCCTCGCCAAAGCCCACGGCACCTGTGTCGGTGTGAATTTCAACCACCACGTCTTCAACGCTGTTTACGGAGCGCAGGGCGGTCTTGAAGGGTACACGCAGCGGCACGGAAATCATTCCGAGCCGGACTTCTGTAATTTTCATGGTTGACTCCTTTTTTGACACCTTAATAAAAAGTGGATTGCCCAAATTATAACACGGTCGAATACCTTTTTTCAACGGCAGTATTATTTTTTGCTACGGCTGTGCTTTTGTGCTATAATTATTCCGCTTGTACAGGGCAAAAAGGAGGAAAAACATATGAGCACATATGAAAGCATAAACGCGCAGGCCAACGCCGCGATAGACGAGCTGCTTTACGCCGCCGATACCCTTAAAAAGGGCGACATATTGGTTATAGGCTGCTCCACAAGCGAGGTTATGGGCAAGCTTATAGGCACCGGCTCAAGCGTTGAGGCCGCAAAGGCAATTATGGATGCCGTACTGCCTAAGGTTAAGGAGCATGGGCTTTATCTTGCCGTGCAGTGCTGCGAGCATCTTAATCGCTGCCTCGTTGTTGAGCGCGAGTGCATGGAAAAGTATCAGCTTCAGCAGGTGTGGGTAAAGCCGCAGCTGCACGCGGGCGGCGCCTTCTCAATGGAAGCCGTAGCGCGCTTTGAGGATCATGTAATGGTAGAGGATCTTCGCGGCAGGGCGAGCGCCGGTATGGATATAGGCGGCACGTTCATCGGAATGCATCTGCATCCTGTGGTTGTTCCGGTTCACGCTAAGACCCGCCACATAGGCGAGGCTAACGTTACAATGGCGCGTACCAGGCCGAAATATGTCGGCGGACCGCGCGCGGCATACGACGAAATGCCCCACAGATAAGCAAAAATATATAATTTTTATGGAATAAAATGTATTGCACTTTTCTAAACGGTGCAATATAATAGTAAAAGTTATACCAACACTTCGGGTCTGTGGTTGAAAGTCGATGCCAGTCGCAGGCAAAACGATCCACATAAGCGGGCCAAAGCGCCCGTGAGCATGGTGCGGCTTAGATGTAAGTCCGTCCGCGTTTTAATGCGCGAGAGGGCCGGTAGTGGGAGGCAAAAACGCTTAGTAGCGAAAGCTCCTGACGGCGAGTGTGGGGGCAAAGACCAGGTCAGCCGGGGTTTGGTACAGCAAAAATAAATTTACAAGGGGAAACACACACATGTTCCAGGACAAGACATTGGTATGCAAGGATTGCGGCGCTGAATTCGTTTTCACGGCCGGTGAGCAGGAATTCTATGCCGAGAAGGGCTTCCAGAATGAGCCCATCCGTTGCAAGGCGTGCAGGAACGCTCGTAAATCCCAGCGCTCCGGCGAGCGTGAGATGTATGACGCCGTTTGCGCGGCGTGCGGCGCGCCCACCAAGATTCCTTTCGTTCCCAAGAACGACAGGCCCATCTACTGCTCTGCCTGCTTCCAGGCGCGCAGGGGAAGGTAAGCTTCGGCTTATAACTCAAGCCTCCGTTTTTTGCGGACGCAGAACGTCCCCCACCTTTGGGGCTAATCCCCTTTGTTCCGCTGTGCGGTATATCGGTGAATTAGAAAAGGCAAATAAGAACTCCGGAGTGATCCGGAGTTCTTTTTATAACTAATCATAAAATAATTATTGACATACTTCCAAAATACAATATAATAAGATTAAGAACTATTATTGTTCTTAAGGAGATAAAGCATGATATACTCACGGCAGCGGGAAATAATACTTAATACGCTCATGCAGAACCCCGTGCACCCCACGGCGGACGAACTGCACGAGCTTGTTAGGGAGCAAAACCCGGGCATAAGCATCGCAACCGTATATCGCAACCTCAATCAGCTTTCCGAGGCGGGAACGGTGCTTAAAATACCAAACCCCAACGGGGCGGACAGGTTCGACGGAAACATAACCGAGCATAATCACGCCGTGTGCAGGCGCTGCGGAAAAATGTTCGATATAATGGTCGATCTTCCCGATGTCTGCTCGGCCGCGAATGAGCAAAGCGAGATATTTGTGGACGGAGTAAGCATGCTTTTTTCCGGAATATGCGCAAAATGCGCCGCTGCGGAGAGCGAATAACGCAGCACGGGCGTTCAGCAAAAAAAGAAATAATGAAAGGGAGAAACGAAAAAATGGAACTTAAGGGAAGCAAAACCGAAGCTAATCTGATGACGGCGTTTGCCGGCGAAAGCCAGGCGAGGAACAAATACACCTATTATGCCTCCGCCGCAAGGAAAGAGGGCTATAACCAGATAGCCGATATTTTTGAGGAAACCGCGCTCAACGAAAAGGAACACGCTAAAATGTGGTTCAAGCTGCTGCACGACGGCGCCGTGCCCGATACCGTTGCCAATCTTAAGGACGCTGCGGCCGGCGAAAACTTTGAGTGGACCGATATGTACGCTCAGTTTGCCAAGGAAGCCAAGGAAGAGGGCTTCAACCGCATAGCGTATCTGTTCGAGGCTGTGGGCAAAATAGAGAAGGAGCATGAGGAGCGCTACAATAAGCTGCTTGCGAATATAGAGTCGGGCATAGTGTTTGAGCGCGACGGCGTTGTGGTTTGGAAGTGCAGCAACTGCGGCCATATCCATGTGGGTCCCAAGGCTCCCGAGGTATGCCCCGTGTGCGCGCATCCCAAGTCCTATTTTGAAATAAAGGCCGAGAACTATTAATAGGGCGAATTTTACAAAAGAATAGGCAAAAAACCATTGCGGCAGTGCGTACTGCCGCTTTTTTATGCGCAAATTCAGCCTTTTTTTCGATTTGACATGGATTTTACATAACGCTTCTTTTTGATTTTACATGCCGCGAATATCATATAAGCATAAAGTAAATGATTTGAAGGAACCGAAAGGAGATAAAAACCATGAAGAAGATGATTATGTTCGTACTTGCCGCCGTAACCGCGGCTGCCCTGTTCGTAGGCTGCGCCAGCCAGACCGCTACCACCACTGCCGGCGGTACCGTTTCAACCGATGGCTCAACCAGCATGGAAAAGGTAATAGGCGCCCTTGGTGAGTCCTTCACCAACCAGAACTCCGGCACTACTTTCACTTATAACCCCACCGGATCCGGCTCCGGCATCAAGGCCGTGCTTGAAGGCCGCTGCGATATCGGTCTTTCCAGCAGAAGCCTCAAGGATGACGAGAAGGCCGAAGGCCTGGTGGAAACCGTCCTTGCTTACGACGGCATCGCGATAATCGTTCATCCCGATAACCCCGTAAACGACCTTGACCTTGAAACCATTGCCAAGATTTACACCGGCGAGATCACCAACTGGAAGGATGTTGGCGGCGACGATGCGGAAATCGTTCTTATCGGCCGCGAAGCGGGCAGCGGCACCAGGGATGGCTTTGAGTCCATCACCGGCACCACCGATGCTTGCCAGTATCGTCAGGAGCTCACCTCCACCGGCGATGTTATAACCACCGTGTCCCAGAACCCCAACGCCATCGGCTATGCTTCCCTTGCCTCCGTTAAGGATACCGTAAAGGCCCTGTCCGTAGGCGGTGTAACCCCCAGCGAAGAAACCGTTAAGGACGGCAGCTACGTTGTACAGCGTCCGTTCGTGCTGGTAACCAAGGAAGGCACCGAGCTTAGCGAAACCGCTCAGAAGTTCTTCGATTACGCCACCAGCGCCGATGCGGCCGAGGTAATCTCCAATGCCGGTGCGGTTGCCGCAGCTGACTGAGAGTGAAAAGAATAAGTAACCACAAGGGCGGCCCAACAAGCCGCCCGAGATCTATGTTAAGCGGAAAGGAGCAGGCATGAAGCAATCAATGAAAAAAACGGCTAAGAAAAAAGCGGCCAAGTCCGTGGAAACCATAGTGCATGGAATATTCCTTGCGACCGGACTTATAACCATTGGCTGCGTGCTGCTGATAACAGTTTATCTTATAATATCCGGCCTGCCCGCAATAAAGGAAATCGGTCTTATACCGTTCCTGTTCGGCAAGGAGTGGGCTTCAACCGCCACCACTACCGATCCTTCCTTCGGTATTCTGCCCTTTATACTTACCAGTATCTATGGCACCTGCGGAGCAATAGTGCTTGGCGTGCCTATAGGCTTCATGGCAAGCGTTTATATTGCCAAGTTTGCCCCCAAAAAGCTTAAAACCGTAATGCAGTCCGCCGTAAGCCTGCTTGCGGGCATACCGAGCGTTGTATACGGCCTTGTGGGCATGCTGGTGCTTGTTCCCTGCATAAGAAATATATTCAATTTGCCGGACGGAGCAAGCCTGTTCGCCGCGATAATAGTGCTGGCCATTATGATACTGCCTTCAATAATAAAAGTTTCGGTAACTTCTCTTGAGGCCGTGCCGAAGGAATATGAGGATGCCTCCCTTGCTCTCGGCGCTAATGAGGTGGAAACGTATTTCAGGGTGTCCGTCCCGGCAGCGCGAAGCGGTATCGCCGCGGCGGTGGTCCTTGGCGTAGGCAGGGCGATAGGCGAGGCCATGGCGGTTATGATGGTTTCGGGCAACGTTGCCAATATGCCGAGCCTGTTTGAAAGCGTAAGGTTCCTTACAACGGCCGTTGCAAGTGAAATGTCCTATTCAAGCGGCCTGCAGCGAGAGGCGCTGCTTTCAATAGCGCTGGTACTGTTCGTGTTTATAATGCTTATAAACGCGGTGCTCAATTTCTTCCTCAAGCGTGACAAGGAGGCGTAAGCAAATGAACGGAAAGCTTTCTTTTAAGCGCAGGGCGTATACAATGGGTATGAAGATCCTTATGTATCTGTCCGCGGTACTCATAGGCGCGCTGGTGCTGTTCCTGATAGGCTATGTGCTCTGGCGCGGCATACCCAATATAAACTGGCAGCTGCTTTCCACAGCCCCCAGCATACTGAACGACACAATAGGCATTCTGCCTGATATACTCAATACGATTTATATCGTAATCGCCACAATAGTAATCGTGCTTCCGCTCGGCGTGGGCGCCGCGATATACCTTAGTGAGTACGCCACAAACAAAAAGCTTGTAAGCGTGATAGAATACGCGGCGGAAACCCTTTCGGGCATACCCAGCATTATATACGGCCTTGTGGGCATGCTGTTCTTCTGCGAGTTCCTCAAGATGGGCACATCGCTTAAAGCGGGTGCGCTTACGCTTGTTATAATGAACCTGCCAACCGTTATGCGCACAACGCAGGAAAGCCTTAAAACCGTGCCTCAAAGCTATCGCGAGGGCGCGTTCGGCCTGGGCGCCGGCAAGTGGAGAACAATACGCACGGTTGTGCTGCCAAGCTGTGTTGACGGCGTTATAACCGGCTGCATACTTTCGGTTGGCCGTATACTCGGTGAGTCCGCGGCTCTGCTTTTCACGGCGGGTCTTGCGCATACCGTAAACGGATTTTTCGCGGGGCTTTCAAGCTCCGGCGCAACGCTTACCGTAGCGCTGTATATATACGCCAAGGAGCGCGGTGATTTCGATACGGCGTTCGCCATAGCCGCAATACTTATGATACTTACGCTTGTCATAAACCTTACCGCGGAGCTTGTAGCGCGCCACTTTAAGAACAAAAAGCAGATATAACTTAAGCAGAGAAAGGAGACTGAATATGGAAGCCCAAGAAAAGAGCATCATAAGCGTAAAAGAGCTTTGCCTGTGGTACGGCACCCATCAGGCCCTGAAAAACATAAATATAGAAATTCCTAAAAACAGCATCACGGCCCTTATAGGCCCTTCCGGCTGCGGCAAGTCCACGTTCCTTAAAACATTGGATCGCATGAACGATTTGGTGCAGGGCGTTAAGATAACTGGCAGCGTTGAATATAAGGGAGAGGACATATTCGCCCCCGGCGTAGACGTAAGCGAGCTCAGGCGCCAGATAGGCATGGTTTTCCAGAAGCCCAATCCCTTCCCCATGAGCATATATGACAATATTGCCTACGGCCCGCGTACCCACGGCATAAGGAACAGGGCCAAGCTTGACGATATAGTTGAAAAATCCCTGCGCGGCGCCGCAATTTGGGACGAGGTTAAGGACAGGCTTAAAAAGAACGCCCTCGGCCTTTCCGGCGGCCAGCAGCAAAGGCTTTGCATTGCCCGCGCGCTTGCGGTTGAGCCGGATGTTTTGCTTATGGATGAGCCCACAAGCGCCCTTGACCCCATTTCAACTTCAAAAATAGAAGAGCTTGCCATGCAGCTTAAGGAGCAGTATACGATAGTTATCGTTACCCATAATATGCAGCAGGCCGTAAGAATTTCGGACAACACGGCGTTCTTCCTGCTGGGAGAGCTTGTTGAATACGGCCGTACTGAGGAAATGTTCTCTCAGCCTACGGATAAGCGTACAGAGGATTACATTACAGGGAGGTTCGGTTAATGAGAAGCCGCTTTGACAATCAGCTTGCGGAGCTGAACAGGGAACTTATAGAAATGGGCGCCATGTGCGAGGAAGCCATAAGCATGGCCATAGAGGCGCTTATCGGCGGCGACAAGGTGCTTGCCGCCAAGGTCGCGGGCGTTGATGCGGAAATAGACCGCAAGGAGCGCAGCATAGAATCCATGTGCCTTAAGCTTTTGCTGCAGCAGCAGCCTGTGGCGCGCGATTTAAGGCAGATTTCGGCCGCTCTTAAGATGATAACCGATATGGAGCGCATAGGCGACCAGGCGGAGGACATAGCGGAGATAATAACCTATCTCAGCGGCAGGAGCATCGGCAGCGAGCAGCTTATGCAGGAAATGGCAAACGCCGCCATAAAAATGGTTACGGATAGTGTGGACGCTTACGTAAAACGTGATACAATAGCAGCGGAGAGTGTTATTGCCGCGGACGACGTTGTCGATGCCTATTTTGACAAGGTTAAGCAGCGCCTGATCGAGATGATAGCAACTAACCCCACGGACGGCGAGTTTTTGCTGGACCTGCTTATGATAGCCAAATACTTTGAGCGCATAGCCGACCACGCCGTGAATATTGCCGAGTGGGTCATATTCTCCGTAACAGGCGTGCACAAGGAGGAGTAATCTAAATGATATGGTGCGTGGAGGACGACGCAAGCATACGGGATATTGAGGTATACGCGCTAAGCTCCGCGGGCTTTGAGGCAAGGGGCTTTGAGGACGGCACAAGCTTTTATTCCGCCATAACCACCGAAAAGGAAAAGCCGCAGCTTATCGTGCTTGATGTTATGCTGCCCGGCATAGACGGCATAGAGCTTCTAAGGCGCATAAGATCATCCGCCGTGCTCAGCAAAATCCCCGTTGTAATGGCAACGGCCAAGGGCAGCGAATATGATAAAATTCAGGGGCTTGACCTTGGCGCGGATTATTATCTTGTTAAGCCGTTCGGCGTAATGGAGCTTATCTCCTGCGTTAAGGCGGTGCTCAGGCGCTGCGGCATAAAGCAGCAAAGCACCGTGCTTACCCTTGGCGGCATAAGCATGAATACCGATGAGCATACCGTAACGGCAAACGGTGAGCGCGTGGAGCTTACGTACAAGGAATATGAGCTGTTGAAGCTCTTCCTTTCCCATGTTGGCACGGCGTTCACGCGTGAGCAGCTTATGGAGCGCGTATGGGGTACCGATTACATAGGCGAAACCCGCACCATAGATATGCATATAAGAACGCTTCGTCAAAAGCTCGGCAAGAGCGGCGAGGCCATAAAAACAGTAAGAAACGTCGGCTACCGTATGGAGGATGGGCAATGACAAAAAGAATATTCAGGGCAATAATGCTCGTTGCGGGCATAATACTGCTTGCAAGCCTTATCATAGCGATGGACTGCCTGTATGAATACTTCGCAAGCCTGCAGGAAAACGAGCTTAAGGACCAGCTGGAGCTTGCGGCGGCGGGCGTTGAGCAGGGCGGGGAGGAGTACCTTTCCCGCTTGGCGGGCGAAAGATACCGCCTAACGTGGATTGCCGCGGACGGCACCGTTAAGTTCGACAGCCAAAGCGACACTTCAACCCTTGATAACCATGCCGAGCGTGAGGAGGTTAAGCAGGCGCTTGAAAGCGGAGAGGGCCAAAGCACGCGCTACTCCGCAACCCTTATGCAGAAAACCATGTATTACGCCAAGCTCCTTTCGGACGGCAGCGTAATAAGAATTTCCGTAAGCCGCGCAACCATAGCGACTCTTGCCCTCGGTATGTTAAGGCCCGTTGTGGTAATCGTGCTTGTGGCGCTTGTGCTTGCGGTTGTAATGGCGAATCGCCTTTCGCAGCGAATCGTCGCCCCGCTTAATTCGCTCGATCTCGATCATCCGCTTGAGAATGATTCCTATGAGGAGATCGCTCCGCTGTTAAGCCGCATAAACCGTCAGCACAACCAGATTGATTCCCAGCTTAGGGCGCTTGAAAAGAAAAAGGACGAGTTCGGCGCCATAACCGGCTGCATGAAGGAAGGCCTTGTGCTGCTTGATGAGCACGGCGCCATAGTCAGCATGAACGGCGCGGCAAAGACCCTTTTCGCCGCTGAAAATGATTATGAGGGCAAGGACTTTATCACAATAGACCGCAACCCGCAGCTTAACAACGCCATCCACGCTGCCTTTTCATCCGGCCACGGCGAAACCGTAATCGACCGCGGCGGCAAGGTTTATCAGCTTGACGTAAGCAGAATTGAGTCAAACGGCAGCACCGTTGGCGCGGTTATACTAAGCTTTGATATTACGGAGCGGCAGAACGCGGAATCCATGCGCCGCGAGTTCACGGCAAATGTTTCGCACGAGCTTAAAACCCCGCTTCAGGGCATTATAGGCAGCGCGGAGCTTATTGAAAACGGCATGGTAAAGGCCGAGGACATGCCCCGCTTTGTGGGCCATATTCGTCAGGAGGCGCAGCGCCTTGTAACCCTTATAGGCGACATTATAAGGCTTTCTCAGCTTGACGAGGGCTGCGAGATGCCCACGGAGCGCGTTGACCTTGCGGCGGTGGCCAGGGAGGCCGCGGACGACATTGCCGAAAAGGCGAAGGAAAGGAACGTATCCGTGTCCGTAACCGGGGACAGCGTATACGTAAACGGCGTAAGGCGGCTTCTTTATGAGGTTATATTTAATCTTTGCGACAACGCGGTTAAGTATAATCTTGACGGCGGCAGCGTAACCGTAACCGTTTCCGAGCAGGACGGCAAGGCAACCGTCACCGTGGCGGATACCGGCATAGGCATACCAGAGGAGCATCAGGCGCGCGTGTTCGAGCGGTTTTACAGGGTGGACAAGTCCCATTCCAAGGCCGGCGGCGGCACGGGGCTTGGGCTTTCAATCGTAAAGCACGCCGTAATGTATCATAACGGCGAAATAAATCTTGAATCCGAGCCGGGACGCGGCACAACAATAACCGTTTCCCTGCCCGAATAAGCCAATTTTACAGCTGAGTCTTTCGATTTTTATCGGAAGGCTCTTTTTATTTTAGAAAATACTAAAAAACTCGGCGCAGAGCCTTGAATTATTAACCAATCCATATTACAATATACCTTGTATTACCATTGCTATATCTATAACTATATGCGTTGGTATCAAGTATTCTAGGAGGAAGGGAACAATATGAGAAAACAAGCGTCAAAAAAGCTGCTTAGTGTGCTGCTTGCGCTGCTCATGGCTGTAACTATACTGCCCGTGGCCGCGTTTGCTGAAGGGGAAACCGGCACCGATGCGGTAACTGCCGCGCCTGAAACCGAGCCTGCGGAAGCGGAACAGACGGAGCAGACAGAAACCGAAACCATAGTAACCGAGGATCTTGCCTCGCTTGAGCAGTATGCTCAGCCCGCCGCGGAGGTTGCGGTTGCGGCCACTTCGGA
>CAZRHS010000008.1:0-21980 GCA_964600045.1 uncultured Clostridium sp.
AAAATGAACTTTATTTATTTACAAATCGGGGGGGTAAAAGCATAATAATTTACAAGAGGGAAGGGAGAAAATTCCGGAATTGCGCCATCCTTCAAGCCATTACCTACACAAAATAAAACCGCCCGGTTTTATCCGGGCGGCAGAGGCCTAAAAGCCTTATTTCTTCATGTTTTTCTCTTTGGCGCGCTTGTCGTTTATAATCTTCATGTGCTCGGCCGTAACAAGCTCAACGTTGTTTTCCTTGGCCCACTGCACGCAGCCCTTGAGTACCACGGGCAGGAACACGCGGGGCACGCCGAGAATGGTCTGGAGCGCGTCGTCGGTGAACTTAACCTTGTCGTCCGCGCGGTCAGCGGCGTAGCGAACGGATTCAAGCGTTGCCTTGCGAACCTGCAGCAGCTCCGCCCTCATGCGGGTTTTCCTGTGGAACCAGAAGTTCTTGGAATCGCGGTAGCCGTAGTCAACCGGCAGCGGCGGGAAATCCTTTGCGCGAACGCCGTTTATGATGGCGTCGCTGTATTTCTTCTTCATCAGAATCTTGTCCACGCGCAGTATAAAATGCGCGCCGAACTTGCTGGTTATGCCGTTAAAATCGTGATACGGGGGCTCGTAGCCGCTCAACTGGCCGGGCTGATCGTCCTTGGCGTTGTCAAGCTCGCGTACCCATGTGCATTCTATGGACTGTATGGCATCAGTAAGCACCATGGGCCTCTTTTCGCCGGTTTCCTCTTCTATCAGGCTCTTTTCAAGGCGGAAGTTGCACTTTGGCATCTTGTCGGAGGGCTTGTCACCGGGCCAGGAAAGCTTAACGGCTTCCTTGAAGGACTTTGGGTTGTCGTCAATAAAGTTGATGGCGCACTTGCCGTTTCTCAGTATGTTCTGCGCCGTGTTGGAAGAATTGCGGCAGCAGAGCAGCATGGCGTAAAAATCCTTGCCGGCAACATAATAGGGCTGAACCAGTGAATATGGTCCGAGCGTGGTTGAGCCGTCTTCACAAAGCGTGCTTATTATAACCGTAGGCATGGGGAAGAACAGCGAGGTCTGGTAGAAATTGTCTACAATGCGTAGGTTCTCGAAACTGCTCATTTTGTTTGTCTCCTTTGGTTTATTAAAATCATTAAAACAGCCGCGGCTGTATGAATGCTAAAACAGGTCCAGCATATTGTCCAGATATATCGCCTCTCTTACATGTATGCGGTATTCCGGCTTTGTCATATAGTATAATAAAAACTCCAGTATCAGCGCGCTGCCAAGCCCTCGCCCTTCTATTTTGAAGTTTGAAAAGCCCATCGGCATGTATATGTTTTTTATATCATCCGCGCTTATGAATGCGGGGCTTGCCATTGCCCGCGAAAAGCGGTACCCTTCGCGCGCACCGGGCATGGAGCATATATGCTCTTTCCCATCGATGCCAAGGTTCTTGCGGCTTACGGCCTCGTAGCAGGCCTTCCTGTCGGCACAGTATACGGAGCAGCATTCGTTGCACAAAAACTCCAGCTTGTCCTTTTGCTTATCGCTAAGCGTACTTAATTTGTTAAACGCCTTGTTAAGCCGAAAATCCGGCACAACGTAGCTGAATTCAGCTTTCTCGGTTTCCTTTTCAAGCAAAGAAAAATCACGAAGCACCTTTGTTGTTGAGGATACGAGATAAAGCTTAGGGTATTTGCTTTTTATATAATCCGCAAGCAGGTCGCTGTGCACTATAACGCCGTTTCGCACTCCTTTACTTTGCTCAAAGCGGGAGCAGAGCGCGTTGCATCTGCCGTCCGAAAGGTGCTCCTCACTAAGTAGAGAATTGCTGAACGTAAGGCGCGCGGATATGCCGTATTTATCCAAAAGATTAAGCACGTCTTCCGTGTCGGCATCGCCGCATTCAACCCGGCCTCCGCCCCATATACAGCCCGGGGGAGCGCCGTAAATCGAGCCTATGTCGCACCAATCGTAAAAATACTCCCTATGCTCAAAAAAGAGCGGCAAAAACAGCCGATAGAGCTCATAAAACTCGAATAAGCCCGGCAGATGGTAATGCGCAGCGCTCGCGTTCAAGGCCTTACTTACGCCTCCTATCGGCAATGATTGTTAAGAAAGTATAAATCTATTATAGCAGACCGCGCGGTTATGTCAAATGATGGTCGCAAAGGCTTTTTGTTTGGCGGGGCGTATGGTATAATTTAGCCGAAAAAGGGCGAAGGAGAGCGGCAAAGTGACTGGGTTTGCATCATGCCTTGCGGAGCGCAAACGCATACACGAAAGCATAGCGCGCTCAAATAAAAGCCGGAAAATAATAATGGGTGAACGAAATTTTGTTTGTGCTCGATTTTGATAATCCCAAAGCCGAGTGCGAACTTATAAGCCTAAAGGAAAGGGCGGGCAGATAAAATGAAGCCTTCAACAATGCTTGAAAAAATTGATATAAGGAACATGGCGGGCATACGCATAGGCAATGCCCAGGACGAGCAGGCCCAAACGGGCGTGACGGTAATCATATTCTCGCCCGGCGCAAGGGTGGGCATAGACGCGAGCGGCGGCGGCCCTGCGGCGAGGGAAACTCACCTTGCGGACCCCACAACGGCGGACAACCCCGTGAACGCCATAATGCTTGCGGGCGGCTCGGCGTACGGCCTTGCCGCGGCGGACGGAATAATGCGCTATCTTGAGGAGCACGGCATGGGCTACGATACCGGCTTTGCCAAAATTCCGCTTGTTTGCGGCTCTTGCATATACGATCTTGGCATAGGCAGCGCTAATGTCAGGCCAACCGCCCAAATGGGCTACGAGGCCTGCGTAAACGCGGAAAGCAACAATCCTAAAAGCGGTGATTACGGCGCGGGCTGCGGCGCAACGGTTGGCAAAATACGCGGCATGAAGCACTGCTCCAATTCCGGCCTTGGCATATACGCGGTAAGGCTCGGCGCGCTTGAGATGGCGGCTGTTGTGGCCGTGAACGCGCTTGGCGATGTGTACGATCCTCAAACCGGGGCGGAGCTTGCGGGGTTAAGAAATGACGAGGGAGAGCTTGTCGATTCCCGCACGGAGCTTTATAAAATAACCGAGAAAACAGACCCGTTTACGGGCAATACAACAATAGGCGTAATAATAACCAACGGCAGCTTCTCAAAGGCTGAAATGAGCAAAATAGCCTCCATGACAAGGAATGCCTACGCGCGCTGCATAAACCCCGTTGGTACAATGGCGGATGGAGACACGATATACGCGGCCTCCGTGGGAAATGTTGAGGCGGACATAAACGTTGCGGGTACGCTCGCGGCGGAGGTTATGGAGCTTGCGATAGTAAATGCCGTGAAGAGCGCCGAAAGGAGAATATGAAAAAGCTGTTCGGAAACATAAAAATGACATGGCCGAGAGTTATACTCTTTGCCGTGATTACGGGAATATATACGGGCCTTGTGCTTATAATTGACGCGCTTAAGGATACGTCCTTTCAGGATATAGGCATAGCGTACGAATGGTGGGTTATATTCGCGGTAATAGTCGTTGTAAACTGCAAAAGCAACCTTGACGCAATGCTCAAATGCTTTGTGTTCTTCCTTATAAGTCAGCCTGTTATATTCGCGGTGCAGGTACCCTTTGGCAAGCTTAGCGCGGAGCAGGGCGTATATTATTATAAAAATATATGGTTTTTCGCAACGCTTTTAACCCTCCCCGGCGGCTGGATAGCCTATTACGCCAAGCGACAGAACCTTTTTGGCGCGGCGGTCCTGGGAATAGGGAACACCATTCAGCTTGTTATGGCCTGCTCTTATGCTTATAAAGCCATTGCCGATTTTCCGCATCATCTGCTCAGCGCGGTGGTCAGCGTTGCATCCATGTTTATAATGAGCTTCTGCATTCAGAAAAAGGCAAGGTGCAGGGTTGTGTCCCTTTGCCTGCCGCTTGTGCTTGCGGGGGCGCTTGCCGTTTTTGCCTATGTTACCGGGCGGCTCAACTTTTAATGCCTAAAGCGTACTTTGGTGATATAATACACTGCGTAAAAACAAAAAGGAGATGCTTTGGTATGAAAAAATACATTGCCGTTATAATGGCCGCGCTCATGCTTGTAAGCTTTGCGGCATGCGCGAAAAACAGCGAGGAAGCCGTCAACTCGGCGGATACGGAAACCGATTCTGCCGTAAAAACGGTAAGCGAAGGAGAAATGTCAATGCAGTATATATCTTTCGGCAGCGGGGAAAAGGCGTTTGTGATTCTGCCCGGCCTTGCCGTGCACAGCGTGCTTAATTCCGCTGAGGCGATAGAGGAAGCGTATAAGGACTTTACGGATGAATATACCGTATATCTTTTCGACAGGGCCATGAATATATCAGATGGCTACACCATAAGGGACATGGCGGCGGATACAGCAAAGGCCATGAAAGCGCTTAATATAGCATCCGCCGATATATTCGGCGCCTCTCAGGGCGGCATGATAGGCCTTTACCTTGCGATAGACTATCCGGAGCTTGTGAACAAGCTTATAGTTGCCTCTTCGCTTTCAAAGCCTAACGACACGTTTAACGCCGTTGTTGATGAATGGGTAAGCCTTGCCGAGGCCAAGGACGAAACCGCTCTTCTTGAAAGCTTTGCGGACAATATATATTCCGAGGCCACTCTTGCGGCATACAGGGATACCCTCATTTCATCAAATGCCGGCATAACGGACGAGGAGTACGCCCGCTTTATAGTGCTTGCAAAGGCCTGCAAAACGTTTGATTGCTATGATGAGCTTTCCTCTATCACCTGCCCCGTGCTTGTGCTGGGGTCCGAAGGGGACAAGGTTGTAACGGCCGAAGGCTCAAAGGAAATCGCCGAAGCGCTCGGCTGCGAAATGTATATATATGACGATAGCTACGGCCATGGCGTTTATGACGAGGCGCCTGATTTTAAGCAGCGCTGCCTTGACTTCCTGGCGGAGTAAAAACTAAAATCGGTACAAAAAAAGGACGGCCTGTGCCGCCCTTTTTAGTTAACTCATTATACCCAGCTGAAGTTTATCATGCCATAGACATATATTACGATTATGGCAACGGGTACGAAATACTGGAACACGGGGCGCATCCAGTTCTTCACCTTCAGGCCCTTGCCGGCGTTGGCTTCTTCCATGAAGTTCTCCCAGCCCCAGCCCCACTTGTTGCAGCAGAACAGAGCGAATACGAGAGAGCCGAGCGGCAGAATGTTGTTGGATACTATGAAATCCCAGAAATCAAGCCATGCGCTGCCTTCGGCGAACGGCTGGAAATTGAATACGCTGTAACCGAGAGCGGTGGTCAGGGCGATAACGAATACGCCTATGCCGCAGATTATGCATGCCTTCGGGCGCTTCCAGCCGGTAAGCTCGCGAATCATTGCCACTATGTTTTCGCATACCGCAAGCACGGTAGACATAGCCGCGAATACCATGAACAGGAAGAATATGGTGCCCCATATACGGCCGCCTTCCATATTGTTGAATACGGTAGCCATAGTGTCGAAAAGCAGGCTCGGGCCGGCATTTACCTCAACGCCGTATGTGAAGCAGGCGGGGAACATTATAATGCCGGCGGTTATGGCAACGAAGGTATCCAGCACTATAACGTTTACGGATTCACCAAGCAGGGACTGCTTTTTGTCTATATAGCTGCCGAATATGGCCATGCTGCCCATACCTATTGAAAGGGTGAAGAACGCCTGGTTCATGGCGGCAACCACAACCTCGCCGGTTATCTTTGAAAAATCGGGAAGAAGGTAGAAGCTAAGGCCTTCGCTCGCGCCGGACAGGGTAAAGCTGTGCACGGCAAGAACAAGCATAAGCACAAGCAGCGCTATCATCATGTATTTGGTAACGCGCTCAAGGCCGCCCTGAAGCTTAAAGCAAAGAAGACCGAACGCGAACACAACGGTTACCGCAAGATAGGTAACGTTTACACCGGGGTCGGATATCATGGCCGCGAAGCCCAGATTCTGGCTGTCCCCGATAAGGAACTTTACAAAGTAATATATTATCCAGCCCGTAACAACGGTATAGAACGCCATAAGCGCCACATTGCCGAGAAGGGAGAAATAGCCGTGAATATGCCACTTCTGCTTGGGCTTCTCAATTTTTTGATACATATAGAGCGGGCTTGCCTGGGCGCGGCGGCCTATTGCGAACTCCATCGTAAGAACCGGTAACCCAAGCAGCAAAAGGCAGATTATGTATATAAGCACAAATCCGCCGCCGCCGTACTGCCCGCACATCCACGGGAACTTCCACACGTTGCCGCAGCCTATGGCGCATCCCGCAGAGAGCAGAATAAAGCCCAAACGGCTGCCGAGTTTTTCTCTTGTTTCCACTTGTTGATAGATCCTTCCTGTTTTGCTTTATATTAATGAGCCTAAGCTCTTTTTTATGCTTTCTTCTCGTCCTCGTCAAGGAAGCGCAGGGCGGCCATAACGTTCATAAGAACGCCGTACTTAATGCATTCCTCGTCCGGGGCGAAGTGCTCGTTGTGCAGCGCCTGCGGAAGCTGCTGACCCTCTTTATATGTGCCCAGGTTAAAGTACACGCCGGGTGCGGATGCGGTAAAGTACGCAAAGTCGTCCGCGCCAAGGCTCGGTGCATCCATGAATATGGCGGCGCCGCGGCCTATTTCCTTTTCGGCCACGTCTGCTATGGCAAGGGAGGTTTCCGCGTCGTTCACAAGCGGAGGATAACCGTCTATCATAGTTACCTCGGCAGTGGCTCCGAAGGCCGCCGCGGTGTTTTCGGCAATGGTCTTAACGTGTGCCTTTATAAAGTCGCGCGTTTCAAAGTTAAGCGCGCGTATGGTGCCGGTAAGCGTAACCTCGCCCGCGCATACATTGCCCTTGGTGCCGCCCTCAATTTTGCCTATCGTTACTATAACGGGGGTTGTGGGCGCGGCGAAACGGCTTGAAATCGTCTGCAGCGCAAGCACAACATGGGACGCCACAACTATGGAGTCTATGCCCTCGTCCGGATGCGCACCGTGGCAGGCAATGCCCCTTACCTTAATCTGCAAATCCGTGGTGGAGGCGTTCATGCAGGTTTTCGTAAGGTGAATATGCCCGGTGGGTATGGTGGGGTCAACGTGCATGCCTATAACGCGGGTTATCTTGGGGCTGTTGAAGCCGTCGTGCTTTATCATGCGCTCCGCACCGCCGACGGTTTCCTCGGCAGGCTGGAAGAAAAGCTTTATCGCTCCCTTAAGCTCATTTTCCATGGCCTTGAATATCTTTGCCGCGCCAAGAAGCACGGTTGTGTGAACATCGTGGCCGCAGGCATGCATAACGCCGGGATTTACGGAAGCGTAGGGGAGGCCGGTGCATTCGGTTACGGGCAGCGCGTCTATGTCCGCGCGGATGGCAATGCCGTATTTGGCGTCGCTCTTGCCAATGGTGGCTATTATGCCGTGCCCGGCTACGCCCGCTTCGTACTTTATGCCCAACTTATCAAGTTGAGCGCAGATGATCTTTTCCGTACGCTCCTCGTGTTCGGAAAGCTCGGGATGCATGTGCATATCCCGCCTAAAGGCAACAAGCTCGTCGAACTCATCGGCAATCATTGCCCTGATTTCAGTGCTGTTCATTAATTAACCTCCAAAGGGATGATATTGAATCACAGATAGTATATTATATATAATCCTAAGCTATATTGCAAGGGTGGGGACGGATATACAGCGACAACGGCAGTATTTAACAAATATCCATGCCATTAAAACCACTTGCACAAATCACGGGAAATCCGTATTATAGTATTATAGAAATGGGAAGGGAGGGTAAATAATGCTTACAATTATTTGTGTTATCCTTTTTCCGTTGGTGGTTCTATTTGAGCTAATCAAACTAAACAAGTGAAAATGAGCGATACAGCTTGCCCCACGCTGCAATATGCGCGGGGCTTTCTTATAACATCAACGCGGCCCCGATATGGAGCCGCGTTAATCAACAAACCTTATAAAATAAACTTTATCAGCCTATATAGCTTTCTATAAGCTTAAGCGTGCCCTTAACGCCGTTCATGTGGGTGCGCTCATAGCCATGGGAAGCGTACACGCCGCTGCCTACCACGCAATGCGCGGCATCTATGCCGCTGCGAAGGGCAACGTCCATATCAGAGCTGTAGGAAGGATAAACATCAACGGCGTAGTCAATGCCCTGCGCCTTGGCGGTGTTTATAAGGCGGGTGGTAAACTCATAGTCGGAGGGGCCGGAGGAATCCTTGGCGCAGATGCTCACCTGCGTTTCCTTGCATTCAAGGCCCGTGCCTACGCAGCCCATATCAACGGCCAGTATCTCGTTAAGCCCTTCGGGCATTCCGCTCGCTCCGCCGTGGCCAACCTCTTCGTATGTTGTAAAATAAAGATAAACCCTGCGCGCGGGCTGCTTACCCGCGTCCTTAAGGCGCTTGGCGTAGCCCAAAAGTATGGCGGCAGAAAGCTTGTCGTCCAGGAAACGGCTCTTAATGTAGCCCGATTCGGTTATAACCGTGCGCGGGTCAAAGCAAACGTAGTCCCCAACGCTTATGCCAAGCTTTTTAACGTCTTCCTTGCTCTCAACCACTTCGTCTATAAGCACCTCAACCGTGCTGAAGGTGCGCTTTGCTTCCCTCGCCTCCGAGTTAACGTGGGAGGAGGCGTTCTCAAGCTGGCAAACGCCGGTGTAGCTGCGGCCGTCGCGGGTGAATATAACGCAGTTTTCGGTTTCAACATTGGTTGCCATAAGGCCGCCTATGTTGGTTATCCTAAGCGTGCCGCTGCTCTTTATTTCCGCCACCATGCCGCCAAGCGTATCCACGTGCGCGCCAAGCAGAATGGGGTTGCCCTCTCCGCCAAGGCATACGCCAACGCTGCCCTTGTTCGTTACGTAAGGCTCATAGCCAAGGTTTTTAAGTTCCGCAACAAGGTATTCCGTAACCTTGCGGGTAAAGCCGGAGGGGCTGGGGATGCTAAGCAGGTTCTTAAGCTGCGAAAGTATGTATTCCATTTAGACTTCTCCTTAATAAAAAAGATAGTGTGTAGTTTGATTATACAATATTGAAGCTTAATTATCAATTGCCCGTATAATCATAGTCTATTGTTATAACGCACCTGAACGCCGGGTTAATTTCCCGCACCTCTTCGCAGATGCGCTTGCGTATGCTCTCCGCTTCTTTTTCGCTTGTGTTCGCGCTTACCACAATATCGAATATAAGGTTAACGGTCTTTTCCCCGCTTACCATGCGAAAATCGTGAAAGTGAACGGAGGGGTCTATGTTTTCTATCACGCCCGCTACAATCTCCCGCGCACGGTCAAGCTTTTTGTTGTTTGTTTCTATCGGGTCCATGTGCAACGTAAGCAGCATGTCAAGCTTCTGACCAACCTCGCGTTCCGCACGGTCTATAATCTCGTGCGTCTGAATAAGGTCGCAGTCCGCTCTAACCTCCGCATGCGCGCTGGCGATTGTTTTGCCGGGGCCGTAGGAATGAATAAGTATGTCGTGAACGCCTATTATGCCATCGTAGGTCATAAGAAGATCCTTAAGGGCGATTATCGTTTCCTTATCCGGTGCCGCGCCGAGAAGCGGACCTATTACGGAGCGGATTATGCCTATGCCAGAATATATTACGAACAGCGCCGCCGCAAGCGAAATATATCCATCCGTGTTTATATTGAAGAAATATCCCACAAGGGAGGATATGAGTATCGCGCCCGTGGCCACAACGTCGCTCACGCTGTCCGCCGCCGCCGCGCTCATGGCGGAGGAGTTTATGTGCCTGCCTACGCCCGATGTAAAATATCCCATCCAAAGCTTAACAACTATTGAAAGGGCAAGCACTATAAGCATGGCAATGCTGTAATCAACGCTTTCCGGCTCGATTATTTTGCCTATGGCCTCCCGCGCGAGCGAAAAGCCAACCATCAGCACCAGAAACGCTATGGCAAGCGAAACTATGTATTCAAGCCTGCCGTGCCCGTAAGGATGCTCCCTGTCCGCCGGCTTTGCCGCCGCCTTCGCGCCGAATATAATTCCCGCGGATGAGCCTATGTCGCTTAAGTTATTCACGGCATCCGCCTGAATTGCTATGGAACGGCTTAGCAGGCCTATTGTGAGCTTTGCCGCGCAAAGAATAATGTTGCACGCTATGCAAACCCAGCCCGCGGCCACGGTACAGGCCGTGCGCACGGCGGTGCTTTCGGTATTCTTATAATCCTTTACAAAAAGCTTAAGCAGTTTTTCGCTCATTCAAGCCCCTCTGTGGCGCGATCAAGCACCATGCCTATAGAGTCGTTTATAATCAGGTCCGCGCGGGAATCGTAAGGCGTTTCGCTCTTGTTTATAAGCACAAGCTTATTGCCGTTATAGTAGTTTATAAGGCCGCTTGCCGGGTATACGTTAAGGCTTGTGCCGCCCACTATAAGCATATCCGCGCGGGAAATGTGCGCCATCGCGCCGCGGAGCACGTCGCTGTCAAGCCCTTCCTCATAAAGTACCACGTCCGGCTTAATCACTCCGCCGCACTCGCAGCGGGGCACGTTGTCCATTTCTTTAAGCTGCTCCACGCTGTAGCTTTTGCCGCACTCCATGCAGTGATTACGGTATATGCTGCCGTGCAGCTCATAAACGTTTTTGCTCCCCGCAAGCTGATGAAGCCCGTCTATATTCTGGGTTACAACGGCGGTAAGCTTTCCTATGCGCTCAAGCTTGGCAAGCGCGTAATGCGCCTTGTTCGGCTGTATTCCCGTTACCATAAGGGAACTGCGGTAATATTTGAAAAACTCCTCGGTTTTCCTCATAAAAAACGTGTGGCTCAAAAGCTCCTCGGGAGGGTAGCCAAAGCGGCGAATGGCATCAAAATATCCGTTTTCGCTGCGAAAATCGGGAATGCCGCTTTCCGTGGATACTCCCGCACCGCCTAAGAAGGCTATTCTTTTGCTTGAAAGTATCATCTGCTTAAGAGCAGCTATTTTCTCGTTAATATCCATATAAAATCCTCCTCAAACGAATTCGAGTTAAATCATTTAACACATTATACCATATTCCGCCAATGTTTCAATACAATAAACAATGCAGGGAATCCTTCATTGCTATTTACTTAATGAAGGAGGAGGTGTAAAATAGGTACTGCGAACGCATTATATTATTCATTACGGAGGTTATAGCATGAAGCGTGTTTGCGATATGAATCAAAGCGAGCTTAACGAGTTCTATGCCGCGGCTAAAAAGGAATACGAGGCCTGCAAGGCAAAGGGCCTTTCGCTGAACATGGCGCGCGGCAAGCCCAGCGCGGCACAGCTTGCGCTTTCAAACGAGCTTTTGACAATATTAGACGGCGACAACTGCACGGTAGACGGTATTGATGCCCGCAACTACGGCACCCTTGAAGGACTGCCCTGCTGCCGCAAGATGTTTGCCGATATACTGGACGTTGACCCGGAAGAGGTTTTTGCCGCCGGCAGCGCCAGCCTTTCCCTTATGTACGATACTATCGCCAAGGCGTTTACCCACGGCCTGCTTCACAGCGAAAAGCCCTGGGCCAAGCTTGACAAGGTAAAGTTCCTTTGCCCGGTTCCCGGCTACGACAGGCACTTTACAATCTGCGAAAGCTTCGGCATAGAGATGATAAATGTTCCCATGACCGCCGAAGGCCCCGATATGGACATGGTAGAGGAGCTTATAAAGGACAAGGATGTAAAGGGTATGTGGTGCGTGCCCAAGTACTCCAATCCCGAGGGCATAATTTATTCAGAAACCACCATTCGCCGCATTGCCGGCATGAAGCCCGCCGCGAAGGACTTTGTGCTTATGTGGGACAACGCGTACTGCATCCATGAGTTTGACGGGGACTATGTTCCCTTCCCGAACATACTTGAGTATTGCCGCGAGGCCGGAAATCCGGACATGGTGTTTGAGTTCGCCTCCACCTCAAAGATAACCTTCCCCGGCGCGGGTGTTGCCTGCTTCGCCACCAGCCGCGACAATATGGCGTATATGAAAAAGCTGCTCAATGCCCAGGTTATAAGCTACGACAAGATGAACCAGCTCAGGCACGTTATGTTCCTTAAGGACAAGGCGGGCGTTATTGAGCACATGAAGAAGCACGCCGCGATAATGAAGCCCAAGTTCGATGCCGTTATGGCCGCGCTCGATACCGTTACTCCCTACGGCATTGCGGAATACAACCGCCCCAAGGGAGGCTACTTTGTAAGCCTTAACGTTATGAACGGCTGCGCAAAGCGCGTGCATCAGCTGATGAAGGAAGCCGGCGTTGTTATGACCGGCCCCGGCGCAACCTTCCCCTACGGCAAGGATCCGGACGATAAGAATCTTCGCATCGCGCCCAGCCTTCCACCGGTTGAGGATGTTAAGCAGGCCATGGAAGTTCTCTGCGCCTGCATAAAGCTGGCCGCCGCCGAAAAGATGATAGGCTGATTTACGGAATAAACAAAAGGGGTTCTCCGAAAACGGGGAATCCCTTTTTTGAACAGTTTGTTATTTTTCCAAAAGCTTTTCTATCGCCATTTTGTAGCCCTCAAAGCCGTATCCCGCGAACGTGGCCACGCAGGCCATGCCGGCATAGGATATTCTGCGGAATTCCTCCCGGCTGTTTACGTCCGAAATATGCACCTCAACCGCCGGAATACTAACGGCCTTAAGCGCGTCCAGTATGGCTACGCTTGTGTGCGTATAGGCGGCGGGGTTTATAACAATGCCGTCAAATACTCCATACGCCGCTTGAATTTTATCAACTATCGCGCCCTCATGATTGGATTGAAAAACTTCGCACTCGGCGCCCTTTTCGCGGCAAACACCCTCTATGTATTCAACAAGGTCAGCGTAGGTTCGCTTTCCGTATATGTCCGGCTCCCTAAGCCCCAGCAGATTAAGATTGGGTCCGTTTATTATAAGCAGCTTCATTTCAGTGCCTCCAAAATAGTTTTAACGGTGCTTTCAATATCCGCGTTATTATCGGCCGTAATATCGCTAAAGCGCTCATATAGCGGCTTCCTTACGGCGTAAAGCTCATTAAGATCCGTGCTTTGCGAAATTGGTCTGCCGTCAGTCGGCAGGGCATCTATGCTGCGCTTAAGCCAAACCATAATGCCGTTCTGGTGAAGAAGAGGATAGTTTTCCTCGCGTGTAACGGCCCCGCCGCCTGACGATATTATAATTCCGCTTTGCTTGCCAAGCTCGCTTAAAACCTCGCTTTCAAGCTGCCTGAAGCGCGATTCGCCGAATTTAGCGAATATATCGGGTATGCTCATTTGGGCTTTTTCCACGATAAGCTCATCGCTTTCATAAACGCGCCTTTCAAGCCGCTCGCCCAGGGCTTTGGCTATTGTGCTTTTGCCGCTGCCGGGCATGCCTATAAGCACTATGTTCTGCATTTTCAGCGTAAGCTCTCGCTCTATCTCGTCCGTGCGGCTGTCGTCTATCATAGTGCCTGTAAAAAGCTCCGCCGCGCGCTTAGCCTGGGCTACAAGCATGTAAAGCCCGCTCATTGCGGGTATTTTTAGGGCCTCAGCCTGCATTATAAGCGCCGTGCGCCGCGGGTTGTATACTATGTCAAGCACACCTTCGCACTTTTTGAAAAGCGAAAGGTCAACGGGACTTACGCCCGTGTTCGGATACATGCCCACGGGGGTGGTGTTTACTATTATCTCCGCGTCCGCGTGCTTTTCAAGGTTTGTGTAATTATCCTCTCCGCTTCGGGATATAACGGTTACGCTTTTCGCCGAAAGCTCATCAAGCACCGCGCAGATTGTTGCCGAAGCGCCGCCGCTGCCGAGCACAAGGCATTTTTTGCCCCGCGGGTTTATGCCGCTTTTGTTAACAAGGCTCATAAAGCCGAAGGCGTCCGTATTGTCCCCGAAAAGGGTACCGTCGCTCCTTTTGATAACGGCGTTTACGCTGCCTATTTTTTCGGCTATGGGCGAAAGCGCGGCGCAGTAGGGGATAACGGCCTTTTTATAGGGTATTGTAACGTTTATGGCGTCAAACGGGGCGGAGCGCATGAATTCATCAAGCCTGTCCCGCTCGCACTCAATCATTTCGTATGTATACGGCGCAAGGCGCTCGTGTATGGCCTTAGAGTAGCTGTGGCCAAGCTTTTCGCCGAGTAATCCGCAGCGCATGGAAGCGGCCCTCATATTGTTTCGGAATAGCTGCCAAGGTAAGCGAACCTTTCGCAGCCGCTTGAAAGCTCTCCCATAAGCTGGGTAAACTCCGGCGAGTACACGGGCGTTTCAATATCAAAATAGAACATGAATTCAAAGTTGCGCTCGGGCAGCGGACGGCTTTCAAGCTTATTCAGGTTTATGCCCTGCGCATAGAAGCGGCTGAGCACCTTATAAAGAGAACCGGGCTTGTGCGGCAGCACCATCATAAGGCTTGTGCGGTCCGCACCGGGGTATATCTCAAGATTCTTTGAAATGCATATAAAGCGGGTGTAGTTGTTGCCCTGGTTCTGCACGCTGTATTTAAGGCACTCAAGGCCGTAAAGCTCTATGCAGGCGCGGCTTGAAAGGGCGGCCACGTCGCTGCGGCCGGATTCGGCAACCTTCTTCGCGGCGGCGGCCGTGTTTTCGCAGGGTATAACCTTTACGCCCTTAAGGGTAGCGAGGAAGTCGCTGCACTGGCTTATGGCCTGCTGATGTGAGTATATCTCCGTTATGTCCTCAAGCTTTGTGCCGTGGTTAACAACCAGATTGTGGTCCACCTTAAGGCGAATGCTGCGAACAATTTTGAAATCATGCTTCATCATCAGGTCGTATACCGCGTTCACGCTGCCGGCTGTGCTGTTTTCAACGGGTATCACGCCGTATTGGCAAAGGCCTTTTTCTATTGCGGAAAACACAGCCTCAAATGTTGAGAAGTAAAGCACGTTCGCGCGCTTGAAAAGTCTGTCGCACGCCAGCTGGGAATACGCTCCCTCAACGCCCTGGCAGGCAACGGATGCGGACTGGGGGAACAGGCAGGGGGTATCGCTTACGGCCTTGGCTATCTGCTCGGTAAGGGGAGAGGCTGTGCCTATTATGCGGTCCTGGCGGCTGCGGCTAAGCTCAAATATAAGCGAATAAAGAGATGCCGCGTATTCGCTAAGCTCTTCCGGCACCATGTCGGCTATCGCGTTCAGCTTTTCGCGTTCGCGCGCGGAGTCAAGCACTCTCATGCCGTGCTCCTTTTTGTATTGCGCAATCTCGGCGGCGGTGTCCATCCGCTCAACAAAAAGCTTAACAAGCTCGTTATCAATCGCGTCTATCTTTTTTCTGTAATCCGAAAGCTCCATTTTTATATGTCCTTTCAAAAAATATAATGCTTATTTGGTTTCTGCGCGCCTACCTAGCAGCGCGTCGTATACGGCAATTGCCGCGGCGGCCTCTATGCAGGGAACCGCGCGGGGAACTATGCACGGGTCGTGCCTTCCCGCTATCGAAAGAGTTTCCTGCTCAAGTGTCTTTGTGTTCAGCGTAACTTGTTCGCGCGCTATTGAAGGCGTTGGCTTAATCGCTGTGCGGAACGTAAGCGGCATGCCGTCGGTAATTCCGCCAAGGATACCGCCGCAGTTATTCGTTTGGGTAACTACTTTACCGTCCTTTAGACAGAAAAGGTCGTTGTTCTCACTGCCGCGCATACGGGAGCTGGCAAATCCCGCGCCGAACTCTATTCCCTTAACGGCGGGCACGGCGAACACCGCAAGCGAAATTCGCCCTTCCATTCCGCCGAACATGGGCCCGCCAAGTCCTGCGCTAAGTCCCAAAACGGAGCACTCTATCGTGCCGCCCACGCTGTCCCCGTCGGCCTTTGCCGCGGCTATTTCCCGCTTCATTTCCTCGGCCGCCGTGTCGCTTACGGTTGGGAATTCCTTTTCGGCGGTTGATTCGACTAACTCACCTTCGTCACAAACCGAGCCTATCGAGTAAATTCGGCTTATTATGCTAATGCCTTCCTTTTCAAGAAACTGCTTGCAGATCCCGCCCGCAACGCAAAGGGGAGCTGTAAGCCTGCCGGAAAAATGCCCGCCGCCCGCGCGGTCCTCAAAGCCGCAGTATTTTACATGCGCCGTATAGTCGGCGTGCCCCGGGCGGGGTATATTCTCAAAAGCGGAATAGTCGCCGCTTCGTGTGTTCGTGTTTTGTATTATTGCCGCTATTGGCGCGCCGGTGGTGCGGCCGTTTATAATGCCGGAAAGAAACTTGGGCTCGTCCGCCTCTTTTCTTGCGGTAGAGTATTCGTTGCGCCCGGGTGCGCGGCGAAGCATGAATGAATTAAGCTCATCCGTGTTTATTTCAAGTCCCGCGCCGATGCCGTCCAAAACAACGCCTATCGCCTCGCTGTGGGATTGGCCGAATATGGAAATATGTATGTTTTCGCCGTAGGTACTGCTCATGTGTTTTCTCCTTCCGCGGCTAATGTTTCAAGCGTTTCAAAAAACGCAGGATATGATTTTTTAACGCACTCGCTGCCCTCGATAATTACGCTCTCGCTTGCGTTTGATGCCGCCACAGCCGCCGCCATGGCTATTCTGTGGTCGTTATACGCATCAACCGTGCCGCCGCGCACCTTGCCGGTGCCGTGAATTATAAGCCCGTCCGGGGTTTCTTCGGCATTAACTCCCAAAGACAGGAGCATATTAAGCGTGGATTTAATCCTGTCGGACTCCTTTAGCCTAAGCCTTTGCGCGTTTATTATTCTTGTATCGCCGATTGCGTTTGCGGCAAGCGCGCACAGCGCCGGTATAAGATCGGGAATGGGGGAGGCGTCTATTTCAATAGGCTTAAGCTCGCGCCGTTTAACGCTGACTTCGTTTGCGCCAATTTGTACGTCCGCTCCCATTTCGCTGAGTATTTCGCATATTTTTCTGTCCCCCTGGCAGGAGGCGGGGTTAAGATTGCATACGGTTATGCCAAGCTTGCTTAAAGCACCCATGCAAAGGAAAAACGCCGCGTTTGACCAATCCCCTTCGGCGGAGCAGGTGCCGAGATTGTATTCACTCTTTCCCGCTATATCGTAATGCCGCCTGTCTGAAGAGCAACCGGGCACAGCGCCCGCCAATGATAACGCGTTAAGCGTAATGTCTATATACGCCGCGGATTCAAGCCTGCCCGTAATATCAAGCGTGCTTTTGCTATAAAGCAGCGGCAATGCCATAAGAAGGCCTGAAATATACTGGCTTGAAACTCCGCCGTCTATTGAGTATTCACCGGGCGTGAGAGAGCCTGAGCAATAAAGCCGGTTTCCGTCTTTACTTATATTCATGCCGTGCGCCGTAAGCACTTGGTCAAGCGGTTTAAGCGGCCTTTCGCCAAGCCTTCCTTCCATTATAAATACGGCCTTCGCGCCAAGCGCGCCCACAACCGGCAAAAGGAAGCGCAGGGTTGAGCCGCTTTCACGGCAATGAAGCTCACATAAGTTGTCCGGAACTTTGTGTATAGGCTCAATGCTTATCGTGTCGCCGTTTCTTGCTACGCGCGCGCCAAGGGCCGTTACGCAGTCAATCGTTGCTTCTATGTCCGCCGATGTGCCGCGGCAGGTTATGGTAGAGGCGGATTTGGCCAGCGCGGCCAAAATGATAAGCCTGTGCGCGCAGGATTTGGACGATATTATATTAACCCTGCCCGTGCGGGTGCCGGGCTGTATCGTGCGCGTCATTTGGCACCGCCGTCATAAAGCCACGCGAGCATTTCTTCGTTAGGAACGGATACTATCGCGCATTGACCTATTTTTTCGGGCACCACGAGGTTAACTTTCCCTGAGTCTATCTTCTTGTCCGAAAGCGCGGCAAGATAAAGCTCCTTGGCCGTAAAATCGGTTTCGGTATCAAGCGAATATTGTTTAATAAGCTTTTCAATCCTTTCGGCAACGTCACTTGAGCAGTATCCGCGCCTGCATGCCGCGCGGCTTATTATGGCAAGCCCTGTGCCTACCGCCGCGCCGTGAGGGATTGAGTAATTGCTGCATTTTTCTATGGCGTGGCCAAACGTGTGGCCAAGGTTCAAAAGCCTGCGGCGGCCCGTATCAAATTCGTCCTCGGCCACTATGTCGCGCTTAAGCTTTACGCACTCGGCTATTATGCTTTCATAGTTCGCGCGAATATCGCATGACGATACGGCGGAAAAAAGCTCCTCTCCCGAAAGCACGGCATATTTTATTATTTCGCCGCAGCCATTTTTATATTCGCTTTCGGGAAGGGTTGAAAGCGCATCAGTATCGCAAAGCACAAGTGACGGCTGATAAAAACTGCCAAGCTGATTTTTGCCGCTTTTCAAATTAACCGCGGTTTTGCCGCCTATTGAGGAATCAACGTCCGCAAGCAGAGTTGTGGGCAGCTGAACAAGGCGTATGCCGCGCTGATACGTTGCCGCGGCGAACCCGCCAACATCTCCAACTATGCCGCCGCCGAGCGCGGCAAGCACATCGCTCCTTGAAAAGCGGTTTTCACTCAGCGCGTTTATAATTGCCGTGTATGTTTCTATTGACTTGTTTTCCTCACCACCAGTGAACACAAAAGTGTGCACATCGAATCCGGCTTCCCGGTAGGAGCGGACAACCTTATCGCCATAGATGGGGAAAACATTGCTGTCCGATACTATCATAACCTTACCCGCGGAGTGAACGGCATTAAGCGTTTCGCTGCCTGATGAGGCGAGTATTCCGCTTTGAATTTTAACTTCGTATTCGCGGGACGCGTTTACGTGTATGCTTATCATCTGCCGTCAACCTCCTCCTTAAGCCTGCGCCCGTCGTCAAGCAGCTTTATAAGCCGCTCGGTATCGTCGCTTTCAAGCGCGGCTTTGTATTCATTAAGGGATGCTATGTATGTATCAAGCTCATACAAAAGATAGTCCTTATTTTCGCTGAAAAGCTCGGCCCACATTTTGGGGTTAAGCCATGCTACGCGCGTCATGTCCTTGTAGCTGCCCGCGGAAAAACCCTTATGCTGCCTTGCCGTGGGGCTTTTTATATAAGCGTTTGAGGCTACGTGCGCAAGCTGGGACGTGAAGGCTATCATTTTGTCGTGCTCCTCTGCCGATGTAACGGAAAAGGAGGCGAACCCGGCCGGGGCAAGCAGCGTTTTTATCCTTTCAAGAAACGCTATATCGTCGCGATCCCGCGGCACTATTACCATGGGCGCGTTATGGAAAAGATTCGCGCGTGCGTACTTAAAGCCGGAGTTATGCGTGCCCGCCATGGGGTGGCCGCCGGCGAACGAAACGCCGTATTTTTCGGCTATGGGGAAGCAGCTTTCGCAAACGGTGCGCTTTGTGCCGCAGCAGTCAAGCACAACGGTATTCTTTCCTATATGTTTCGCCATACGGCTGAAGTATTCTATGCAGGCCTCGGGGTATACGGCTATAAGCACTATGTCGCATCGGGCAATGCTTTCCTCGTTAAGCTCGCCGTCAACCGCTCCGCTCATTTTGGCAAAATCGAGTATGCTTTTATCCGTATCGAACGCGAGAACCCTTTCGCCGGCCTCGTGATACGCCTTGGCAAAGGAGCCGCCTATAAGGCCCAGGCCCACTATTCCCGCGGTCATTCGTTAACCGCCTCTCTTACGCGGCGCACCTTTTTGGCAAGCTCATCATACTGCGCGGGCGTTAAGGACTGCGCGCCGTCGCAAAGCGCCTTCATGGGGTTATTATGAACCTCTATTATAAGGCCGTCCGCACCGCAGGCGGACGCGGCAAGCGCCATGGGCGGAACAAGCCTTGCTATGCCGGTCGCGTGGCTGGGGTCAACTATTATGGGCAGGTGCGTAAGCTCCTTAAGCATTGGCACCGCCGCAAGGTCAAGCGTATTTCTCGTGTAATCGTCAAACGTGCGTATGCCGCGCTCGCACAGTATAACCCGCTCATTGCCGCCGGCCATAATGTATTCAGCGCTCATAAGAAGCTCCTTTAGCGTGTTTGCAAGGCCGCGCTTAAGAAGAATTGGCTTATCAAGCTTACCAAGCTCCTTTAACAGCTCAAAGTTCTGCATGTTTCTGGCGCCAACCTGAATAAGGTCCACGTCCTCAAAAAGCGGCAGGTGGTTAACGCTCATTATTTCCGTAACTATGGGCAGTCCGGTTTCCTTTTTTGCAAGCTTCAGCAGCTCAATGCCCGTTGCCTTAAGCCCCTGAAAATCATAGGGGGAGGTGCGGGGCTTGAACGCGCCGCCGCGCAGCATATTCGCTCCGCTTGCCTTTACCGCGCGCGCCACCTCCAGTATCTGATCTTCGTTCTCAACGGAGCACGGCCCGGCTATCATGCAGAAATTGCCGCCGCCAACCTTAACCCCGCTTACGTCAACTATCATGTCATCCGGATGGAATTTGCGGTTGCAGCACTTAAAGGACTCGGTAACGCGCTTTACGGAATCAACTATGCCAAGGCTCGCTATAAGGTCCATGTCCACGCGGCCGGTGTCGCCTATAAGGCCAAGCACGGTTTGGAACTGGCCTTCGGAAATATGTATGCCAAGCCCCTGACCCTTCAGCCAGTCTATCAGCTGATCCTGCTTTTCCTTGCTTACTCCGTGCTTAAGTACAACAATCATTTTTATATATCCTCCGAAAAATTTAATTACTCAAGTTAAGCCTGCTTTGCAACAAAAAAGCGGCACCGGTGTAACCTGTGCCGCTCAAGCGCATTCTCTTAATTAAAAGAGCTTTTCCTTTGCACACAAATTACCCCTACTACGCAGTCATAGTAAAGTAAAAGTAACGTGCAAAAGCGAAAGCCTTAATCATCGGTCTGTACTCCTTGTTCGCAAAACCAACTTCGTCCTAAAGTATAAGAACCTTGTCGGCGCTTGTCAACCGTTATTTTACGCTAACGGGAAAAATACCCGTGCGATACATCATTTTATGCAGCCACACTTAGGTTACACGGCAAAATCCGCGCGTACGGAACCGTTTATCGTTTCGGCCTTAAGGAAACTTTCGGCCGCGCTGTTTTTGATGGCGGCGTGCTTGCGGCTCTGCTTTTCGCCGTTTATATATACGGAGCCGGACATGGTATCAAATTCGCAGTTGAACTGCTCCCGCTTTTCCGTTGTGCTGAACACTACGGAGCCGTTAACGCTTTCAAGATGCACTTTGCCGCGTATGCTGCCCGTAAGCTTTACGGAGCCGTTCACGGTTTCGCAGTGGCAGCCCGCGGTGGCGGTGCAGTCGGTTGCGTTGGTTGAGCCGTTCACGTTTTCAATGTGTATCTTGTCTGCGTTGACGCGAGCAACGTTTATCGTGCTGTTTACGGCTTCGCACTTAAGTGAACTTAGGCACAGCGCGGGCACGTTATCCGTGCTTCCGGATGCGCACTTTGTAATGTCTATCGTGCCGTTTACGGTTTCAAACGAAAAATCATTAAACTGCACGTCCGGCACGGTTATTGTTATAACGGACTGCCGCCATGCGGCGCGCTTGCCGAACGCGTTGCTCCAAAAGTTGCCGTCAAACACGTTGATGATACGCTTGGGGCCTTCCTCTTCTTCTATGTTCAGCACGCCGTTTCGTATGGATACGTCGGGCTTCTTAACGCCTTCGGGAATATCCAGATCCACGCGGTACTCATTGCCGCGAAGCAGTATAAGCTTTGCGTTCACGGTTTCTGAATGTATGCCTGTGAACGCCTCGCCGCGGGCTGCGGTTTCGGCTTCGGCGGCGGGCTCGCTCTTAGCGCTGTATGCGCATTGCTTCTTTATTTCCTGCGCCAGCTTTTCAGGGTCGCCCAGCTCCGTCATTATCTTTTCGGCATTCTCCTCGCCGGCATCTTCAAAATATTCGGTATAGAACTGCATAGCGGCCTCGCGCTCGCCGTCGTCCATACCGCTGAGGCCGTCTCTCAGCTTATTTAAGTATTCATTCTTGGTCATTGCCTGCTCCTCCCTTTTACATTATGTGTTTTATGCTTGCTTGCATCTCATTCAGCTTTTGGTGAAACGCCTTTATCATTTCATCGCGGCTGCATCCCGCCGTGTTTATGCTGTACCTTTTGGCTGTGCCGCCGCGCCGGGCGGTTCTTTTATATGTCATCGCTGTTTCTCC
>CAZRHS010000008.1:22080-40219 GCA_964600045.1 uncultured Clostridium sp.
ACTTTATCGTTAAGCGCTGTGTCGCCGCCGCCGTATCCGTATAAAAGGGTATTTACTTTTAATGTATAAGCCTTCCATTCGGCCCTGTATTCTTTCAGCTTAACTCGCCCCGTGTCCGTAAGCGTGTAGTAACGCCTGAGCCTTCCCGAAAACGGCTGATCGTATGTTGAAAGCAGCCCGTCCTTCTGAAGCCGCCTCAGCACCGGATAAAGCGTGGACTCCGATATGTCCATAACCTGCTTTAGACTTTGCGTAAGCAGGTATCCATACGCGTCCTTTTTATCAAGCACTGCCAGCACGCACGCGTCAAGCAGCGCCGAACCTAATTGAAATACCATGTCGACAACCTCCTTTCGACGATGATATTATACGGCGTATAATATAGTATGTCAACATTATATTGATGGATAAACAATATTATTTTTGCGATTCAACTGACAGCCGCCGCCGAATATGATAAAATAGCGGTGCAATACAAGCGGGGGACATGAATATGCGCAAAACGAAGATAATAGCAATAGAAGGCATAGACGGCGGAGGGAAGGGCGTGCAGGTGCGCGCGCTTAAGGAGAACCTGACCAGGCTTGGCTATAGCGTTGCCGGGCGCGACTACCCGATGTATGATACCTATTTCGGCAAGCAGATAGGAAAACTGCTCAGCGGCGCGGACGGAGTGCGCGCGGACGAGATAGACGGCAAAAGCATGGCGCTTTGGTTTGCGCTTGATAGATGGGAAAGCTTTAAGGATTATAAGGACGGAGAGACGGACTTCCTTATTATAAACAGGTTTGTTATGTCAAACGCCGTATACCAAAGCATAAGGGACATAGATTTGGGTAAGCCCGATATTGTGGACTGGGTCTTTGATCTTGAATACAATCACTTTGGTCTGCCCAGGCCCGACCTTAATATAATATTCTCCATTCTGCCCAAGGCCGCCGAGGAGAACGTGACCAAAAAAGGCTACCGCGAGTACGTGGGGGAGGGGAAGGACATATATGAATCCGACCACGGCATTCAGCAGCGCGCCATGGCGAAATATCTTGAAATAGCCGGCCGCACCGAAGAGGCGGAGGTTATATACTGCATGGAGGACGGAAAGCTTAAAAGTATAGAGGCTATCTCTGCCCTTGTAATGGACGCCGTAAAGCGCCGCGGACTTTTGGTTTGATTGGTGTGCATTGCATAAAACAAATCAAAATTATGCATAAAATAAAAATTTAATCAAGGCAATTGGGGCATTTTTAAGAACAGTCAAGTCGATTATGCAAAATTATCGTTGATAAATGCGAAAGATTGATATATAATACGGGTTGCCGGAAGGGTCCGGCTTTATGATTTTTGATTTCAATTTTTTATATAAACTTTTAGCACTGAATTTAGTACAGTAACTTTGGCATTGAAAACCTGAAACTTATGCGCCGTACGCGGGCGCGAAACACCTAAAACTGAACACGGAACCTTTTTTGAGTTACTTGGAATTTTGAATTTCCCGCATGAAACACGGCGGGCGATTAAAAATAAAAGGAGAGAACACAATGAAGAAAACGCTTGCAATGCTGCTTGCTGTCCTTATGATAGCGGCGTGCTTCGCCGGCTGCTCTGGCTCTACCACCACTACAGAGCCCACTGAGCCCACCGAAACGGCAGCGCAGACTGCTGACGACACTCAGACTACTACTGAAGATACTACCGCTACCGCGGAGCCTGTATCCAACATAGGTCCCGACGGCCGTGAGTATGCCGACGAGCAGGTTTACCGTTCGCTGTACTCCAGCGAAGTAACCACCATGAACTATCTGGTAAGCGGCACTACCTACGAGCTGGTAGTCGGCGCCAACACCATCGATTCCCTGGTTGAGAACGACACCTACGGCAACATCCTGCCCTGCGGCGCCGAGTCCTGGGAACAGAGTGAAGACGGCCTTACCTGGACCTTCCACCTTCGCGCCGGCCAGTATTGGTACGATGCGGACGGCAACCAGATGGATCCCGTTACCGCTAACGACTATGTTGCGGCCGCTCGTTACGTCTGCGACGCCGCCATGGACAGCGGCAACAGCTACCTGATGGAAGGCTGGATTGTAAACGCTTCCGAACTGCTTGCTTACACCGCCGCTCAGCTGGTGGCCGTAGAGCAGGGCACCGAAGTTGGTGAAGATCAGGATTTCGTAATCGATGCTAACGGCATCATCTACGAAGGCTCCGATTGGAACGCCGAAACCGGCAAGTACGACACCTGGACCGAAGTCCCCGCCGTCACTCCCGAAGAGCTTGGCGTAGAGGCCGTTGACGATCTTACCCTGGTATATCACCTGGTAAAGCCCCGTCCGTACTTCCTGACCGCTCTGCAGTTTGGTACCTATTGGCCCGCCCCCGCCTCCCTGCTTGAGGAGCTTGGCACCAGCTACGCTCTGGATAACTACTCAATGTGGTTCAACGGCGCGTACATCCTCTCCACCTTCAAGCCCCAGGAGAAGCGCATCTACACCCGCAATGAAAACAACTGGGATGCCGAGCACGTATACATCGAGCGCATCGAGCAGACCTACAACGCTGAAGCTACCACCCTCGCGCCCGAGCTGTTCCTGCGCGGTGAGGTTGACGGTGCCGACATCGGTTCCGATATCGTTGCCGATTGGCTGAGCGATCCCGAGAAGAGCCAGATGATAACCACTTCCCGTGTTATAGGCGACTATTCCTACTTCTTCGGTTTCAACTTTGAGCCCTGCTTCGACGAAGAGTATGAGCCCGACAACTGGACCATAGCCGTTAACAACGAGAACTTCCGTAAGACCATATTCCACGCCATCAACCGCGATGAATATCTGGCCGCCAAGTACCCCGGTGATGATCCTTCCATCCATAAGATCAACACCATCACCCCGAAGGGCTTCTCCACCTACAATGGCAAGGACTACGTCTCCTACGGCGACCTGGCCTACTACACCGAGAACGAGAGCTTCAATGAGGAGCTTGCGCTGCAGTATCGCGACGCCGCCAGGGCTGAGCTTGAGGCTGCCGGCTGCACCTTCCCCATCAAGGTCCCCATCAACTACAACTCCAGCTCCACCACTTGGGCAAACTGCACCGTGGTTCTGGAACAGCAGGTTGAGGAACTCCTCGGTACCGACTTCATCGATATAATCGTTGTAAGCTACTCCGGCAACTCCTTCCTGAATGAAACCCGCCGTAACGGCAACTACGCTATCCAGGAACTGAACTGGGGCGCCGACTTCATGGATCCCGAGACCTGGGCCGATCCGTTCGAGCGTGAGAACAGCTACAACTTCTTCTGCCATGACACCGATACCTACAGGGTATTCAAGGACACCAAGACCGAAGAGACCAACGCTCTGATCGACGAATACTACGCGCTTGTTGACTATGCTCGTGAGCAGACCAGCGACATGGATGCCCGTTATGAGGCGTTTGCCGCTGCCGAAGCGTTCTACATTGAGCATGCTATCGTAGTCCCCGGCTTCATCTCCGGCGGTTCCTACATGGCCACCAAGCTGAACGGCTTCGAAGGCCAGTACGCCATGATGGGTCAGTCCAGCAGCCGTTATAAGGGCCAGCACGTCTACAAGACCGCTATGAGCCAGGATATGTTCGATGCTCAGTACGCTGAGTGGACCGCTGCTCTGGAAGGCTAATCCCTTAAACGTAATTAACACCTAAAAAATAAAACGCGGCTCTGCTCTGTATACTGCGGGGCAGAGCCGTTTACGTTATTCTCCTAACACGGGGATATCGATCCCCCGACCACAAATTATTTTTTCAGCAAACACGGTTCCCTGAAACAAACCGAAACGGGAACATGAAGGAGAAACCAAAAAGTGTTACTATATTCATTAAAGCGAATAGGCAGATCATTAATAACATTGGTTATACTTATAACCATCGTGTTCTTGCTTGTGCGCGCAATGCCTGAAGAAGGATACTTCAATAACTACGAAAAGATGAGCCCGCAGATGATCGAAGCCGGTCTTCAGAAAATGGGCTTGAAAGATCCGCTGTATGTGCAGGTAGGCAGGTTTATAATAAACGCCCTTCAGGGTGACCTGGGTATATCCTACCGCTATCGTGTAAATGCGCAAATTACGGACATTATCGGCGGCAAGATAGGCATATCAATGAAGGTTGGCCTTATAGCTATGGCCGTAAGCCTTCCGCTCGGCATGGCGCTGGGCGTATTGATGGCCCGCAGCAAGGGCGGCCTTGCCGATAAGCTGGGCAATGCCTACATAGTGTTTATACAGGCCGTGCCTAATGCCGTGTATTTCATATTCATTCAGCTTTACGGCTCCGATTGGCTGGGCGTAAGCATGCTTTATGACGAAACTCAATGGACAAGTCTTATATTGCCGGTTATATCCCTGGCTCTGCCCTCCATATCCAGCTACGCAATGTGGCTCAGGCGCTACATGGTGGACGAAACCAACAAGGACTATATAAAGCTTGCCCGCGCGAAGGGCGTTCCGAACAGTACTATATGGTTCCGTCACGTTTTCCGCAATTCCGTGGTGCCTATGGTAAACCTGATCCCCGGCTCCATACTCCTTACCATATCCGGTTCAATTTATGTTGAGTCATTGTACTCCATACCCGGCATGGGCGGCCTGCTGGTGGACGTTATAAAGAGGCAGGATAACAACATGGTTCTTGCTCTGGTGGTTATATTCGCCGTAATGAGCATACTTGGCCTGCTGCTGGGCGACCTGCTTATGGCTGTTGTTGACCCGCGTATCAGCTTCACCAAGAAGGAGGGCTCACGATGAGCAAGTATTCCATAAAGGATAAATTAAGCAAAAAGCTTGAAGACAGCATAGCCGAATCCAATGCCGCCTTTACCGAAAAGGACGACCTTACCGCGGAGGAGATGGCAAAACTCACTCCCGAGGATTTCGACTTTGCGGAATATGATGAAACCGCTGCCGAGCGCGCCGGTTATTCAAACTATTCCTATTGGCGCAGCACCGTTAGGGTGTTCCTTAAAAACAAGGTTGCCGTTACCAACCTGATAATAATGCTGGTACTCGTGATATTCACGTTTATCCAGCCCATACTTCCCAATCAGTTTGATCCTAACCTTGTAAATAAGTATGACGACAGGGCCGTGTGGGTTACCGTTTCCGATGACGGCAAAACCGAGCTTAGCGGCATTAAGTACACCAGCGGCGACTATGCCGTTGAAACAGACGGCAGGAATACCACCCTTGCTTACGTTAAAGCTCCCAGCGATTGGGGCCATGTAAAGTTTTATGTGCAGGAAAAGGGCGGCACGGCAGAGGAAATCACCGCGACCGAGGATCCCAACAATGCCGGTTGGTACTATGGTGTTGTAAGCTCCGAAAAGCCCTATATGTACGTTACCAGCGAAGACGGCACCAAGACCACCTACTTTGAGGCGTGCTGGATAACCGTTGACGAGGAAACCACGGGCGTAACGTCCTCCTCCTCCAAGCAGACCACAGGCGACCTTATAGCCGATGTGCCCGAGGGCTGCGTGCTTACCTACATAAAGGTACCGGACAGCTGGGGAACTCCTACCGTAACCGCCGCCAGCATAATGCGCGGAAGCGAATCGGTAGCCATAGAGCTTACTGCGCTTGAAGGCGAGGGCAACGAGGGCTGGTACTACGCGTTTGTTCCCAGCGAGCAGATGATGCTTGATATAGTCAGTGAAGACGGCCAGACCAAGGGCATGAACAAGGGCGTTGCCCGCGTAACCGATCCCAGCGAGATAACTCCGCAGGTTGGCTTCATAAGCAATCAGAGCCCCAACTCCGTGTTCTGGTTCGGCACCAACGATATAGGTCAGGATCTGTGGAGCAGAATGTGGAGCGGCACCCGCACCAGCCTCTTCATAGGTATAATCGTTGCGGCTATCGAGGCCGTGGTCGGCATACTGGTTGGCCTGCTTTGGGGCTATGTCCGCAAGCTGGACTTCCTGTTCACCGAAATCTATAACGTTATAAACAACATTCCCTCTACCATAATCCTTATACTCGCCTCCTACGTTATGAGGCCGAGCGTGCAGACGATAATTATCGCGATGAGCATAACCGGCTGGATAGGCCTTGCCCGCTTTATCCGCAACCAGGTCATAATTATCCGCGACCGTGACTTTAACCTGGCGTCCCGCTGCCTTGGCACGCCCACTCGCCGCGTTATAATCAAAAACCTGCTGCCGCAGATGGTTTCGGTTGTTATGCTCCGTATGGCGCTTGCCATTCCCGGTGCTATAGGTTCCGAGGTTTTCCTTGCCTATATCGGCTTGGGCCTGCCTATAGATACCCCGTCCCTGGGCAACCTGGTCAACAAGGGCCGCAGCCTTATGATGGCGCCCAGCCTCAGGTATCAGCTTATTGTTCCCGCGATAATACTTTCCGTAATCACCATTTGCTTCTACTTGGTCGGTAATGCCTTCAGCGATGCTGCCGATCCCAAGAATCACGTTTAAGGAGGGCTGACAATGGAAAACAAAGAAGTCATCCTTTCGGTAAAGGATTTAAACGTAAAATTCAGCCTGCGCGGCAAGGTGCTGCACGCGATTCGCGGCATAAGCCTTGACCTGTATAAGGGCGAAAGCCTTGCGATAGTCGGCGAGTCCGGCTCCGGCAAAAGCGTATTCACAAAGAATTTCATAGGCCTTCTGGATAAGAACGGCTGGGTGGATTCCGGCGAAATACTCTATTACGGCCGTGACCCGGAGCATCCGATAGACCTTGCCAAGCTTAAAACCGAAAACGATTGGTTCGGCATCCGTGGTAAGGAAGTTGCAATGGTCATGCAGGACCCGATGACCAGCCTTAACCCGCTTAAGACGATAGGCTGGCAGATAGGCGAGGCATTAAGACTTCACCAAAACCTGCACGGCGATGCCGCCAAGAAGAAGGCAATAGAAATTCTTGCGGACGTTGGCATACCCGAACCCGAGCGCAGATATGGCCAGTATCCGCACGAGTTCTCCGGCGGCATGAGGCAAAGGGTTGTTATAGCCATAGCAATGGCCTGTAACCCCCGCATACTTATCTGCGATGAGCCCACAACCGCTCTTGACGTTACAATACAGGCGCAGATACTGAACCTTATTAAGCAGCTTAAGAATAAATATGAGCTGACCACCATTTACATAACGCATGACCTTGGCGTTGTCGCGAACGTTGCCGACCGTATAGCCGTTATGTACGCGGGCGATATAGTTGAAATAGGCACTACCGACGAAGTGTTCTACGATCCTAAGCACCCGTACACATGGGCACTGCTCAGCTCCCTGCCTCAGCTTGGCGTGAAGGGCGAGGATCTTTATTCCATAAAGGGTACTCCTCCGAACCTGTTCCACCCCATACGCGGCGATGCTTTTGCCGCCCGTAACCCGCAGGCGCTGAAGATAGACTTTAAGCACAGGCCGCCGTATTTTGAGGTGTCGCCCACGCATAAGGCCCGCACGTGGCTGCTTGACCCGAGGGCACCGCATGTTGAGCCGCCCGCGAGCATAAAGAACATAAGGAACATGAGAAAACTGCGCAGCAATAACGGAGGAAAGAACAATGGTTGATATGACAAAGGAACCTCTGCTTCAGGTGCGCGATATGGAAGTAACCTTCGGCAAGGGCAAAAAGAAGTTCGTAGCCGTAAAGGGAGTTACTTTCGATATTTACAAGGGCGAAACGTTCGGCCTGGTTGGTGAGTCCGGCTCGGGCAAAACCACAATCGGCAGGGCGATAATCCGCATTAACCCCATAACCGCCGGCGAAGTAATATTCAACGGCCAGCGCATAAGCGGCAAGATAAGCCGCCAGCTGGATAAGCAGGTTACGCAGAAGATACAGATGATATTCCAGGACCCCATGGCAAGCCTTAACGAGCGCGCCAAGGTGGACTACATTGTAAGCGAAGGTCTTATAAATGTTCATCCCGAAATATCCAAGGCCGATAAGGAAAAGGCTGTAAGCCAGGCATTGGCGGACGTTGGTCTGCTGCCCGAATTCGCCAGCCGTTTCCCGCACGAGTTCTCCGGCGGTCAGAGGCAGCGCATAGGCATAGCGAGAAGCCTTATAATGGAGCCGGAGTTCATAATCGCGGACGAGCCCATAAGCGCGTTGGACGTTTCAATTCGCGCGCAGGTGCTTAACCTTATGAGCAAGCTGCAGAAGGAGCGCGGCCTTACGTACCTTTTCATAGCGCACGATCTTAGCGTTATGCGCTTCATCTGCGACAGGATAGCCGTTATACACAAGGGCGTTATAGTGGAGCTTTCCGAAACCGAAAAGCTGTTCTCGCATCCTCTGCATCCGTATACCCGCGCCCTGCTTTCCGCCATCCCCATGCCAGATCCCGAGAGCGAGCGCGACAAGGTGCTTGAGGTATACGATCCCTCCTGCCACCATTACGAAACCGATAAGCCGGTTTGGACGGAAATCGAGCCCGGCCACTTCATAATGGCGAACCAGGAAGAGCTTGCCAAGTACCGCGAGCAGATTGAAAACGAGGAATAAACAAACCTAAAGCGCATCAAAACCTCCGCCCGGGCACCAATCTTTGGGCGGAGGTTTTTCGTGGAGAGGAAATTTGGATACTTTTGGTTGACTTTGGGCCGATGTTCCCTTATAATATCTTTGTTTGCGGATATAGCCCATTATTTTTGGATGGAATACCGCTATGCTGCATCAGAGGGGAGGGATAAAGAAATGGAAATTCGTGTAGGCGAAAACGAGTCCCTGGAGAGTGCCCTGAAACGGTTCAAACGTAAGTGCGCGCGCTCTGGCGTCCTCGCTGAGGTCCGTAGGCGTGAGCATTATGAGAAGCCCAGCGTAAAGCGCAAGAAGAAAGCCGAAGCTGCCCGTAAGCGCAAGTATTAATTTTGCCGCGGCAACAGAAGCATACTTAAAAGAAACAAATTAGCCGAACGGGATTTTTCCCGCTCGGTTTTTTTGTACTGAATTGCAATAACGCAACTCTTGCATCATTTCTGTATTATTGTTGATATATGTGCGCAATTCTGTTAGAATATGAAGGATGAGAATTAAAGTGAAAGCGAAAAGAAAAAATGAGAATTCTTTTGACAAATGACGACGGGGTGAATGCCGCGGGCATAAAGGCGCTTGCGCTGGCCCTTTGCGATAAGCATACGGTTATAATTGCCGCTCCGAGCCAGCAAAAAAGCGGCGCAAGCCATTCGTTCACCTGCTCAGAGTATGGCCTTGGTGCCGAGCGCGTGAGCGTGGAGGGGCTTGAGCATATAGAAACATACGCCGTCGGCGGAACGCCTGCGGACTGCACAAAGCTTGGCATGCAGCTTATGGGCGAATGGCCGGATATGGTTATTTCCGGCATAAACCACGGCAACAATCTGGGCACGGATACGCTTTACTCCGGAACCGTGGGAGCCGCAATGGAAGCGACCGTATACGGCATAAGGGCGATAGCGGTATCGGATCAGGTGTTTGAACCCACGAATTTCGATGCCTGCATATACGCGCTCGAGGAAGCGATGCACATGATGGACAAACATAAAGAGCTGATGCTTCTTAATGTAAACGCGCCGGACTGCGCACGGGAAGAATGCAAGGGTATAAAGCTTACGCCTCTCGGGTACCATAGGTATCCTACGGAATATGAGCTTAGGGAAAATGAAAACGGAAAGAAAATGTTCTATTCGCATCACGGCATAGTATATATGAGCCAAGAGGATGACGATGTGGACGACAGATGGGTACAAAAAGGCTACGCTACCATAACCCCCATGCAAATGAGCTTTACGGATGAGCGCATGCTTGAAATTTTGAAAAAGGATCGGTGATATTAAAATGCGCAAGGACGCGGAAAAGAGCGAGGGCAGCGATCTGCTCGTAAGGCTTAACAAAAGCTATAAAACGCTGAGCAAGGGGCAAAAGCAGCTTGCGGCATACATAACCGAAAATTACGACCGCGCGGCGTTTATAACCGCCTCCAAAATGGGGCGCATAGTGGGCGTGAGCGAATCAACTGTGGTTCGCTTTGCTTACGCGCTGGGGTACGATGGATATCCGGAGCTGCAGAAATCGCTGCAGGAGCTTATAAGAAACAAGCTTACCAGCGTTCAGCGCATTCAGCTTACGGGGGATCTTCAGCCGAACGATGTGCTTAAATCCGTACTTAAATCGGATATGTCAAACATTCGCTCAACCATAGATTCAATAGATAATGAATCCTTTAACGCCGCCATAAACGCTTTGCTCGGCGCCAAAAAGGTATATATTCTCGGCCTTATGAGCGCCGCGCCGCTTGCCCAGTTCCTTTCTTATTATCTGGGCTTTGTTATGGATAACGTTACTATGGTATCCGGCGCCATGGGCAATATATACGAAGATCTGTTCCGCATAGGCAAGGACGATGTTTGCATAGGCATAAGCTTTCCGCGCTATTCAAACAGAACCATAGACGCGCTTGATTTTGTGCGCGGCAAGGGCGCGACCATAATCGCCATAACGGACAGCGTTTCCTCACCAATCGCAGAAAAGGCGGAATACGCGCTTATCGCAAGAAGCGACATGGCGGGCTTCGCGGATTCGCTTGTCGCCCCTTTAAGCCTTATAAATGCCATAATAGTGGCCTGCAGCTTAAGGCGCAGGGAAGAGGTTTCAAACTCGCTGAACCAGCTTGAAGGAATCTGGGGCAGCCACGGCGTATACGTTACCAAGGAGAACGGCAGGGAATGAAGATTATTTTGGTTCGCCACGGGCAAACGCAATGGAATAGCGACGCCAGAGTTCAGGGCAGAACGGATATTCACCTGAACGCGCGCGGAGAGGCGCAGGCAAAAGCCGTTGGTGAATGGCTTAGCGGCAGAAGGGTGGATGCCGTTTATTCATCGCCCCTGAAAAGAGCCTTTGCCACGGCGGAGGCAATTGCCGAAAGGCACGGCCTTGGCGTTAAGCCGCTCGACGGAATGATAGAAATAGACTTTGGCCTTTGGGAAGGCAAAACGGCAAGGGAAATTTCAAAGGAATTTCCAACCTTTTGGGAAGATTGGTCCTGGCATCTGGATGAGGAAAAAAGCGCGGAGATGAAGGCCGAGTCTGCCTATACCATACTTAAAAGGGCAAAGAGCGCGCTTAAAAGCGCCGTTGACGAAAACTCAATGGATTCGACCATTGTTATAGTAAGCCACACTATGCCAATAAAGCTTATTATGGCGGACGCTGTCGGCATACCGCTTGAAAACATGCGGCAGATAAAAATAGACAATTGCAGCGTAAGCGAGCTTGAAATGCGAAAGAATGAGCCAATAAAGCTTATAACATGGAACGAAAAGGGCTTTTTGAGCGGAAAGGGACTTATATGAGCCGGGTGGCTGTAATAGGCGGAGGCCCCGCCGGCATGATGTGCGCAACCGAGGCGGCAAACGCCGGCCATAATGTTACGCTTTATGAAAGAAACGAAAAGCTTGGCAAAAAGCTTTTTATAACGGGCAAAGGCCGCTGCAATTTAACAAATTCGGCGGATATAAAGGACTTTTTTGAAAACATACCCCGCAATCCACGCTTTTTGTACAGCGCGCTGTACGGCTTTACAAATGATGAGCTTGTTGCCGCGGTAAACGCGGAGGGCGTACCAACAAAGGTAGAGCGCGGCGGAAGAATTTTCCCCGAGTCCGATAAATCAAGCGACATTCTTCGCGCCCTGGCGAACAGGGTTAAAAAAGCGGGCGTTGACATAAGGCTGAACAGCCGCGTTCGCTCCATTACAAAAGAAGAAAACGAGTTTATAATAAACCTTGGCGGCAAAAGCGAAAAATACGATGCCGTGGTGCTTGCTACCGGCGGCGCCAGCTATACCTCAACCGGCTCTACCGGGGACGGGTATGAATTCGCCAAAGCCTTCGGGCACAGCGTAACAAAAATAGTGCCCAGCCTTATCTCCCTTGAAACGGAGGAGGAATGGCCCAAAGAGCTGATGGGACTTTCGCTGAAAAACGTTACGCTAAGCGCCTATAATAAAAAGAAAAAGCTTGTTTACAGCGAGCTTGGGGAAATGCTTTTTACGCACTTCGGCGTGTCCGGCCCGCTGGTACTGAGCGCGTCAAGCCGCATCGCTGACGATCCCGCAGGGGCAAAGCTTATGATAGACCTTAAGCCCGGGCTTGGTTTGGAGGAGCTTGACCGCCGCCTTGTCAGGGATTTTCAGCAAAACAGCCGCAAAAGCTTTCAGAATGCGCTGGATGGGCTTTTCCCAAGAAGACTTATACCCATAATGGTCAGCCTTTCGGGCATAGACCCGGATATGGAAACAAATTCCGTAACAAGGGAGCAGCGGCACGCGTTTGCCGCGCTTATAAAAAACGTGCCTATAACGGTAAAGGCCGCAATGCCGATTGATCAGGCGATAGTGACGCGCGGAGGAATAAACGTTAAGGAAATCGATCCGTCCACCATGGAATCAAAGCTTGTGCCGGGGCTGTATTTCGCCGGCGAGGTTATAGACGTGGATGCGTACACGGGCGGATTTAATATTCAAATTGCCTGCTCAACGGGCGTACTTGCGGGAAGGAGCATAGCGTAATGCATATAAACGTAGCCATAGACGGGCCTGCGGGCGCAGGCAAGAGCACGGTAGCCAAGGCAGTGGCCAAGGAGCTTGGCATACTGTATCTGGACACGGGCGCGATGTATCGCGCGGTGGCGCTTAAGGCGATAAGGCTCGGAATAGACCCGGGCGATGCCGAGCGCGTGCGGCCCATGCTTAAGGATACTCATATAAGCGTTGAAAACAACGGCGGCACGCAGAAAACCCTGCTTGACGGGGAGGATGTTTCCGGCCTTATAAGAACTCAGCAGGTTTCAAAGGGCGCGTCGGACATAGGCGTTATTCCGGAAGTAAGGCTGATGCTTGTGCATGAGCAGCAAAAGATTGCCGAGGGAACCGATCTTGTAATGGAAGGGCGAGATATAGGCTCTTATGTTATGCCCGCCTCCCCCTGCAAATTCTATATTACCGCAAGCAGTACGGAGCGCGCGAAAAGAAGGCTTAAGGAACTGGTAGCCGCCGGCAGGGACGAGGGCAAAACGCTAGATCAGCTTAAAGAAGAAATAGAGGCGCGCGATTATACGGACAGCCATCGTGAGTTCGCTCCGCTTACGCGCGTGAGCGATGCCGTGCTTGTGGACAGCACCGATATGACGATAGATGAAACCGTAAACGCCGTTATAGATAGAGTAAAGCAGGTATATTACAATAAAGCGGAGGGTGAAAGCTGATGCTGTATATTTTGCTGAGAACCGTGCTTTGGCCGCTGCTTTTCCTTATATTCCGCCCCATAGTTTACGGCAAGCAGAACCTTAACGTTAAGGGCAAGGCCATATTCATTTCAAACCATCGCTCCATGTGGGATCCGCTTATAATAGCCATAGTCACCCCGCGTGTTGTGCATTTTATGGCCAAAAAGGAGCTTTTTCAATCAAAGCTCGGCAATATATTCTTCCGTTCGCTTTGCGCTTTCCCTGTGAACAGGAAGAATGTTGATCTCGTGTCGCTTAAAAACGCGCTTAAGGTGCTTAACGACGGCAAGGTTTTCGGCCTTTTCCCGGAGGGCAAAAGAGAGGTCAGCGATTCCTTGGATGAGTTTGAAAAAGGCACGGCGTTCTTTGCGATTCGCTCCGGCGCGCCGGTTATACCGATATATATTCATCCCGATTCTCAGCGCAGATTAAGGCCGGTTATAATGGTCGGCAAGGCGATAGATGTAAGCGAGATTGCCGCGAACGCCCAGAAGAGCACGCTTATAGAGGTTGTTACCGATGAGCTGGCGGATGCCGTGGCGGCGCTCGGAACGGAGCTGGAGGAAATACTTTGCAGCTGATTCAGGCTAAAAACATAGGCTTTTGCTTCGGCGTGAAGCGCGCGATAGACATGGCGGAGAACATATTGGCAGAGCGCGGCAGGTTATACATTCTTGGCGAACTTATTCATAACGCCTCCGTTATACAAAAGCTTGAGACAATGGGCGCCGTAACGGTCAACGATGTTGACGAGGTGCCGCACGGTGAGGTGATACTCATTCGCTCGCACGGCGTTTCGCCGAGCGTTATGCACCTCTGCGCCGAACGCGGGCTTGACGTAAGGAACGCTACATGCCCCTTTGTTGAGAAGATACATTCAATAGTAAGCGAACAGCATAAGAACGGGAAAACCATACTTATATACGGCAAAAAGGATCACCCGGAATGCGTTGGCATAAATGGTTGCTGCGAAAACACGGCCGTATTTGTGCACTCGGCAGATGAGATAAAGGCACTTGACAAAGCAATGAATGTTTGCCTCGTTTCCCAGACCACGGCCGATGCGGAGGGCTTCGAAGCGGTAGCTGAGGCAGCAAAGGTGCATTTCAAAAACGCGGTTATAGAGAAAACGCTTTGCCCAACCACGGCCGCGCGCCAAAAAGAGGCGGAGGAGCTGAGCAAAAAGTGCACTCGAATGCTGGTTATAGGCGACAAAACAAGCTCGAATACGGCCAAGCTTGCCGCTGTTTGCAAAAAATACTGCGAAGAAGTACATTATATATCAAAAGAAAGCGAACTTTCTCTTGAAAAATTAAACTGTAATGATATAATAGGAATTGTGTCAGGCGCTTCTGCGCCGGATTGGAAAATTAGGGAGGTTATTACCAGGATGAGCGAAATGGAAAAGACGATGGCTGGAAACCCCGTAGAAAACGATGGAGTCGAAACGGGAGCTGCAGCTGCCGTTGAAGAGCCCATTGTAGCGGAGTGTGACTGCAAGAACGAGGCTGAGTGCGCTTGCGCGTGCTGCGCCGAACAGACCGAAGAACCCAAAGCGGAAGAAACCGCCGAAGAAAAGGGCGAGGGCGATACCGATTTTGCCGCGGCCTTTGAAAAGACTCTCGTGCGTATCCGCAACGGCCAGATTCTGACCGGTTCCGTCGTGCAGATAGTGGACGGCGAGGTTTGTGTGAACATTGGCTACAAATCCGATGGGTTCATTCCCCGCAACGAGTTCTCCTCTGATGCGGACGTGAATCCCGCCGACGTGGTCAAGATTGGTGATCCTATCGAAGTAGAGGTCATCAAGGTCAACGACGGTGAAGGCAATGTGCTGCTTTCTCACAAGAATGTTGAGAGCAAGAAGATGTGGGATACTCTTACTCAGGACGAGAACATCTCCGAGAAGGTGTTCGAGGGCGTGGGCAAAGAGGTTGTCAAGGGCGGCCTGATCGCCACCATCGAAGGCGTACGCGCTTTCGTTCCCGCTTCTCAGCTTTCCACCAAGTATGTTGAAAAGATAGAGGACATGGTCGGTAAGCCCATAACCCTTAAGGTTATAGAGGTAGACAAGAACCGCAAGCGTATCGTAGCGTCCCACAAGGCCGTTATGGTAGAGGAAGCCGAAGCTGCCCGCAAGCAGCGCTGGTCCGAGCTTGAGGTTGGTTCAAAGGTAAAGGGTATTGTCCGCAGGCTTACGAACTTCGGCGCGTTTGTCGATATCGGCGGCGGTATAGACGGCCTTATCCATGTTACCGATGTTTCCTGGAGCCGCGTAAAGGATCCCAAGGAAGTCCTGAGCGTTGGTCAGGAAGTTGAAGTTCTTATCAGGGACGTAGACGTTGAAAAGCAGCGCGTATCCCTTGGTTATAAGCAGCTTCAGCCCAAGCCCTGGGTTACCGCCGATCAGAGGTATCCCGTTGGCGCAATAGTAGAAGGCAAGGTTGTTCGTATAGTGCCCTTCGGCGCGTTCGTAGCGCTTGAGCCCACCATCGATGGCCTTATCCATATTTCTCAGGTTGGCGTAAAGCGCGTTGCCAATGTTGAGGATGAGCTGCATGTTGGCGATGTTGTCCGCTGCAAGGTTCTGGATGTTAACACCGAAGCCAAGCGTATAAGCCTCAGCCGCCGCGAAGCTCTGATCGAGGAGAACCCCGAGATCGCCGAAGAGCTTGCCAAGGAAAAGGCCGAGCGTGAACGCGTTGCCGCCGAGCGTGCTCAGCAGCGTGCTCAGCAGGATGCTCAGCGTCAGCAGGAGCGCGAGAATCGCCGCAGCAGCAGCGAGCGCCGTCAGCAGCAGGGCGACAAGCCCGAGCGCACCGAGCGCCGTGAGCGTACCCGTCGTGACGAGGATGCGTACGATCTGCCCCCCGTGGAGCAGTCCACCACTTCCCTTGCCGGTCTCTTTGCCGCGGCCATGGCCAACGCCGAGAAGAAGGACGAGGAGTAATCCTAAAGCAAATCATAATCAGGGCAGCCTGCGGGCTGTCCTGTTTTTATATTCAATCAAAACCAATTGCTGCTATTGAGATTTTTAGTATTTAATAATATAATGGTATGGGGGAAAAGTATATGTACCACATTTTGCGGCATGATGGCACAGTTTTGTTGCGCCTTTAATTCACTTTTCGCCAATTCAGAGCCGGCGGCGAATCCGACGCACCACTGTGCGCGGCCACTAATCCCGACGGCACCACAGCACAAATCTCAACCGTGGCCTTCGGCGTCGGGTGCCGTAGGCATGGAAAAATCAGAAAATCATCACAAAACAGAAAAGAGAAACAAATATTATGGTCGGGTATAGCGGCGTTTATAATCGCATAATAAAACGGGCGATTGATTTTATTTTTGCCCTGTTTGCGTCAATAATTGTAACGCCGATTATATTCGTAATAGGCATTTTTATAGCGGCAGAGGATGGATTTCCAATCCTGTATAAGCCGCTGCGCGGAGGTTATAAGGGGAAAAGCTTTCATATTATGAAGCTGCGCACAATGTATAACGGTGCCGATAAGCTTGGCGGAACAACCGCGCTTAACGATCCGAGAATAACAAAAACAGGAAGAATACTAAGAAAAATAAAGCTTGATGAATTGCCACAGATATACAATGTGCTCATTGGCACCATGAGCTTTATAGGCCCCAGGCCGGAGCTGCTGCGGTATACCGATGCCTATAAGGATGAAGAAAAGCTGATATTAGAGGTACGGCCGGGCATTACGGATTTCAGTTCAATCGAGTTTATAAATCTTGATGAGATAGTCGGCACGGAAAACGCGGACGAGATGTATGAAAAATATGTGCTGCAAAAGAAGAACGCGCTTAGAATACGCTACGCGAAGGAAGTATCCTTTACAACGGATGTATATATTTTCTTCAAAACTGTTGTTGCCGTTATGAAAAAAGCGGTGCGTGTAATCGGTGGGGGCAAGAAATAGTGGAATACATAAATCTTAAAAACACAGCTATAAATGTATCGCGCTTTTGTATGGGCGGCTGCCCTATGGGCGGCTACGGCTGGGGCGATGTGCGTGAAAACGAGCTTGTAGAGGCGATTCACGAAGCACTGGACTGCGGAGTGAATTTTTTTGATACGGCGGATACATACGGCCTTGGCCAATCAGAAAAAACTCTCGCGAAGGGAATAGAAAATCATCGCAAGGATGTTGTAATCGCCACAAAGTTCGGCGTGCGCGCGGGCAGCGGCAAAACGTTTTACGATAATTCCCCGCAATATATACAGCAGGCTCTGGAAGAAAGCCTAAAGCGGCTGAACACGGATTATGTGGATATTTATACCATCCATTATCGTGACGGCAAAACCCCGATTGAGAGCGTTATAGAAAAGCTTGATGAGCTTAAAACCGCAGGGAAGATTAGGTATTACGGCCTTTCCAATATTCATGATAGCGGAATTGAGGAGCTTTTGCCTTATGCCGGAAAATTTGCCTGTTGTCAGGATGAGTTTTCGCTTGCCTGCAGAAAGAACGAGGCCGATCTTGCCGAAATTCAGAAAAGGCTGAATGTAACCCCGATGACGTGGGGCAGCCTTGGGCAGGGAATACTTACGGGGAAATACACGCTTGATAATGTGAAATTCGGTTCCGATGATCGCCGAAGCAGGGAGATATATGTAAACTTTCACGGCGAAAAGTTAAAACAAAACTTGCGCATAGTGGAAACGCTGAGAAAAGCGGCGGATAATCACGGCAAAAGTATAGCGGCCTGCGCGATACGGTGGATTTTGGATACCCTGCCGGAATCCGTTGTTATCGCCGGGGTTAAACGCCCCGCCCAGCTAACATCCAATATAGAAGCGATGGGTTGGAACCTTACCACCGAAGAAATGGCGGAACTTAATGAGGTGTCGAAAT
>CAZRHS010000009.1:0-40131 GCA_964600045.1 uncultured Clostridium sp.
AAAACAAAAAGAGCCATCCTCTTCTGGAAGGCTCTCATTGGCTGCGGAACTAGGATTCGAACCTAGACAATACGAGTCAGAGTCGTAGGTGCTACCATTACACAATTCCGCAATGAAATTTTGATAATCCCAAGATGCCGTCGCTCCCTATATAACACCCGCCTCTCGGCAGGTGGGTGCGCTCTGTCGGTTTGCTGTTATCCGGTCGTGCCGGCTCGACATCCGCCTTGGCAATTGCGCTCCCGAAGTTACTCTGTGGGTTTATACACAGGAACTTACGCACACCGCAGGATTATTATGGTGGGATTAGTTGGGATCGAACCAACGACCTCTACGATGTCAACGTAGCGCTCTGACCAGCTGAGCTATAACCCCTTTCGCTTGGCGCAAATATTATTATACATAAATAAAGTTTTATTGCAAGCATTATTTTTGCGTCCGCGCGGATAAACATCAATTTATCCGCACGGCGTCTAACAAAAATAATTTAAATTAATTATTCGCAAGGTGCATTTGAGCAATCATGTCTTTGGGGTCATCCGCCTTAAAAACGCTGCTGCCGGATACCAGAATATCCGCGCCCGCTTTTGCGGCCAGCTTAGCAGTTTCGGCATTTATCCCGCCATCTATCTCTATTTCATAGTTATAGCCATGCTCTTCCCTTTGTTTTCTCAGCCACTCTATTTTAGGCAGCACATCTGCAATAAAGCTTTGTCCGCCGGCACCGGGATTAACGCTCATCACAAGTACCAGATCACATATTGACAAAAGATACTGCACCATTTCAACCGGAGTTCCCGGGTTCATGGCCACCCCTGCCTTCATACCGGCTTTTCGTATCGCTTGAAGGGTTCTGTGCGCATGCGCATCAGCCTCTACATGAAACGTGAGATAGTCGGCTCCCGCTTTTTTGAACAGATCAATATAGGTTTCAGGATGCTCAACCATTATATGAACATCTATAGGCAGCTGCGTATACGGGCGGATTGCAGCACACATAGCAGGTCCAAACGTTATTGTTGGGACAAAAGTGCCGTCCATAACATCAAAATGGACAAGGTCAGCTTTCCATTCGGCAAGCTTCTTTGTGGCTTCTCCCATGTTCGCAAAGTCTGCCGAGAGAAGGCTTGGAGCAATTTTAATCATACTTATGTTTCCTCTTTTCTATCAATTCATCAAGTATCAAAAGATATCTTTCATAACGCTCCGGTGAAAGCGCTGTACCTATCAGCGGCTTAACCGCGCAATCCGGTTCGCTGCGGTGCAAACATTCACCGAATCGGCAGCCCGTTCGTTTACCCTTCATTTCAGGATAGCATTCACACAGTTCCTCCGGTTCCATCTCATCCGCCTCAAGCAGGCTGAACCCGGGCGTGTCAAGTACAGCGCCACCGCAGGTGTGCCAAAGCTCTGCATGGCGTGTTGTATGCCGCCCTCGTTCCGTTTTTCTTGACAGTCCGCCGGTTTCAAGGCTGAGTTCAGGCACTATTGCGTTTATCAGTGAGGACTTTCCAACAGCACTTTGTCCCGCAAAGCAGCATACGTTTCCTTCTATCTCCGCCTTTATGCTTTCTATGCCGTCTCCTTTTGCGGCAGATGCCGTAATTATGCTATACCCGGTCGGTATATATTGATTTCTTATTTCTTCCGCTGTGCCCAAATCCGCCTGATCGCATTTGTTCAGCACTATAATGGGTTTAACATTATGCTTTTCACAGCGGATTATAAGCTTGTCCATCAGCAGCAAATCAGGCTTGGGTGCCGACAGCGAGGCCACGATGATAAGCTTATCCAGGTTTGCAACGGCGGGCCTGATAAATATATTTCTTCTTGGAAGAATCTTTGTTACAGATCTTCCCTCTCCATCTTCAATATACTCTACCCTGTCACCAACAACCGGGGTTATGCCATCCTTTCTGAACCTTCCTCGCGCGCGACAAACCACCTCCGCGCCTTCATCACCAAGCACGGTATAAAATCCACCGACTCCCTTTAATATAAGTCCTGTTCCGGCCATTCTATCTCCTGTACTCAAAACTTATTTGTCCGCTTCTCACAATCGTGCCATCCACATATACATTGCATTCGTATTCGCCCTGTTTCTGCAGATACGCTGTAAACGAAACACTTTGCTGCGTACCGGCGCTGAGTGTGGACTCATAAATAATTATCTCCAGCCCATCCTCAACCTTTGCCGTTACCATAACAGAGCTTGAATTTGCCGTTATATCCAAATTGAACGCAACATCCGCCGCATAGTTACCGAGTTTGGAACGACAAATATTAAGTTCAACCGCACCATCCGTGGCAACCGAAATGCCCGATGACGGGTTCTGCGACACAACGGACTCCTCCGCCGTAATTTGGTTATCCGGCTGAACTATTCGGACTCGTATGTTAGTAAAGCCTTCCTCTTTAAGCAGATCCACGGCCTTATCCAATTCAAGTCCCGTAACGCTCGGCATCTCTACCGCCATTCCGGAGGTACCGCTTATCCATATCTCTATTGTATCTCCGGCGAATGTGTTTGTGCCCGCAACGGGTTCCTGGCGGACAATCTGCCCGGACGGCAGCTCGCTTGTTACATACTGCGGTACTCCCAGCTGAAGGCTCATTCCCCATACCATGTCCGTGGCTTCCTGAAGTGTTTTGCCGGAAAGATCCGGAACCGTTACATAATCATTGCCCGAACTTACGGTTACGCTAATGGTATCACCCTGCTTCGCGTTTGTGCCTGCCGCGGGAGATTGCTCAAGCACCGTGCCCTCATCAACTTCACTTGTTTTATATTCATCCACCGAAATCTCAAAGCCACGAAGGCTGGCAATGCCTATAGCCTCCTCCAGCTTTTTATTCGTTACCGTAGGGATAATGTATTCGGCATTAGATGCTGTGGTTGTATCTTCCCGCATTGATCTTGCTATAAAAAACAGCGCGGTAAATATTCCCAGCACAACCACGAGCATTACGACAATGTTCATTATGCCATGTGTCATGCGCTGCTTTTCATTTTCGCCGCTGTCATTTTTGCGGGCGAACTTGCCGTGCGGTTCTCTAAGCGCCCTCTGCAAATCGAACTTCATCTGCTTTGCCGAGGAATAGCGCAACTCCGGCTCCTTTGCGGCAGCTTTTACAACAACGTCGCTCAACGCGCTGGGTATTTTGGGGTTTATCTCCGCCGGAGGAGTTATATCCTCCTGCAGATGCTTTAACGCTATCGCAACAGAATTATCCCCACCGAACGGTACCTGGCCGGTAAGCATTTCATAAAGCATTATGGCGCACGAATATATATCCGAGGCCTCGGTAACATCTTCGCCCCTTGCCTGCTCCGGTGAAATATAGTGAACCGACCCCATAACCGTGTTTGAGCCCGCAAAAGTGCGAGTTGTGGCGGCAACGTCCCGTGCAATGCCAAAGTCCGTGAGTTTAGCGCGTCCACGCGGGGTTACTATAACATTCTGCGGCTTAATATCGCGGTGTATTATGCCCTTTTGATGGGCATGTGCCAGCGCGTCAAGTACTTGGCACGTCAGATTAACGGCAACCTTCGGTGCCATCGGTCCATCGCTTTTTATCATTTCTTTTATAGTGCTTCCCTCAACATACTCAAGCACTATATAGCTGATATCGCCGTCTTCACCAACATCATACGAACGCACTATATTTTCGTGTGAAAGGCTTAATACAGCCCGCGCCTCGCGTTCAAAGCGGCGCACAAACTCAAGATCTTCCCTATGCTCCTCTTTAAGCACTTTCAGCGCAACGACGCGATTGAGAGTATTGTCATACGCCTTGTACACGTTGGCCATGCCGCCGGAACCTATGAGAGATTCTATTTTATACCTTCCGGAAATAACTTTTCCTATCATCCGGCTTACTCCCCGTCGTTATATATTATTACTGCGCTTATATTGTCCCTACTGCCCGCTTCAAAAGCAAGCTCGACAAGCTTTTCGCACGCTGTCTGCAATTTTTCGGCCGTGCAGCCGAGGTTGGCAATTATTTCATTTTCGCTCAATACTCCGTACAAACCGTCCGTACATATCAGTATTTTGTCTTCTTTTTCCCAAGAGCATTCAAACACATCCGCCCTCTCCGCCGGTCTGGTGCCTACGGCCCGGGTTATAATGTTCCTTTGCGGATGGCGCGCGGCTTCTTCTTTTGTAATATATCCCAATGCTTCAAGCTGAGCCACATAGGAGTGATCCTTTGTTATTTGCTTAAGCTCCTTACCATTATAATGATAAAGTCGGCTGTCTCCTATGTTTGCCGCTGTAAAACCATTCTTTTCAAGCACGGCAGCGACAAGCGTTGTTCCCATGCCCCTGTACTCATCGTTTGTGAGGGACATTTCGTAGACCGCCGAATTTGCCATATTAACGGCGTGTATAAGCCTTTCGCCAACGGATCCCGGCATAATTTTATGCATACTTTCAACGAGTGTTTTTATGGCAAGCGCGCTTGCAACATCACCCGCATTATGTCCGCCCATGCCGTCCGCAACAGCGGCAATCGCAATCATTCCCTGCTCCGGAATAAACACGGCATCCTGGTTTTGTTTTCTTATACCGGCAATGGTTTTTGCAGCATATTTCATTGTTGCTCCTCCCTTTGCATAAGCACCCGCCGCCTAAGCTGGCCGCAAGCTCCGTCTATATCGGTTCCCATTTCACGCCTTATAGTAGCGGATATTCCCTTTTCCTCCAGCCACTTTCGGAAAACCTCGGCATCTTTTCGGCTGGTACCCATAAGATTGCGTTCCTTAACAGGGTTAAGAGGGATCAGATTAACGTGGCATGTCATTCCACGCAATCTGGATGCCAGCTCCGCCGCATTCTCCTTCGAGTCATTCAGCCCTTTTACCAATGCGTACTCAAATACAACGCGTCTGCCGGTTGTTTCGGCATAATTTCTTGCCGCATCCAGTACCTCTTCAATCGGATACGATTTGTTAACGGGCATAAGCTTATTGCGAATTTCGTTATTCGGCGCGTGGAGTGAAACCGAAAGCGTAACATGCGGCGCATCCAAAGGAAGCGTTTTTATGCGCGGAACCAAACCGCAGCTTGAAAGAGATATATTGCGGGGGCTTATGCCGAGTCCGTCCGGTGATGAAACAAGCTTAAGGAATTTTACCGTGTTATCATAATTGTCAAGAGGTTCCCCGCTGCCCATCAATACTATATTGGTTACGCTTCGATCTCTGCCTTCTTCGGTGGGTACATCGGCATTGGCAAGAGCAACAAACGAAAGTATTTCGCCCGGAGTAAGGTTTCTTATGCATCCTTCAAGAGTTGACGCGCAAAAGGCGCAGCCCATACGGCACCCAACCTGCGTTGAAACACAAAGTGTATTTCCGTAGTGATAGCGCATCAGCACGCCTTCGACAATGTTGCCATCGTTAAGCGAAAAAAGATATTTTATAGTACCGTCCTTTTGAGACACAAACTTATCGTATATCTCTGCCCCATCAAACGGCAGTTCACTGAGTTTGCTTCTCAGGTTTTTAGGCAGGTTAGTCATGTTTTCAGGCTTCACGCCGCGGCTGAGCCATGAAAACACCTGCTTAGCGCGAAAGCGAGGTTCTCCCCACTCCTTGAGCAGCGTTTCAAGCTCCGTTATATCCATTGAAACAAGGCCGGTCATTCGTTATCTCCTGCGAATAAATTTAGCTATAAAAAATCCTTCGGTACCATCGAGCTGCGGCAAAAGCTGAATCATTCCGTTTTCTGCCCGTTTTTGCATACTCTCCGGTAATATTTCCTTTATGCTGCCGGAAACGTAATTCTCATTTTCTGAAAGGAATCGCTCCGCAACCTCTCTGTTTTCTCTGCGTGACACGGTACAGGTTGAATAAACCAGTGTTCCGCCTATCTTTACGTAACGCGAGCATATGCTGAGTATTTTAAGCTGCAGCTTGCTCAGTTCCTCTACCATGGTGCTCGTTTTGGCATAGCGCACGTCCGGTTTTCCTCTCACTCCAAGCCCGGAGCAAGGCGCATCCACCAGCACGGCATCAAACGCCTTTTCAAACTCCTCATCATATTCAGATGAGTCCCTGCAAATTATATCAGCGCAGTCAACACGCAGTCTTTTTAATGTATTAATTGTAAGCTCACGCCTATGTTCATGCAGTTCAAAGCCTGTGATTTGGCAATTGTTTCCGGCAAGCGATGCCATGTAGGCCGTTTTGCCGCCCGGAGCGCAGCACGCATCCAGTATTCTCATCCCGGGTTTAGGATCAACCGCACGGCATACAAGCATCGCACTTTCACTCTGAACGGTTATTTTACCTTGCGTAAACAGCGGCTCTTTTTCAACATTAAAGCCGCTTTCGAGGCAAAAAGCGTTTTCATCTATTTTGCCATGCCTGAAGTTCAGCCCTTTTGCGTTAAGTTCCGTTTCAAGTTCATTCGAGGTATATGGCCACTGCGCTCTGATGCAGAAATCATGCGTTTGTTCTGCCATTATACTCTCAGCTTCCTCGGCTCCGTAATCCTCAACAAGCTCTTTTGCAAGCCATTCAGGCCAGCTGTATTTAATGCTTAGCCGCTCCGTTATATCTTCTGGAAGCGGCGGCAGCTCGCTGCAGCGACAAACCGACCGCATAACACCGTTTACATAGCCCGAAAGTGCTCCCTTGCCTATCTCTTTCGCAAGCCGTACGGATTCATTGCACGCTGCAGAATCCGGCACATTCATGTATTTTGCCTGGCACACACCCAATCGCAGTATGTTCCGTATCGCCTTATCCTGCTTGCCTTTAGCATGCATGGCAATTATTCTGTCTATCATCATAAGATGATCAAGAGTGCAGTACACGGCGGCGGAAACCCACTTTGCATCTCTTTCGCACAAACCGTTTTCAGCCTTTTTCAGGCAAAGGTTGGCATATGCTCCCTTATCGATTATTTCCGAAAGAGCATTTAAGGCTATACGGCGGGTACTCACTCAAATACCTCGTACGCGATTTTGTGCCCAAGCACAGCGCTTATGGCATCCATACGCTTTGCGCCCGGGAACTGAAGCTCCGTTATTTCTATTACGCCATCCCCGCAATCGACGAGAATTCCGTTAAACCTATCCGCTCTTATTATTAGCCCCGGTTCACCGCGGCTTTCCTGAGCATCCGAATGCCGTGTTGTCCAAATTTTTACCGCTTCGCCGTTTAGCATTGCGTAAGCACACGGCCAGGGATTCATGCCGCGAACAAGATTGTGCACAGCATCACTGCCCTTTGAGAAATCAATATGCCCGTACTCCTTTTTTATCATGCCGCACTTTGTAGCCTCGGCTTCGTTTTGTTTAACAGGCGTAAGTTTTCCGGCTAAAAGAAGCTCTATCGTCTCGTTCAGCGTATCCGCTCCAAGTTCGGCCAATCGGTCGAATAATTCTCCGGCAGTTTCGTTTTCGCCTATTTCCGTCTCTTTTTTCAGCAGAATGTCGCCGGTGTCAAGGCCCACATCGGTAAGCATAGTGGTTACGCCGGTAATTTTTTCTCCGTTTATAACAGCCCACTGTATCGGAGCCGCTCCTCTGTATTTTGGTAAGAGGCTTCCGTGCACGTTTATGCAGCCGTATTTCGGTACATCAAGATTCTCGCGACTGAGTATTTGTCCGAAAGCCGCGGTTACCATAAGATCCGGCTTTTCCGCTTTTAATGCCGCCGCGCCTTCTTCTCCCCTGATTTTATCGAATTGGTAGACCTTCATACCGTACTCAAGCGCCGCTTTTTTTACCGGCGGAGCCGTCATTATTGCTTTTCGGCCAACGGGCTTATCGGGCTGCGTAAATACAACAACCTCATCCCCGCGGTCGTGGAGCATTTTAAGTGAAGGCAAAGCAAAATCAGGCGTGCCCAGAAAAGCTATCTTCATTCATCTTCCTCGTTTTCATCAAAGCCTTCGGGAGCTTCGGTAATAAGCCTTTTATATACAAGGCCGTTCAGGTGGTCGGTTTCATGCAGTATGGCACGGGCAAACAGGCCTTCGCCTACATATTCGCACTCCTCGCCCAAACGATTCATAGCGCGAACGCGTACATGATTCGGCCTTACGACATATCCGCTTTCGCCCGGGAAAGAGAGACAACCCTCATAGCCGCCCTGCTCTCCGCTGGTTTCGAGTATTTCTGGATTTATAAGTTCAACAAGACCGTCTCCGCAGTCTATTACAACAGCGCGCTTGAGTATGCCGACCTGCGGTGCGGCAAGTCCAACGCCTTCGGCGGCATACATGGTTTCCGCCATATCATCAAGTAAAATCGACAGACGCTTGTCAAAGTGATCAACTTTCTTGCAAACCTTGTAAAGGCACTCGGCGTTGCCTGTGAAAATTCGTCTTTTAGCCATAAGTTCTCCTCCGCATTTATATCAAGATATTATACCTTAAAAAAGTACTCTTTATCAATACTCAGAACATATCCGTAGGGTTTATCTCCACATTGCCCATTTCGCTCCGCCTGCGTTCATCGCACATGGCATATATCGCGTCAATTACCGCCGCGGTATGCTTTGTGCGGACAAGTTTCATAAGTGTTTCGTATCTATACAAGCCCTGGCGTTTTTTCATGGGGGCCGGAGACGCTATCATAAAAAGCAATTCATTTCTGCTTGCGCCCGAGCTGTCCAGTGCTTCATATATACGCCGTTTAAGTTCCGCCGCGAATTCATCGTTTATTCGTTCTATTGAAATTTCGTCCTCGCCCGTAAACACAATGCGTATAAAAATAGAGAACGGCGGAAACAATCCGGCGCGTCTAGACGCGATTTCATAATCATAGAATCCTCTATAGTCCTGGCGGGCCGCCAATTCTATCACGGCATGCTCCGGCGTATAGCTCTGCACCACAACGCTTCCTTCTCGTTCACCTCGTCCGGCTCGTCCCGCTACCTGTGTAAGCAGTTGGAATGTGCGCTCCGAGCTTCTGAAATCCGGAACATGCAGCATGGTATCCGCCGCTATAACGCCTACGGTTGTAACGTTAGGAATATCCAGACCCTTTGCGATCATCTGAGTGCCTATAAGCACATCCGCCTCGCCGCGCATGAATTTATCAAGTATTTTATAGTGCGCGTCTTTGCCCTGAGTTGTGTCATAGTCCATTCTAAGCGACGTTACACCCGGGAACTGCTCATGAAGCTGTTCCTCCACCTGCTGCGTACCAACGCCAAAGTACTTTAGGTATGGCTTACCGCATTGCGGGCATTTTGCGGGTATTCTCGCCGTATGGCCGCAATAATGGCACTTCATAACGTTTTCGTATTTATGGTATGTCATTGATACGTCACAGTCAGGGCATTTCAGCGTATAGCCGCAACCACGGCAGGATACAAACGTTGAATATCCCCTGCGATTCATAAAAAGAATGGCCTGCTCACCGGCTTCAAAGCATTTTCTTAATTCTGTGGCTAAAGCTTCGCTGAATACGCTGGTATTGCCTTTCATAAATTCCGCGCGCATATCAACTATTTTCACCTTTGGAAGAGGCGCGTTGTTTACGCGATTCGGCAGGTTTATGAGCGTGTAACGTCCATTCAGCGCTCGTCTGAATGAAGCTATTGACGGCGTTGCGCTCCCGAGTACAACGGCAGCACCTGAAAGCTCCGCACGCTTCCCTGCAACCTCAGAGGCGGAATAACGCGGAGTATGATCGCTATGATAGCTTTGCTCGTGCTCCTCATCTATTACAATAAGTTTAACTCTTTCAAGCGGAGCAAATACCGCGCTGCGCGCGCCTATAACCACATCTACCATGCCGAGGCGTATTCTGCGCCATTCATCGTATCTTTCTCCCGATGACAGGCGGCTGTGCAGCACGGCAACGCGTTCGCCGAACCGGCTTCTGAACCGCTGCATAGCCTGCGGAGTAAGCGATATTTCTGGTACAAGTACTATCGCCTGCCCGCCCAACGCTATTGCGTGGCTGATTGCCTGCATATATACTTCGGTTTTCCCGCTGCCGGTAACGCCGAATAAAAGGCTTGTACCCGCGCCTTTATCTATGCTTTCGTTTATTTTTTCAAGAGCCGTGCTCTGATCGGCGGTAAGCCGAGGCGGTTCGCTCGGCTGTGAATCCACGTTTGCGAACGGATTTCTGAAAACAACAAAATCGTCGTCCGTAAGTACACCCTTCTTTATCAGGGCGTTTATCGCAGGCGTTGCATTCGGAATGAATGAATTTATATCCCGCACACTAACCGCGGTGTTCATCCTGCTTAAAAGCTCCAGAACCTCAGTCTGTTTGGGTGCTTTTGATTTTCCGCTGCCGTCTTGCAGCGAATCAAGTGCATTCTGCGCATCAATTCCGTCCGCCAGGCGAACTATTCGTTCTGTTTTCTCCTTAACACGGCTACCTCTTAACTGGGCCGGTATCATCAGCCTAAGTGCTTCTACAAGCAGGCAATGATAGCTTTTGCTTATCCACTTGGCAAGCTCTATTTGCTCAGCGGTAAGCGCGGGATACGGCTCCATCGTGCGTATAATGTGCTTAATTGTGCTTATACTTTCCGGTGCGGTGTCGCTTTTCTCGATAACAAAGCCCTCTGTGTTTCGATTGTTTCCGCCAAACGGAACAAGCACTCTCTGGCCAACCGATACGGATAAGTTCCCGGGTATTTCATAGGTAAACAGCCTGTCCACATTGCTGTGCGCTACATCAACAATTACCTTTGCGTACATGACCGTTCACCGCCTTTCGTTCTGTCTTAATTATTGATTATAACACATATTTATCTTCAAAGTTCACATCCTGTTAATATGCATCGATAAAAAGTGTGGTATAATCACTATCGTTGGTTTCCAATGCCGGAAACTTAAAGGAGGACTGATTATGAAGAAGAGAATATTATCCGCTATAATGGTAGCTTGTATGCTGCTTTGTTTGATACCTGCAGGTGCCATGGCAATTGAGCAGGGTGACGCGCGCGTAACGATAGGCGCGGACCTTGATGAAGAAGAACGCGCCCAGGTTTATGCGGACTTTGGTATTGAGCCGGGCGATGTGACCGAAATTACCGTTACAAACGCGGATGAACGCGCTTACCTTGAGGGCATAGCGCCCGAGCGCAAGATTGGCAACGTGGCCCTTTCGTGCACGTATATAGTCATAGATGAACCCGGCAGCGGCCTTCAGATAACCACAAAGCATATCAACTGGTGCACCTCGGAGATGTATATTAACGCCCTTACCACCGCGGGTATTACCGACGCAAAGGTTATAATTACCGCTCCGTTTGACGTATCCGGTACTGCCGCGCTTACAGGCATATATAAAGCGTATGAGGATATTACCGGCACAAGCCTTAGCGAGATAGCAAAAGCCGTTGGTGTTGAAGAGCTTGTAACCACCGGCAATCTTGCCGAGTATATAGGCAGTGAGGAAGCCACTCAGCTGGTTAACGGGCTGAAGGAAATTCTGGATCAGACCCAGACAATGACCGATGAGGAAGTAAAGGCCGAAATAGATAAGCTTTGCGAAACATATAATGTTTCTCTTACGGATTCGCAGAAGGATCAGCTGGTTTCCCTTTGCCGCAGCCTTGAAAAGCTGGATACGGACGAGCTTAAGGATAAGCTTGTCGGCATAGCCAAAACGGTTGACAATGCCGGCAAAATAGGCCAGACGATAAGCAAGATTGGTGAAAGCGTGAAGAACTTCTTCGCCTCCGTAGGCAATTTCTTCACCCGTCTTTTCGGCGGCAATAAATAAATCGTAATCACAATTGCAAAACCTCCGCGTAACGGATTATGCGGAGGTTTTGTTTATATATTATAAAGTTACAATGGCAGGAATTCCTTTGTCACTAAGGGAATGCAATTGGCCGAATGCGGTTGCGAATGAAGCCAAAATGTAATATCATATCTATTGAAAATAAAAATGGAGTAAGCTAATGAAGTATAGAGAGATTTCCGTATTTACCACCGAGGCAGGGCTGGATGCCGTATGCGCGCGCTTTTCAATGCTTGGCATGGAGCAGCTTGAAATAGTTCAGGGGCGCGAAGAAATAGCCGATTTTTTGCAGAAGAGCGCAAAATATTGGGATTTTGCCGATATGGATGAGCTTTGCGCCGGTGAGCCCTGCGTAAAAGCATACATAGACGATAATGATGAAGCCGATGCGACGATAGCCTCCCTTAAGGCCTCGCTTGCGGAACTAAAAACGATGCAGCTTGGCTTTGACATAGGCAGTCTTAATACAGTAGTTCAAACCGTTGACGATTCCGTGTGGCTTAACGCATGGAAGGAAGCTTATAAGCCTTTTCCCGTCGGTAAGCGCCTGCTCGTAAGACCATCATGGGAAGATGATTTTGATGCGGACGGCAGGAGCGTACTTTCGCTTGATCCCGGCATGGCTTTTGGCACGGGTTCGCACCCCACCACGCGTATGTGCCTTGAATACATAGACGATTTTGTAAAAGACGGTGATAGCGTTGTTGATTTAGGCTGCGGCAGCGGCATACTTTCAATCGCGGCGCTTATACTTGGCGCAAAGGATGCCATAGCCGTTGATATAGACCCGATAGCCGAAACAATAGCCTATGAAAACGCCGCGCTTAACGGAATAGGCAAGGACCGTTACACGGTGCTTACGGGCGATGTGCTTACCGACAACGCGCTGCGCAGCAAAATAGAATCGAAACGCTACCCGATAGTTACGGCAAACATTGTGGCTTCCGTAATTATCGCGCTTGCGCCCTACGCGGCAAAGCTGCTTGAGGACGGTGGAAAATTCATAACATCCGGCATAATAGACAGCCGTGAGGAAGAAGTTGCGGCTGCGCTGACTGCGGCCGGACTGAACATAATTGAAATACGCCGCGGCGGAGACTGGCGCGCAATACTTGCGGAGAAGCGAGCATGAATCGTTTCTTCGTAGAAAAAAGCGATATATCCGGTTCTTCTGCCGCGCTGTATGGTGATGACGTAAAGCACATTTCAACCGTACTGAGGCTTGGAATTGGGGATGAAGTTATGCTTTGCGACGGCATGGGTATGGATTACCACGCTAAGATATCATCTGTAAACAAAACCGAGGTTCATTTTGATATACTGTCTGCCTCCCCTGCCCTTACCGAGCCGCGCTGCAAGCTAACACTGTTTCAGGGTTTACCTAAAGCGGGCAAGCTCGAATCCATAATTCAAAAGTGCGTAGAGCTTGGCATAAGCGACATTGTTCCGGTTAATATGGAACGAAGTGTTGTTAAGCTCAGCAAGAAGGATTTTAATAAAAAGCTGGATCGTTATCAGCGCGTTGCACTGGAAGCTTCAAAACAATCGCGCCGCGGTATAATCCCGCGTGTACACGAGCTTATAGATACCCGCGAGATTGATGCGGAAGCGTTTGACGCGCTGTTGCTTGCGTATGAACTTGAAAGCGAACATTCCTTAAAGGATGTGCTTTCTTCTTTAAGCTATAATGCCGAGCGCTTGGGTATAATCGTTGGTCCTGAAGGCGGAATAAGCGATAATGAAGTAAGCTTCTTCTCTTCTATCGGTGCCAGGTCTTTTTCGCTTGGGCACAGGATACTGCGCACTGAAACTGCCGGTCCGGCTATAACGTCCATAATAATGTATCACATGGAGGGTGAAGCATGAAAGTTGCCTTCTGCACGCTTGGCTGCAAAGTAAATCAATACGATACCGATGCCATGCGCGAAATGTTTGTAAAAGCCGGTCACAGCGTGGTTGATTTTGAGGATAAAGCCGATGTGTATGTTATAAACACCTGCACAGTCACCTCCACCGGAGATAAAAAATCCCGCCAAATGGCGTCCCGCGCCCATTCTCTTTGCCCCGAAGCAAAGCTAATAATAACCGGCTGCTACGCGCAAACCTCGCCCGAAGAAGCGCTTAACCTGCCCGGAGTATCGCTTGTGCTCGGCACGAGTGAACGCAGCAAAATTGTTGAGCTTGCCGAAGGGCTTATTTCCGCTGAAGAGGAGCAGAAAACATCAGCCGTAACTCCGCATGGGCCAAAGGATGAATTTGAAAATCTGAGCGTAAGTCGGGAAGGTCGTACCCGCGCATACCTAAAAATAGAAGATGGCTGCGACAGATACTGCACCTATTGCATAATTCCCTATGCCCGCGGTCCAGTAAGGAGCAGGTCTCTTGACGACGTGAGGCACCAGCTTGAGCTGCTTGACAGCGAAGGTTACAGAGAGGTTGTGCTTACGGGCATTCACCTTATGTCCTACGGAAAGGATAAGCGCAACGCCATAACATTGAGCGATGCTATAAAGCAGGCGGAAGGGCTAAAGAATATTGTACGGGTTCGGCTCGGTTCTCTTGAACCGCAGCTTCTAAGCGACGAATTTATAAAAACCGTAAGCGAAAGCGGTTTGGTATGCCGTCAGTTTCATCTTTCTCTGCAAAGTGGCAGCGCTTCGGTACTTGCCCGCATGAATCGCCGCTATACACCGGAGCTTTACGCAGATTGTGTTTCGCGATTAAGGCAGGCAATGCCGCTTTGCGCGATAACAACGGATGTTATAGTCGGATTCCCGGGCGAAACGGAAAAAGAGTTCGAGGAATCCATAAACTTTGTACGCGAGCAAAAGCTTTCAAAAATACATGTATTCCCCTATTCTCGTCGCAAAGGAACACCAGCGTACAGCATGGCAGGTCAGCTTTCCGCAGCCGAAAAGCACGAACGTGCGAAAAGGCTTATAGAAGTTTCAAAAGAGCTTGAAAGCAACTTCGTTTCTTCGCTTATGGGAACCACACAGGATGTGCTTTTTGAAGAGGAAAAGAACGGCTATATTTGGGGACATACCGACACATATATTAAGGTTGGCGTAAAGCCAAACGGCAATCAGCTTATAAACACCATTGCTCCGGTAACGATAACAGGAATTAATCGCTACGGCGCAACAGGCATTATAAAACAATAAATCTTTACGGAAGGAGGAACCATAATAATGGAGAATTGCATATTCTGCAAAATAGCTTCCGGCGAAATACCTTCTAACAAGGTATATGAGGACGATAAGGCTATAGCTTTTTATGACCTTGAGCCGCAAGCTCCCGTTCACGTGCTTATAGTACCTAAAAAGCATTATGATAACGTGACAAAAGTGGATGACGGCGAACTCATGAGCCATCTTATGCAGGTAGCCAGCTCCGTTGCCGAAAAGCTTGGCGTAAAGGACGGATTCAGGTTGGTCATAAACACCGGCAAAGATGGCGGGCAGAGCGTAAACCATCTGCATATTCACCTGCTTGGAGGGCGTGAGCTTCAGTGGCCTCCGGGATAGAATAAATAATGCTTAACAACAAAAGGTCGGAATTTCTTCCGGCCTTTTTCATTGTAGGATCATCTGTCTTCCTGAGAAAACTTATCCTTCATCTTATCAATTATTGTGCGCTTCATGGGCTTTGGTGTGTTTGACGAACGGTCTCCCATAGCCTCTGCAAGCTTTTCAACCAGTTCACGCTGCTCTTCATTCAGCCTTTTGGGTATTTGCACGTTTACACGAACAAACAAATCGCCCTTGCCGGCGGCATTCAGCTTCTGCACGCCCTGTTCCTTAAGTCTGAATGTGGTTCCCGGCTGAGTTCCCTGCGGGATATTGTATTTAACGCTTCCTTTAAGCGTGGGTACCTGAATCTCTCCGCCAAGCGTTGCCGTAGTCATGGGGACATTTATATCAAGATACAAATCATACCCCTTACGGCTGAAAAGCTTATGCGGCCTTACGGTTATGCCGATATAAAGATCGCCGTTTGCTCCGCCGCGAATGCCCGCTTCGCCCTCGCCGCGCATAGTAAGCGTTTGGCCATTGTTTATGCCGGCGGGAATCGTAACATTTATGCGGTTGCTCTTGTTTATACGGCCATGGCCTTTGCAACGCGTGCACGGATCGCTTATTATCTTGCCTGTACCGTTGCAGGCTTCGCAGGTACGAACAGTCGAGAACGAACCGAATACTGTGTTCTGCTGTACGCGTACCTGTCCGGTACCTCCGCAGGTTGTGCACTTGGTCGGAGAAGAACCGGGCTTTGCGCCAGTTCCGCCGCAATCAGGACAATTCTCCTCGCGCGGAACAAGTATTTCCTTCTTTGCGCCAAATGCCGCTTCCTCAAAAGTAAGCGTAAGGTTATATTTCAAATCGTTGCCGCGTACCGGACCGTTTCTCGTTTGCTGCCTTGCTCCGCCGAAGCCGCCGAATCCGCCGCCGAATATGCTGTCAAATATATCGCTGTAATCACCAAAGCCTCCGGTGCTGTATCCGCCATATCCGCCCGCTCCCGCTGAAGGATCGAACGCGGCATGACCAAACTGGTCATATTTGGCTCTTTTATCCTTATCGGACAGCACCTCATAAGCCTCGTTTATCTGCTTAAACTTAGCTTCGGCCTCTTCTTTGTCTGCCCCCTTGTGCAGGTCTGGATGATATTGCTTTGCCAGCTTGCGGAAGGCGCTTTTTATTTCGTCGTCGGTTGCGTTTTTATTCACGCCAAGCAGCTCGTAATAATCTTCCTTCACTGTCCCCAACTCCTTATCTTCCTTCAACGCACAACGCGGGGGACGGCTCTACGCTCGCCCCCGCATCGTACGAAACTTTGCTTTTATAAGCTATGCTTATTTCTTGTCGTCATCAACTACTTCGTAGTCAGCATCAACAACATTGTCATCATTGCCGGCAGAAGTATTGCCCTGCTGCTGAGCCGCGTTAGGATCAAAGCCCGCGCCGCCCTGCTGCTGACCGGCCTGCTGCTGATAGATCTTGCCGAAGGCCTCATAAGAAGTTTCAGTCAGCTTCTCGCATCCGGCCTTTATAGCGGCGGTGTCGTTGCCTTCCATCAGCTTCTTAAGCTCCGCTACCTGGGCCTCTATCTTAGCCTTATCATCGGCGCTTACCTTATCGCCAAGCTCCTTAAGGGTCTTCTCGGTGGAGTAGATCAGGCTGTCGGCGTGGTTGCGCTGCTCAACTTCTTCCTTGCGGGCCTTATCCTCGCTGGCATACTGCTCGGCTTCGCGAACGGCCTTCTTTATCTCGTCCTCGTTCAGGTTGGTGGAGGCGGTAATGGTAACCTTCTGCTCATTGCCGGTACCAAGGTCCTTAGCGCTTACATGCACGATACCGTTGGCGTCTATATCGAAGCTAACCTCTATCTGAGGTACTCCGCGAGGCGCGGGAGCGATGCCGGCAAGCTGGAAGCGGCCAAGGGTCTTATTGTACTGCGCCATCTCGCGCTCACCCTGGAGAACGTGAACCTCAACACTGGTCTGCCCATCGGCAGCGGTGGAGAATATCTGGCTCTTCTTGGTGGGGATGGTGGTATTGCGGTCTATCAAGCGGGTAAACACACCGCCTACGGTCTCGATACCGAGTGACAGCGGAGTTACATCAAGGAGCAGAATGTCCTTAACCTCGCCGCCGAGTACGCCGCCCTGTATGGCCGCGCCGATAGCAACGCACTCATCCGGGTTGATTCCCTTGAAGGGCTCCTTACCGGTAACGTTCTTAACCAGATCCTGTACGCAGGGAACGCGGCTGGAACCGCCGACCAGTATAACCTTATCGATGTTGGCATTGGTCAGGCCTGCATCCTTCATGGCTATGTTCATGCACTCACGGGTCTTCTCGACCAGGTCGTGAATAAGCTCTTCGAACTTAGCGCGGGTAATGGTCATGTCAAGGTGCTTAGGACCGGTGCTGTCTGCCGTAATAAAGGGCAGGTTAACGTTGGTCTGAACCATGCTGGAAAGCTCTATCTTCGCCTTTTCGGCGGCTTCCTTCAGCCTCTGCATAGCCATGCGGTCACCGCTGAGGTCTATGCCGGTTTCGCTCTTGAACTGGCGGACGATATAGTCCATCAGCCTCTGGTCAAAGTCATCGCCGCCCAGGCGGTTATTGCCGTGGGTAGCCAGAACTTCGAACACGCCATCGCCGATTTCAAGTATGGATACATCGAACGTGCCGCCGCCAAGGTCGTAAACCAGAATCTTCTGGTTAGTTTCCTTATCCATGCCGTAGGCAAGAGCAGCAGCGGTGGGCTCGTTGATTATACGAAGCACATCAAGGCCCGCGATGCGGCCGGCATCCTTAGTGGCCTGACGCTGTGAATCGCTGAAATACGCAGGAACGGTTATAACAGCCTGAGTTACCTTTTCGCCAAGATAAGCCTCGGCATCCTGCTTCAGTTTCTGAAGGATCATAGCGCTTATTTCCTGCGGAGTATAATCCTTGCCGTCTATATTCTTCTTGTACGCAGTACCCATTTCCCTCTTTATGGAGCTGATGGTCTTGTCCGGATTGGTGATGGCCTGACGCTTTGCGGCGCTGCCGACTATCCTTTCACTGCCCTTAAAAGCAACCACGGACGGAGTTGTGCGTGAACCCTCAGCATTGGGGATAACAACGGGCTCGCCGCCTTCGAGAACCGCCACACAAGAGTTTGTAGTACCAAGGTCGATACCAATAATCTTTGCCATAATCTATTTCCTCCTGATAAAATTCCTGTTTGTTATTTATTTTATTTCGCAACCTTCACCATGCTGTGGCGAATTATGCGATTTTTAACTTTGTAACCTTTTTGGAAAACGTCTATTATCTCGCCGCTTTCCTTTTCTTCGCTCTCCTCCTGCATCACCGCATCGTGAAGCTCGGGATCGAACTGACCTTCTGCCTTGATTTCCTCAAGGCCCGCCTTATAAAGCGTTTCATAAAGCTGCTTTGAAACCAGCTTCATGCCGTCAACCCATGCCGTTTTCTCTTCCTTTGGAACGGCGGCCAACGCCCTGTCAAAATTATCAAGCACCGGAAGCAGTGCCTTTATCAGATTGCGCTCGCCTTCATCCAGGCTGTCCGCCGCTATCGCGGCATTCCTGCGGCGATAATTATCAAAATCCGCCTGAAGCCTTTGGAGCAGCGCCACATCGCTTTCCTTTTCCTTTTCAAGCCGATCTATGCGCTCTTTCACCTGCTTGAACTCATCCCTTGTAAGAGTTACGTTTTCGGGGATTTCGTTCTCCGCTGAGTCCTTCGCTGAGCTCTCAGCGGTTTCCGCCGTTTTCTGAGCGGCTTCTTCGGCCTTTTTCTCCTCTACCGGAGGATTGTTTTTCTTCTTTGCCAATTCTACTTACGCTCCTCATCAAGCATATTTGTAAGCGTTTCGCTTAATGTCCTTCCGATATGGCTCATAACAGCCAATACCTTGGGATAGTTCATTCTCGTAGGCCCTATTACTCCGAATGTGCCTATCGGTTCAGAACCTATTTTGTACGTTGCCGTAACAACGCTGCAATCCTTCATACTGCTGAGCTCGTTTTCATGCCCTATCTTTATCGTGAACTCAACATCCTCGCGCCCTTTGAGCAGCTCGTAAAGCGCATCGCTCTTTTCCATAACGCTCAGAATATCTCGCGCACGATCAACATCGCTATACTCCGGCAAGCTCAGCAGGTTCATCGCTCCGCTCATTTCAACCCGCTTTGATTTCTGCTCAAGGCTTTCACCAAGCGAGCTTATAATCGAATTGAGGAACTTAGCGTGCTCTCCGAGCTCTCCCGTAATGTCTTCCATGCGGCCGGCCACAATGTCGTCCAGCCTGCAATCCGCAAGCTTCGCGTTCAGCATGAGCGATATTCTTTCAAGCTCGCTTTGCTCGATACCGTACGGCACTCTTATCATCGAATCTCTTGTAAGGCCCGAATCGGTAACCACAAGCAGCAGCGCCTTTCCTTCGCCGAGGCCAACAAGGTGAATATATCTTAGCCTTGCCGCATGCAGCCTTGGTGAAAGTACCATGGACGCATAGCGCGTTACGCTTGAAAGCACATAAGCCGTTTGCTTTACAATGTCGTCCACTTCGCCAAGCTTTTTTGAGTAATGCTCGCTTATGAAGTCCAGCTCGTCTTTGCTCAGCTGTGAGCGGCGCATTATACTGTTTACATACAGCCTATATGCCTTATCGGACGGGATCCGACCGGCCGACGTGTGCGGCTGCTCAAGGAATCCCATTTCCTCAAGATCGCTCATTTCATTGCGTATCGTTGCGCTTGAAAGACCGATGTCCGTGCTTTTAGCAATTGTTCTTGAGCCTACGGGCGACGCGGTGAGTATATAGTCATCAATTATCGCCTGAAGAATGCGCATCTTTCTTGCGTCAAGCTCCATTTGTTCACCGCCTCCTTTCGCCACGGTCCGCTCCGTCTTGCTCTATTAGCACTCGCTTTGGTTGAGTGCTAACTTATGGTTAAAGTATAGTACCATCCCCCGAACCAGTCAAGGTACAAGGGCGTATCCTTTGTGACAAAACGGAAACATTAAATTGATGGAATTATTATATCTTTTCATCCGTGGGATTTACGCCGGCATAATGACATTTCAGTCTAATTATGAGATAGTTTCACCAGAAGATGTTCTGAGGAAGTGAAACTTCGGAGTTCTCCGCATGAGTTCACAATCACCTCAGCAGCATCTTTTATTTTATTCAAAAAAGAGCGATGCTGTTCGCATCGCCCCGCAATATAGCTTTATCCTATTCAGTCTTCCATAAACGGCATAAGCGCAAGGTTTTCAATATCCAATCCTCTGTCGTTCAGCTTTATACCATCAGGAGTTTTTATAAGAAGCCCGTTTTCGTCAAGCTGTGCTATGGCCTTCGCAAAAGCAGTATACAGGCTTTCTCCGAAACGCTCCTCAAATTCGGCATTGGTTATACCTGCCGTTTTTCTTAGGCCAAGCATAACGCATTCAAACATTTCCTCGGCGCGTTCTATGTTCTGCGGCTCATCAGCAAGCGGGCGTTTGCCGTCCTCGATATCGGCTAAGTATTCATCAAACTCGCTTTTGTTTGCCCAGCGCAGCCACTTGCCGTCTATATGCATAGCGGAATGCGAATTAAGCCCAAGTCCCAAATATTCACCGTTGTTCCAATAGTTCAAGTTATGGCTTGATTCATAACCGGTTTGGGCATAATTTGATATTTCATAGCGATGGAAACCCAGACTTTCAAGCAAGGCCTTGCCCTGTTCATACATTTCAAAAGCCTCATCCTCGCCCGGGAGCAGCACTCCCCCGCCGTTTATATCAAAATAAAGCGGCGTATTTTCCTCCACTATAAGAGAATACGCGGATATATGCTTAACGCCCGTGCCTGCGGCCGTCTTTATGGCCTTGAGGAAGTCCTCCGTACTCTGCTCGGGCAGACCGTACATAAGATCGGCATTTATATTTGTAAATCCCGCAGCCTTCGCAAGCTCAACGCCTTTTATAAAATCATCTGTCGTATGTATTCTGCCAAGAGCTTTAAGTATATGCGGCGTTGCGCTCTGCAGACCCATAGACAGCCTGTTTATGCCGCACTCACGATATTCTTTAAGCTTTTCGGCATCTACCGTGCCTGGGTTGGCCTCAATGGTTATTTCAGCGTCCGGCGCTATATCGTAGTTTTCGCTAAGCGCCTTCATTATGCGGGCTATCTCGCCAACTTCAAGCGTGCTGGGAGTGCCCCCGCCTATAAACACGGAGCTGTATTGCCTGTCGGGCATTTCCTTTGCCGCAATTGTCATTTCCTTTATTAATGCGTTAACATATTGTTTCTTCGTATCCACATCGCACGGGAAAGATACAAAGTCGCAATAGCGGCACTTTGAAACGCAAAAAGGTATGTGTATATATATTCCTGCCATATCAGTTTATCTTCAGCACGCTCATAAAAGCCTCGCTGGGCAAGGACACCGTGCCTATCTGGCGCATACGCTTCTTACCCTCTTTTTGCTTTTCAAGCAGCTTCTTCTTTCTTGTAATATCGCCGCCGTAACATTTTGCCAAAACATCTTTTCTTACGGCGCGCACGGTTTCACGCGCGATTATTTTTCCGCCTATCGCGGCCTGAATCGGAATTTCAAACTGCTGTCTCGGTATAACCTCCTGCAGTTTCTCCGCTACTGCCCTGCCCTTCGCGTAAGCCTTATCCTTATGCACAATGGTCGAAAGCGCGTCGCACATATCGCCATTCAGCAGGAAGTCGAGCTTAACAAGGTCGCTTCGCACATATTCCTTAAGCTCATAATCAAATGAGGCATATCCGCGGCTTCTTGATTTAAGCTGATCAAAGAAGTCATATATAATCTCGTTTAACGGCAGTTCATAGAATATGTTAACGCGGCCCTCTTCAATGTATTTCATATCGCCGAATATGCCGCGCTTCTCCTGGCAAAGCTCCATTATGGTGCCCACGTATTCAGAAGGCGACATTATGGTAGCGGTCACCATAGGCTCTTCCATATACGCAATTTCCGCGGCGGGAGGAAGATTGGTAGGATTGTCTATCATCATTTCATCGCCGTTTGTCTTTACAACCTTATATATAACCGATGGTGCGGTTGTAACCAAATCAAGGTCAAATTCTCTCTCCAAGCGTTCCTGTATAACCTCCATATGAAGCAATCCAAGGAAGCCGCAGCGGAAGCCGAAACCAAGCGCTATTGACGTTTCGGGTTCATACGAAAGCGATGCATCGTTAAGCACAAGCTTATCAAGCGCGTCCTTAAGGTTTTCATAGTCCGCGCCATCCGCGGGATATATGCCGCAGAATACCATGGGGTTAGCCTGCTTATACCCGGGCAAAGGCTCATCCGTCGGGTTTTCGGCATCGGTAATCGTATCGCCAACCTTTGTTTCGCGTACGTTTTTGATAGATGCGGAGATGTATCCTACCTCGCCCGCCTCAAGCACATCTGTTGGCATAAGTGTGGGCGAGAAAATGCCGACTTCGGTAACCTCAAATTCATTGCCGGTTGCCATATAGCGTATTTTCATGCCGGGCTTTACAACGCCGTCCATAACGCGCACGTAGCTGAGCGCACCCTTATAGTTATCGTAAACACTATCGAATATAAGTGCCTTAAGAGGCTTATTTATATCTCCGGAAGGCGGCGGCACAAGGTCCACCACAGCGGCAAGCACCTGCTCCACATTCAGTCCTGTCTTTGCTGATATGCACGGGGCGTTTTCAGCCGGCAGGCCGATAACATCCTCTATCTCTTTTTTCGTATGCTCGGCATCGGCACTCGGCAAGTCTATTTTGTTTATAACGGGCACAATTTCAAGTGAATTATCAAGCGCCAGATAAACATTAGCAAGAGTCTGCGCCTCTATTCCCTGCGTTGCATCCACCACAAGCACCGCGCCCTCGCACGCCGCAAGACTGCGGGAAACCTCGTAATTAAAGTCTACATGGCCCGGTGTGTCTATAAGGTTAAACATGTAGCGCTGCCCGTCGGTATGCGTATAAAACATCCTTACCGCGGAGGATTTTATGGTTATTCCCCTCTCGCGCTCTATATCCATAGTATCAAGAAGCTGCGCTTCCATATCTCTGAGCGCAACGGTATCGGTCATTTCTATCATTCTGTCCGCCAGCGTTGATTTGCCGTGATCAATATGCGCAATTATGCAAAAATTTCTTATCAGTTCGCGATTATACGCCATGCATGTTCCTCCAAGCATTATCTTGTAAAATAATACTTTATAAACAATTAAATTGCAAGTGCACCGCGAATATGATATTATCAATTAACAAGTTTATCAGGAGGTCCCGTCATGTTTTGCGATAATTATGAAGCTTTGGAAAAAACTCTTACTAAACGCGGTTTTATAGTGCATTCCGTTAAGGATGCGGCTGAAGCGCAGGAATTGGCCTTTTCCCTTATTAAAGATGGTGAATCCGTAGGCTTTGGCGGATCTTTTACCGTTCAAAGGCAGCTTGATCTTTATAATCAGCTTGACGAGCGCGGCCACAAAGTGTATTCGCACTGGTTTGCCGCCGATAAGAATCAGGCTCGTGCCGATGCGGGAGCTGCCGACTGGTATCTTGCATCCACAAACGCGCTTTTAAGCGACGGCAGACTTATAAACATAGACGGCACAGGCAACCGCGTTGCTTCCATGCTGATAGGGCCGAATAAAGTTATGCTTTTTATAGGAAAAAACAAATATGTTGACGGAAGTCTTGACGACGGCATAGCCAGAATAAAGCGCGATGCCTGCCCGCCTAACGCCAGAAGGCATAAATTTGAAAAGCTCCCCTGCGGCATAACAGGCCAGTGCGCCAACTGCGACAACGATCAGCGCATGTGCCGCGTAACTACCATTATTGAATACCCGACAAGAGCCATAAAGGAATTCCATCTGGTTCTTATAGATGAGGAGCTCGGTTATTGAGCTACTTTGCCTATATCCTGCGCTGTGCCGACAATTCGCTTTACTGCGGCTATACTACCGACCCGATTGCCCGCGAAAAAACGCACAATTCCGCGAAAGGCGCAAAATATACTCGCAGTCGTCTGCCGGTGAAACTGGTATACGTAGAAGAATATGCCGACAAGAGCAGCGCGCTCAAACGGGAAGCAGCCTTGAAGCGGCTGTCTCACGCGGAAAAAGAGAAGCTTATAGCTCTTTCTCACGAAGTTTAATTGATCATAAATCGTAATGAAGCCCCGCCATAGTAACGGGGCTTTTGTTGTGCATAAAAGGCAGGCAGCATCAACTGCCGCCTGCCCATAAAACAGTTCTATATATACGACTTTTACATGTTTTCGTTAAGCCGCACCATGTGTATATGGTCTTCCCAAACTCCGTTTATGCAAAGGTATTTGGGAGAGATGCCTTCCCGCACAAAGCCGCATTTTTCAGCAACTCTCAGTGACCTTGCGTTTTTAGGCATAATGTTAGCCTCTATTCTATGCAGGCCCACCTCGTTGAAAGCGTAATCCACAACCGCGTTTACGGCTTCCGTCATATAACCCCGGTTTATATATGCTTCATCAAGCATATATCCCATAAAGCATGACAGGAAGCTTCCCCATACCACATTATTCAGCCCTATCGTGCCGATAATTTTGGCGGGCTCATCTTTTAGGGTAATGTAAAAGCGGTATCCCGTACGGTTTTTAGCATTAGTAATATGCGCCTGTATTGACTCAAGCTGTGCCTGCTCGGTAAAGAAGCCTTCCTTCCACTCCGGCATATATTCCGTAAGGAAATCACGGTTCCGCTTAAAATAGTCACAAAGCGCACCGGCAAGAGATTCTTCAGCAGGCAGCAGGATAAGCCGAGCCGTAGACACGGGATGCATATCAGTCTCTCTTTACGGCGTACGTGTTCGCATCCTTAAGCATAACGTCGTGCGCACCGCCCTCTGTTATGCTGGCTGCCGAAACAAGAGTAAGCCGTGCCTTTTCGCGAAGTTCCGGAATGGTAAGCGCGCCGCAGTTGCACATTGTGGAACGAACCTTGCTGAGCGTTACGGTTACATTGTTATGCAGGCTGCCGGCATAAGGAACATAGGAATCAACGCCTTCTTCAAATGAAAGCTTGTTCTCTCCGCCGCTGTAATAGCGCTGCCAGTTGCGCGCCCTTGCGGAACCCTCGCCCCAATATTCCTTCATGTAGTTGCCGTTTATCATAACCTTGGCGGAAGGACTTTCATCGCAACGCGCAAAGTAACGGCCGAGCATACAGAAATCGGCGCCCATCGCAAGAGCAAGCGTTATATGATAATCGTGAACTATGCCGCCATCCGCGCAAATGGGAACATACACTCCCTTTTCAAGGAAATACTCGTCGCGGGCACGCGCAACCTCCTGCACCGCAGTTGCCTGGCCGCGGCCTATGCCCTTTGTTTCCCTGGTTATGCAGATGGATCCGCCGCCAATGCCTACCTTAACAAAGTCAGCACCCGCATCGGCAAGGAATCGGAAGCCCTCGCGGTCAACAACATTTCCCGCGCCGACCTTTACGGTGTCACCATACTTAGCGCGTATAAAGTCAAGTGTCCTGGTCTGCCACTCGCTGAAGCCCTCCGAAGAGTCTATGCAGAGTATATCGGCACCCGCCTCTACAAGCGCGGGTACGCGTTCCTCATAGTCGCGCGTATTTATACCGGCACCTACAACAAGGCGCTTATGCTTATCAAGCAGCTCCATCGGGTTTTCCTTATGCGCATCGTAGTCCTTTCTGAATACGAACGCGACCATATTTCCTTCCTTCGTGATTACAGGAAGAGAATTAAGCTTGTGCTCCCATATTATGTCGTTTGCTTCCTTAAGCGATACGCCTTCATATGCGTAAATAAGCCTGTCTATAGGCGTCATAAACTCGCTGATTTTGGTATCCGCAGCCATACGGCTCGGGCGATAATCTCTGCTGGTAACAACGCCAAGCAGCTTACCCGTAGCGGAACCGTCGTCCGTTACGGCAATGGTTGAATGCCCTGTGCGTTCCTTAAGCGCCATTATATCCGCCATGGTCTGGTCAGGCCTTATTGAGGAATCGCTCATGGCAAAGCCGGCCTTATATTTCTTGACCCGGCTTACCATCTCCGCCTGTGCTTCTATAGGCTGAGAAACGAATATAAACGAAATTCCGCCTTCGCGCGCAAGCGCAATCGCCAGCTTATCGCCTGACACGGACTGCATTACGGCGCTCACAAGCGGTATGTTCATAGAAAGCGCAGGCTCCTCGCCGGCTTTATAGCGCACTATGGGCGTTTTGAGCGACGTATTCGCAGGCGTGCACTCCGCGCTCGAATAGCCGGGTACCAACAGGTATTCACTGAAGGTATGCGAAGGTGAATCAAAATAGTATGCCATATTCTCTCCTTTTAGACTTATATAAATTTTATTTTTATACTACTTAATCTGTTCCGCAACAAGGCTGCGGACCTTTGAAAGCAGACTTATATGCTCGTCAATCGCTATATTGTCAATGCTTTCTTCACTGCGCTTTGTTATGCCATCCACGGCACCGGCACTTAAAATGGCTTTAAGCACATTTCTTTCCGTACTCTCATCAGGCACAACATTTTTGTTAAGATAAACCGAGGCTATGGCCGCAAAGCCCCAGCCCCACCAATTTGATACGCCGGAGGCAAGCGTTATATCGGCCTGCTGAACAGCCGCTATATACTCACCGTGCTCAACAAGTTTTCTTGTAATCGCGGCAAACTTTCCGGTGCCAAGCTCGTTGCCGCCGTCCCCTATGGCAATCGTTTTCGCGCCAAGTTTATGGAATTCGGCAAATATAGCATCCGTATCGGCGCTCAGCCAACCGTCTATTATTCGCCCCTTGGCCGTGCGGCAATGGCCATCCTCCGCCTTACCCGGACGTTCTATGGATATAACGGTGTCTATATCGCACTTAAGGAGCTCATCAGCCGTACCGCGCAGCATTACAAGTTCGGCATCCGGAGCGCGCAGCCCTGCAGCCGCCGCAAGCTGAGGATAGCACAGCTTATCTGTTGCCAAATAAACTTTTTTGCCGGTATCGCAAAAAGCGCGCGCGATGTGCGCCGCTCCGATTGGCCCATCGGTTTCGCAGCAAATATGCCCGTCGTCCGCTTCTACCGGAAATCCGGTTATAACAAGCACATTTTTCGCTTTCGCAAACGCCTTTTCAAGAGCATCCGTATCAGCCTTGCCAACGTTTGCACTGAAGCCCCTTGCGCCGGCATCGATTCGCATCAGTTCATCAAGCCGGGCATATATACCACCCATCATATAACCTCATATTATGTATGATTCAACATTTTATATATTACCATTACTTTGTCAATAAGTACACACCCAAAGTTGGTGTTTCTTATACTAATTCTGCGCTATATTTTTTGTTTTCTCATCGGCCGCGGTTATGGCGCGTATGATAAGCGGATTATTCATATCCGCTGATGTGATAAGCTTTTCCGCAGCATCCTTTGCCATATTAAAAGCCTTCATGTTCCCCGCAAACGCGGCGGAGCTGAGGCCGTCATCCCCATGCTGCCTTGCGCCGAGCAATTCGCCGGGACCGCGCATTTCAAGATCGTACTCAGCTATTTTGAAACCGTCGGTTGTGCCGCAAAGCATGTTCAATCTTTCCTGAGCCTGTAAAGACTCGGCTTCGCTTAACAAAAAGCAATAGGATTCCCTGCTGCCGCGTCCCACCCTGCCGCGCAGCTGATGTAGCTGGGCTAAGCCGAACCTGTCCGCGTTTTCAATTACCATGATTGCGGCATTGGGCACATCAACCCCAACCTCAATTACGGTTGTGGATACAAGCAGCTGAGTTTTGCCCGATGCAAAGCGCTCGGCTCTTGCCTGTTTTTCCGCCGCACTTAAGCGGCCATGCATAAGTTCTATGCTTACATCAAGCTTTTTGCTAAGCTCTTTATATAATGAAGCCGCACTTAATACTCCCTCAAGCGCTTCACTTTCTTCTACCAGCGGGCACACCGCGTAGCATTGCGCTCCTTCTTTTAATTTTGTCTCTATAAACCGATACATATCATCCCGCTTTCTTTGCGGAACAAGCATGGTTTTTATAGGTTTCCTGCCGGGAGGCAATTCATCTATTACACTAAGTTCAAGATCCCCGTACATAAGCAGGGATAATGTGCGCGGTATAGGAGTTGCGCTCATTATCAGCGTATCCGGTGATGCGCCCTTCGCGCTTATCGCGGCGCGCTGCTTTACGCCAAAACGATGCTGCTCATCAGCTATAACAAGGCCCAGATTGGCTATTTCCACTCCTCCGCCTATTATCGCGTGAGTACCGGTTATTGCCAAAGCCTCGCCGCTTTTCAGGCGCTCCGCAACTTCATCGCGCTCTTTTTTCTTCATACCGCCTTTGAGTAATACGGCCTTGTCACCAAACATGCTTTTAAGCTTGCCGTAATGCTGATCCGCAAGTATTTCCGTTGGAGCCATAAGCGCGGCACTATATCCGTTTGATATTGCAACGAACATAGCAAACAAGGCGCAGGCGGTTTTTCCGCTGCCAACATCGCCTTGTATCAATCTGTTCATCTGCGTGTTTTTCGACATGTCTTCGGATATATCAGATATGGCGTTGAGCTGGGCATTTGTCAGCTTAAACGGCAGCATTTTTTGAAACTCTTCAAGTTTGCCGGACACATCAAACGCTATGCCGCCGCCCCGCTCACGCCTCCGCCGCAACACGGCAAGCATAAGAGCGTACATAAGCATATCTTCAAAAGCCATACGTTCCCGGGCGTGATCAAGCGTGTTAAAATTATTTGGATTATGCACGGCAAAAAGGGCATCTTCAAGCGGCATAAGCGAATACTCTTTAAGAATATTTTCGGGGAGAGTTTCGCTTATTTTGCCTTTACTTAATTCCAAAGCTCCGTTAGCCGCATCACGCATAACTTTTTGCGTAAGTCCCGCCGCAAGCGGATACACAGGCACTATACCGGGTAATTCATCGCAAAGTTGAGGATTCATCAGCTTAAGCCCGCGCTTTTTATCCACGCGGCCGCACGCGAAGTATGTTTTGCCGGCCTCAGGTTTTGAAGACATGTACGGCTGATTGTACCAGCACAGCCTGAACTTGCTTATGCCGTCCGTCGCGGCGGCAGACGTAATCGTAAGGCCTCCGCGAATTCTAACGGTTTTGGGTTGCTCTGTAACGGTAGTCTCAACGGCGCACAAAGAGCCCTGCTCGGCCTCGCGCATATATATGCTTTTTGTATAATCAATATACTTTCTAGGTAAAAATTTAAGAACGTCTTCAACTGAAAAAAGACCCAGCCTGCCGAAAGCCTCGGCTCGGCGGGGTCCTATTCCCTTTATGCTCGTTATAGGAGCGGCTGCCATTTTATTCCACGGAGAAATAATAGTAGTAAAGCGGCTGACCGCCGTACTGTACGGTTATTTCGGCATCCGGATACTTTTCGTTCACGGCATCCGCAACAGCCTGGGCGCTTTCTTCATCGGCACCCTCGCCATAGAATATGGCGGCTATGCATTCTTCACCCTTCTTTTCAATCATTTCGCAAAGAAGATCCGATGCAACGGTGCCCACATCCGTACCAACCTTTGTTATGGAGTTATCCAGAAGGCCGATTATATCACCCTGAGATATCTTATCCCCGTTTACCTGAGTATCGCGCACGGCGTAGGTAACGGAGCCGGAAAGCACCTGCTTTATGGCGGCATTTATGCGCTCGGTATTTGTTTTTACGTCAACATCATCGCTGTACGCAAGCGCCGCGCTCAGTCCCTGCATCATGGTTTTGGTGGGAATTACTATAACGTTTCGATCCGTTAAAGCCGCGGCCTGCTGAGCGGCCATTATAATATTTGAATTATTCGGCAGAACAAATACGTTCCGCGCGTTGGCACGACGGATAGCCTTTACTATGCTGTCTGTGCTCGGGTTCATCGTTTGCCCGCCGGAGATAAGGTTGTTCACGCCTACGGCTTTATAAACCTCGTCTATACCATCGCTTATGCTTACGGCGACTATGGCGTTTTCCTTCTCGTTTTTCTTCATGTTGGCAAGCAGTTCGCGATTCTGCTCACGCATGTTTTCTATCTTTACACGATCCACCTCACCAAGCCTCAGAGCAAGCTGAAGTATCTTGCCGGGGCAATTCGAGTGAACATGAACCTTTACAAAATCGGTATCGTAGGCAACAACGACGGAATCGCCTATCTTCATAAGCTTTTCGCGGAACTTATCAAGCTCAGCCTCAGAGAACGACTCTTCAAGATGTATTATGAAAAATTCCGTGCAATAGCCGAACTCTATATCGTCAAGCGCTTCAAGATCCGCGCCTTCCTCGCTGCTGTTTGTGTCCGCGGTTGTCTGCTCCTGCCCGGCGAGAACATATTCGTCAATCTCTTCGCCGTCCACTACCATCTTAAATCCGCGGAGTATTGTAAGCAGGCCCTTACCGCCGGAGTCCACAACGCCCGCCTCTTTAAGCACAGGAAGAAGCTCCGGTGTAAGCTTAAGCGCACGTTCGCCTTCTTCAAGCATAACGTCTATAAGTTTATAAAGATTCGCTCCTTCTTCCGCTTCGCGGGTTAACGCTTCCGCTATCATCCTGGCTACGGTAAGCATGGTGCCTTCCTTCGGCTTCATAACGGCTTTATACGCAGCGGCGGTGCCGGTGGTAAAAGCTGCGGCGAAGCTTTCCGGAGTCATCTCTTCTTTACCTGAAAGAGCCTTTGCGAACCCTCTTAATATCTGGGACAGAATAACGCCGGAGTTGCCGCGGGCGCCTTTAAGCGCGCCGAGTGATGCCGCCGCGGCGATATCGCTAACGGTAGTACCCTTGCAGTTTTGGATCTCCCTAACGGCGCTCTGCATCGTCATGGACATGTTGGTTCCCGTATCGCCGTCAGGCACGGGGAACACATTGAGCGAATCGATATACGCCCGGTTTTTCTCAAGCAGCGCAGCGCCGGCAAGGAATATCTCCTTGAGCATCGCGCCGCCTATGGTCATATTTTCCAATTCAGTCTCCTCCGTGCTTTCCCGCTAAAAGCGCGAAAGCTCTCTCTTCCTCAGGCGCGTATGCCCTCAACGTGAATATTCACGTTGCGCACCTTAAGCCCCGTCATTTCCTCCACACGATAGCGCACATTGCCGATCGCATTCTCCGCAACAGCCCTGAGACTGGCGCCATAGATAATGGTAACAAACAGGTCTATATCAATCTGGTCCGCTTCAACGGTAGTAACCTTTACTCCGCGGCGCTGATTATCTCCGCCGACTAACTTCCAAAGCTGGTCACTCGTGGTTTTGGGCTGCATATCCACTATGCCGTAATTCTCGCTGGCGGCGTATCCGGCTATGGTAGCCACTATTTCATCCGGTATGGATATATTGCCAAGTTCCGTATTAATGATTCCGGGCATTTAACTTCCTCCCTTTTCACAAATAATCTTGTGGTTTATTTTATCGCATTCTTAGCATTATATCAAGCGGACTTGCATTCTTTGCTGTGACACAAATGTTAAAATAGGCGTATTTTTCATTCTTTCTGCCGTTTTAACCTTATGCAATACTCCGTTTTACATAATTATATATTTCTCAGCGGTGGGCAACAGGCTTAACAAGGAGATATTGAATAATAGTATAGCAACAACTCGTTCCATACTTTCCGCTGATATGGTATAATACAATTTGCAAACTAAAAATGCAATTTCGGAGGTAGTTTATGCGACCCATCGAAGCCAAGGCTATAAGCGCTATTCGCGTGCTTTCGGCAGACACTGTTCAAAAGGCCAATAGCGGCCACCCCGGCATGCCCATAGGCGCGGCACCCGCCGCTTACGCCATATGGAGCGATATGCGCCATGACCCCAAGCACCCGACCTGGCCCGGCAGAGACAGATTTGTTCTTTCTTCCGGCCACGCGTCAAGCCTGCTTTATTCTATGCTTCATCTTTACGGCTACGGCCTGACCATTGAGGACATGCAGCAGTTCCGTCAGTACGGAAGCCTTACTCCCGGCCATCCCGAATACGGCCACACAGTTGGCGTTGAAGCGACAACCGGTCCGCTCGGTCAGGGCTTTGCCATGGCAGTAGGTATGGCTATGGCAGAAGCACACATGGCTGCCATATTCAACAGGGACGGATTCAAGGTTGTTGACAACTACACTTATGTTCTTATGGGCGACGGCTGCATGATGGAAGGCGCTTCCTATGAGGCCGCAAGCCTTGCTGGCACTCAGAAGCTGAATAAGCTTATTGCCGTATATGACAGCAATCGCATTACCATAGAAGGTTCAACCGATATCGCCTTTACCGAAAACGTTGGCGCGCGCTTCTCTGCAATGGGTTGGCAGGTTATAAACGTTGAAAACGGCGAAGACATAGTAGCCATATCACTTGCGCTTGAAGAAGCAAGAATAGAAACCGAAAGGCCTTCGCTTATAATAGTGCGCACGGATATAGCTCACGGCACCATGAAGGAAGGTTCCGCGGCGGCACATGGTTCACCGCTTGGCGACGACGTTATTGCGGACATGCGCAAGCGTCTTGGCTGGAAGAACGCGCCGTTTGATATTCCCGAGGATGTTTACGCGCACTTTGAGGCCCTTGCCCTTCGCGGTCAACGCGCGCGCAAGGAATATGAAGAGATGTACGCTTCTTACAGCGAAGCTTATCCCGAGCTTGCGGCGCAGCTGGAGGACTGGCGCAGCGGCAAAGTAAGCGAAGATGTATTTACCGATGATGCCATGCTCGCGGCGGATGCTCCCAAGGCTACCCGTTCCAGCAGCGGCGTTGTGCTTAACCGTCTGTTCGCGCATATGCCTAACATGTTCGGCGGCAGCGCGGACCTTGGTCCTTCCAACAATACCGAGCTTAAAACTTCCGGCTACTTCGCTCCCGACTGCCGTGAGGGCTGCAATATACACTTCGGCGTTCGTGAACTTGCAATGGCCTGCATTGCCAACGGCATCACGCTGTATGGCGGACTCAGAGCCTTCTGCGCGACATTCTTTGTGTTCAGCGACTATGTGAAGCCCGCTCTCAGGCTCAGCGCGCTTATGAAACTGCCCGTTACATACGTGCTCACACATGACAGCATAGGTGTTGGTGAGGACGGCCCCACGCATCAGCCCATAGAACACCTTGCGGCTCTGCGCGCGACCCCGAACACGTATGTGTTCCGTCCGGCCGATCAGAAAGAGACTGCTTATGCCTACCGCGCCGCGCTTAAGCTTAAAGCCCCGAGCGTAATGGCACTCTCCCGTCAGAATCTGCCCCAGCTTGAAGATACAAGCGACAAGGCAATGCTTGGCGGATACATACTGCGTGAGCCCAAGGGCACACCGGATGTTATACTCATGGCATCCGGTTCAGAGGTTGAGCTTATGTATAAGGCTGCAGATATTCTTTCCGTTCAGGGTTATACCGCTCGCCTTGTGTCAATGCCCTGTATGGAGCTTTTCAATGAGCAGAGCGAAGAATATAAGCAGAGCGTACTGCCCAGTTCCATCCGCGCCCGCGTGAGCATAGAAGCCGGAGCCACTCAGCCCTGGGGCATGTTCGTGGGTCTTGACGGCGCCAGCATAGGCCTTGACCACTTTGGTGCAAGCGCAAAGGGCGGAGTGCTGTTTAATGAATTCGGCTTTACGGCTGAAAACGTTGCAGCAACCGCGCTGGACGTTATAAAGCGCAACCGCTGATAAAATAATACAATACGCGTTACATACCCGAGAGTGTTTTCCCGCTCTCGGGTGTTTTTTGATCAAAAGTCCAAAATAGACGATACCGGCCCGGGATTGCCCGAGTCGGTATCTAATCGCAGGAAGGTATCACATACGGAAGAAAAAGTCTTGGTTGCTTCCGATGGTCTTATGATACAGGTTAAATGTGTCATCGATAAGAAGAACAAATGAACCTTCCGTATCGTGTTTGTGAATAAAAATTGTATTTTACCTTTTATCCTCAAAAAAGCCCTGCATAAGCGCTGCGCACTCACTTTCCAGCACTCCGCCGTATGTGGGCACGGAATTAATAAAATATCCTTCGCTTATGTCTATTACGCTGCCCATGCATCCCGTGCGGCTCTCGTGCGCGCCAAATACAGCTTTCTTCAGGTTCGAATTCACTATCGCTCCCGCGCACATAGCGCAGGGCTCTACGGTAACATAGAGCTCGCAATCATTTAGGGCGTTTCTACCTATTTTTCTCGCCGCAGCTTGAATAGCCAATATTTCGGCATGTGCAGTCGGGTCTCCGGTTGCTTCGCAAAGATTGTGCGCCGAGGCTATTACTTCATCTCCCCGCACGATAACGGCGCCTATCGGCACTTCCCCTGCCGTCTCGGCCTTTTTTGCCTGCTCAACAGCAAGGAACATATAGTGTTTATCGCGTTCGCTTCCGGTCAACGTTTTATCTCTCCCATTTCTTTTTCTACATTATTATATTCATACAGAACATGAAATGACAACACCAATATTGGATTCATTCCATGCTTTGGTATGCCGATACTGATATTTGGCGCAAAAGAAAGCAATCTCGCGCAAGTATTATTAACCGCGTATTGCTAAATACAGCAAAAAATGTTACACTACCCCTATGCTCTCAGGACAATATTCGGCATATGCCGAAGCCCTGCAAAACAATAAAGACTAAGTAAATAATATATTTAGGAGAAAGAAATGAGAAACGCATACGACATTCTTGAAGAGCGCGGCCTTGTTAAGCAATGCTCTCATCCCGAAGAGCTCCGTGAGCTGCTCGGCAAAGAGAAGGTTACTTTTTACATTGGCTTTGACCCTACCGCTGACAGCCTGCACATAGGCCACTATGTTGCGCTGATGACCATGGCGCACATGCAGCGCGCCGGCCACAGGCCCATAGTACTGCTTGGCGGCGGCACGGCCTATATAGGCGACCCTTCCGGCAAAACCGATATGCGCCGCATGATGACCACCGAAGAAATTGCCCACAATGCCTCCTGCTTCCAGAAGCAGATGGCGCATGTTCTTGACTTTGAAGGCGAAAACGCCGCTATAATTGAAAACAACGGCAACTGGCTCCATCAGCTGAACTTCCTTGAGTTTATGCGCGACATAGGCTCCCTTTTCAGCGTAAACAGGATGCTTGCCGCGGAGTGCTATAAGCAGCGCATGGAGCGCGGCCTTACGTTCTTTGAAATGGGCTACATGCTTATGCAGAGCTACGATTTTCTTATGCTTCACCAGAAGTACGGCTGCGTGCTTGAAATGGGCGGCGATGACCAATGGAGCAACATACTCAGCGGTGCCGACCTTATAAGGCGCAAAGAGCAGCATGCCGCGTTCGCCCTTACCACCGGCCTCCTCGCGACAAGCGAAGGCAAGAAGATGGGCAAAACCGAAAAGGGTGCGCTTTGGCTTGACCCCGAAAAGACCAGTCCCTATGATTTCTATCAGTACTGGCGCAATGTTGACGACAACGGCGTGCAGAACTGCTTTAAGATGCTTACGTTTATGCCCATAGACGAGATAAACGCACTTACCGCGCCCAATGCCAACATAAACGAGGCAAAGAAGATACTTGCCTATACCCTTACCGCTCAGGTACACGGCGAAGAGGAAGCTAAGAAGGCTCAGCAGGCTGCCGAGGCTCTTTTTGGCGGCGGCGGCGACATAGAGCATATGCCCACTATCAAGCTTAGCGATGCGGAGATTGAGTCCACCGGCCTTCGCGTAATAGACCTGCTCGTGCTTGGCAAGCTTTGCACCAGCAAGAGCGACGCTCGCCGCACGATAGAAGGCGGCGGCGTTCTGATGAACGATGTTAAGGTCAGCGATGTTTACGCCGCGGCCGATCCTTCTGCCCTTGAAAGCGGCATAATACTGAAAAAGGGTAAGAAGAGCTTCCTGCGCGTAATAAAAGGCTGATATGAGGCCGTATAAAACAGCACAAAAAGAATCAAAAGCGGAGCGGGTAATAAACCGCTCCCGCTTCATATCTCAGTGTTTTCCCGTAAAGAGCGAAGAAGAAGCTCTTCTTAAGCTTAGTGAGGTTAAGAAGCAATATCCGGACGCGACGCATGTTTGCTACGCATATAGGATAGGTGAGCTTAGCGAAACCACCCGCTTCAGCGATGCCGGAGAACCTTCCGGAACAGCCGGCATGCCTATACTGGAAGTTCTTAAGGGGAATGAGCTTACCAATGTGCTCTGCACGGTAACCCGCTACTTCGGAGGAATTCTTCTCGGAACCGGCGGGCTGGTGCGTGCCTACTCCTCCGGCGCTTGTGACGCGGTAAAAGCCGCGGGATGCGAAAGGCACATTCCGGGAGCATTGATTAAGCTTAAGTGCGATTATTCCCGCTACGGAGCGATAGAAAGCCTTATCGCCAAATCAAACGCATCCATAACCGAAAGTGAGTTTACGGACGAGATTCGCCTTGGCATATCCTGCGCGGCCGATGAAGCAGACGGAATAATCAAAGCCATAATAGAACGCACGGACGGGCGCTGCAAACCGGAGCTTGCGGGCGAATGCGAGCTTGTTTTGCCGGACGAAGCTTAAAGCCAATATTAATTTAATGAAACATATTGCCCTTCGCTATAGCGTTTGGGCATTTTTTACGCTATAATAAAGGATGTATCGGTTTGCCGATGACAAATGCTTTTGAGGTATATTGATGAAACGCGTTAGATTATTCTTAGCTATTGTTTTAGGTCTTTGCTGCCTGCTTTTCTGCAGCGCCGCAATGGCCGCATCCATAAGCATAACCTCTGACCCGAGTGCTCTCAGTTCAGAGGGCGGAAGCGTGCAGCTTAGCATATCGCTCGCCAATGATTCCGAGTACTCTATGGAGAATATCTCCATTTCAAATAACGGTACAGCCTTCTTTAATACGAGCGGAGCCGTTATAGGCCCGGGCGAAACAACAACATTCAGCCAAAGTGTATCTATTCCCGCGGCAGTACTCGGCCAGCCGATAGCTTTTGACGTAGTATGGACGGAAAACGGCGAGCAGAAATCCTCTACCGTTTCCGTAACAATACTTAACAGCGGCGCGGGTACGGCAGCCGAGGCAGCGCTTAGCGTTTCGGTAAAGGCGAGTTCTTCTCAGGCTTCCCGCGGCGAATCCATAACACTTACGTATACGATAACCAATTCCGGAGTAACGGCTGTTTCCGGCATTTCGCTTACGGATAAGGAAATTGGCGGACGCCAGGCCATGATAAGCGACATTACGGTTGAGCCCGGCACACCTTACGTATATGTATATGAATATACCATGGGATCATCCACGGTTGTAAGCGCACCTGTTATAACATACAAGGGTTCCGACGGAAGCACCATGACCGTTACCGGCAGCGAAAAGACGCTTGGCATGGTTAATTCTAAAATCAGCGTAAAGGTTACGCAGGGCACCGCGACCGAGGAGGGACAGCAATTTACCATTGCCCTGACCAATAACGGCAACCAGCGCATAACAAAAATCAAGGTTACCGACGAACTTGGCAATGCCGTTAATTCCGAATCCATAAGCCTTGCGATCGGCGAAAGCAGCACGCTTACATATACGGTGCCCACTACCGAAACCAGAAATGTTGTTTTTAACATTTCCGGCGTTGACGCGACCAATACAAACTATACTGACCATACCGAAACTTTTGTCGTTCGCAAATACATCGATCCTTCGCTTATAGGTATTTCGTTCTCTGCCGAGGTGGCTTCCCCGCTTGACTCAAACGGTTCCATAAGCCTTAACTTCACAATTGAGAACACCGGCAGCATGGACATGCAAAACCTTAGGCTGAGCGAAAGCGAATACGGTGAGCTTTACATACTTGAATCGGTTCCGCGCGGAACACAGACTATAAATCAAAAAATGAGCGTGGGCTCTCCGAGAGACCTTCTTTTCAAGCTTGAAATAGAAGATCCATCCGGCAATGTATATACCTACAGCGCGTACATAAAGGCGGACTATGTTGGCGTTGAGGCCGCCGCTACTGCCGAGCCTTCAACAGATGATGAAGAAGACGTTTTGAATGAGGTTGGCGGATCGATCTCCTCCGCCCTGCGTACCGTGCTTATAGTTCTTATAATACTTACTGTAATCGCGGGAATAGCGCTTATAATACTGGACCATCAGGAGAAAGAAGAACGTAAGCGCATTGCGCGGCGCCGCGCTCAGCGCGAAAAGATGATGCGTGCGCAGCTTGAAGAGGAAGCTAAACGGCAGGCCGCACTGCACTCGCACCTGAACAACGGCTCAGAAGACAATCTTGATGCCACAAGAATAACTTCCGGCCGTTCGGCCGAAACACCGGAACGGCCTTCCGACAACACCCGCATACGGTAAATCGCCGCAATATCATAAAAACATATCTATCTAATTATAAAGAAGGAGCTCCGAAAAGGGGCTCTTTCTTTATACAATCCTAACACTAATTGTGAAAGAACGCGTTCGCCGCCTTTCATTCAAAACTTTTTTTGCCACATCATCAAAAATTTTATTTGCTCTAATTTTTGCCTAAATCAGGCTGTTTTCTCTTGGCTTTTCGATCTGTTTCCCACCGGTTTTATGCGCATAAACGCATCTTTTTGCAAAAAAGTTCGTCACAATGTGTTTACAATTCGTTTAGAGTTTGTTAAAATACATCTCACAAGATATAAAGATTGCGTTAATCCTTATTTAGATTTTTTATTGAATATACGTTTCCCCTTACACTCAAGGGGCATAATAGCGGATTTCAATTCCGCAATAAAAGGAGGACCTCCATACATGGACAAAAAAGGTACAAAAATTGCCTACTTTGTAGCATGTGCCGTATTCGTAGTACTGCTTATAGTACTTGGCATCAGCTATAAGGACGCAGCGCTGCCCGTCATCGACGGTGAAGAGGCAGCTACTCCCTTTGCAGGAACTTTCTGGTCCCTGCTGCCGCCTATCGTGGCTATCGTGCTCGCACTCATAAGCAAGGAAGTTTATTCTTCCCTCTTCCTTGGCTGCCTCGTAGGCGCTCTGCTCTACACTCAGTTCAATCCCTGGAATACCATCGTTGAACTGGTCGGCGCCAACTACGGTATCGTTTCCGTTCTGGCGGACAGCTACAACATGGGCATTATCGTGTTCCTGGTTGTTCTGGGCATAATGGTTGACCTGATGAACAAGGGCGGCGGTAGCGAAGCTTTCGGCCGTTGGGCAAGGAAGACCGTTAAGAGCCGCTGCGCAGCTCAGCTGCTCACCATGCTCCTTGGCGTTCTGATATTCATCGACGACTATTTCAACTGCCTCACCGTTGGTGCCGTTATGCGCCCCGTTACTGAGAGCCACAAGATCAGCCGCGCTAAGCTGGCATACCTGATTGATGCCACTGCCGCTCCGGTTTGCATGATCGCTCCCGTTTCTTCCTGGGCCGCCGCTATCTCCGGTTACGTAACCACCGCCGATATAAACGGTATCGAGCTGTTCATCAAGCAGATCCCCTGGAACTATTACTGCCTGCTGACCATACTGATGATGGTTGTTATCAGCATTCTCAACCTGGACTACGGCCCCATGCTCAAGCATGAGTACAATGCTCAGGTTAAGGACGATCTGTTCACCACTCCCGAGCGTCCCTTCGAAGGCGCTGACGACTACGAGAAGCCCGCGAACGGCAAGTCTTCCGTTCTCGACCTGCTCCTCCCCGTTGTTGTTCTTATAATCGTCTGCATAATCGGTCTGGTTTACTCCGGCGGTTACTTTGATCCCGAAAACACCGAGAGCTATCAGCACTTCGCTATAGCGTTCTCCAATGCCGATGCCGGTGTTGCTCTTGCCCTTGGCGGCCTGATCGCGCTGATATTCACCTTCATCTACTTCTGGATTCGCGGTGCCTTCACCTTCGAAAAGTCCATGGAGAGCGTTCCCC
>CAZRHS010000010.1:0-37669 GCA_964600045.1 uncultured Clostridium sp.
CGGTGGCGCCTTTTGGTTAACTTAACATTGGAGCTTTTTGCCATTCCAAAAGACTCCCTCTTGACTGAGAAACACCTCCCCCACACGAAGGAAAATGAATTTATTAACAAATTGTAAATTATAATACAAACATCAATCTAATGCGCCATATTACATGAGCCATAGAAGCAAATCCGATGTGTAAACCAGAGTGTGCAAATTGTGTAAAAATTATGCAGATTGTACAAAGCCTGTGTATAAATATTAGCGGGGGGGGGGTATAAAAACTCGTGTTTTAGTGGCAAAAATATAGAGGGGCAGCATAATCGGCATGAAAATCGGCATAATTTGCGCATGCTGATTTAATAAATATTCACATACAAAAATTACCGACAAAAACGAATTTATGGCTTGTAATTCTTTATAATCAATAGTACAATATACAGGAAACTTAGCCGAATGCGCCGCTCGGCAAGGGGAATGCTCTGCCGGACGGCGTAAGTGTATATACGAAGAACGTGATTTGAATTACCGACACAGGCGGGAGGGGGCCATCACGGCAGGCGGCGTATTCGGCAAAAGTAATGCGGATTGCGGATTGAATTAAAACTTAATAGGAGGGGGACAATGAGCAAAACCAAGCGGGTTTTGTCCGTTTTGCTATCTGCGGCTATGCTTATATCGCTGGCCGCGGCTTTTGCCGTAGCGGACGACAGCCTATGCACAATCATCATCAACTACGTATTTGAAGACGGCACACAGGCCGCCAATCCATGGACGGCTACAATCGCCAAAGGAACAAGCTACAATAAAACAGTATCAAGCCCGACCGTTGTGGGGTATACGCCCGACAATACTTCGGTTGAGGTTAATGTTGCTGACGCGAGCGGAAACGAAACCTATACGGTAACGTATTCTCCCGCGCTTGTTAGCTTTACCGTAAATCACTACACCCAAAATGTAGAAAACGACAAATATACTCTTGCGGAAACCGAAACCAAACAAGGATACACAAAGAGCGCGGTAGGTGAAAATCTAAAGAAGACCTACCCCGGCTTTACCGCGCTTCTTTACGACACAACCACTTTAATCGCCGCGGACGGCAGCACGGTGGTTGAGATTTATTATGACCGCAACTTTTATCTTATAAGTTTTGAGCTTGGCGGCGGCTACGGCACGGAGCCCATGTTCGCTAAATATGGCGACACTATAAGGGCGGCAACCCCGGTGAGGGCGGGATACACGTTTGAAGGTTGGGAGCCTGAGCTTACCTCGGGCGCGACCGTTCCCGCGGAAAACAAAACATACACGGCCAAGTGGAAAGCGGAGGATTCCGTTAATTTCAGCGTTGTGTTCTGGTATGAAAACGCGGACGACGCTCTTTACAGCTACGCAGGATCCTTAACCCAATCCGCCGAAATAGGCGCGGCTAAATCAAGCGCCGATTATCAGAACGCGGACTTTACCGGCAAGGATTCAGATCATTTTACCTATAATTCCGCCAAGGCCGAAACCGTAACCGTGAAGGCGGACGGCAGCAGCGTGCTGAACGTGTATTTCACAAGGAATACATATACGCTTACGTTTAAGAATAGAAAGTATAGCAGTAGCACCCTGGCTACAATAACCGCCAAGTATGGGGCTGATATTTCCGCAAAATTCAGCGAAGCTCCGTTTACAACAACATACAGCGGCCGTGCCTGGAAATGCACGGAGACGGACAAATACTTATACGCTCTGCAAACGCTTGACCGTATGCCGGGCTTTGATGCTACATTTACGCTGTATGATAAGAACAGCAACACCGAAAAGACCATAAGCTACTACGTGCAAAAGATAGGCACAAGCGTAAACAGCACAAGCTGGCCGGAGAGCGATGCGAACTTTGATCTGCTAAAGCAGGTGAAAACGTATTTCAAATACGCAACCTACGATGAGGAGTACCATGAAATACAGGGCTTTACCCGTTATACGGCGGATGTTGCCGGCTTTGACGATAAGGAGTCGAAGAAAGACTTTACGAACAACGCGCTGAGCCTGTATTACATAAGGAACAACTATGACCTCACGTTCTACAACTACGATGCCGAGCTTACGGACAAGGCGGCAAGCGTGCAGTACGAGGCGGCGCTTAGCGGGTATGACTTTACCCCCGAATATCCCGCAAACCTTGAGCCCAACGCATACGAGTTCGCCGGATGGTACACCACCGCCGGTTGCTACGACGGCTCCGAAGCAAACCTTAGCACAATGACAATGCCCGCAAGCGACATGATGCTCTATGCCAAGTGGGCACCCGTTACCCATACCGTAACGTTCGCCATAAAGGAAGGCAGCGAAGCAACGCAAACAGAGCAGGTAGCCCACGGCAGCGAAATAGGGGATGTGGAAAACCCCACAAACGGCAACTATACGTTCATAGGCTGGTTCTATAAGGATGAAAACGGCGTTGAGCACGCGTTTACGCTTTCAATGCCCGTAAAAAAGGACCTGGATCTATACGCCAAGTGGAGCAGCAACACCCTTGTAAGCTACACCATAAATTATAAATGCGGCGATGAAGTGATAGCCGAGCCCACAACCGGAAGCGCCCTTGCCGGAACCACCAAAACGTTCGAGGCAAAGGTTGGCATAGACCTTAAAAACGTCTATCAGGAAGGCTATTTCCCCGCAACCAACAGCCATTCAATTGTAATGGATATTGATGGCACAAACGAATATACGTTTGAATATGTGGCTAAGGAGAAGGTTAAATACACCGTAAAATATCTTGAGGCCGGCACGAATAACGTGCTCCACGCCGAGAAAACGGCCGAAACCACATACGCCGTAATAACCGAAAAATTTGAGCAGGTTGCGCTCTACGCTCCCGATGCCTACCAGAAGCGGCTTGTGCTCAGCGCCAACGAAGCGGAGAACGTTATCATATTCCTGTATCAGAAGGACGAAATCCATGCCCCCGTGCAGGTTACGCACTATATTCAGAACATAGCGGGCGAAGGATACAGCGAATATCAGTACAGCACAAACCTTAACGGCGTAATAGGGCGGGAGTACAGCGAAAACGCCCTTACAATACCGGGCTTTGCCTATAACGCCGATGTGAGCACCGCGAGCGGAACGCTTACTGAAGAAGGCCTTGAGCTTAAGCTTTATTACGACAGAATCGAGTACCCCTATGAGTTCAGGTTTGTGAATAACGAGGGCACAGCGATAGCTGACCCTGTAAAGGGCAATGCCAGGTACGGCGCGCAGGCAACGCAGAATTACATAAACCTTGAAAGCGAAGGCTGGCTTCTTAACGGCAGCGAGAACGGAGCGATCACAATTGCCATAGAGGATGGCGAAACAGCCGCAAAGAATGTTTATACGTTCAAATACGATCCGTTCTATACCGTAAAGCACGTGCAGAGCGGAGCGGTTGCGAAAACCGACAAAAACATAATAACAAACGGCAATAAGGTAAGCCTTACAAACGCCGTTTCAGCGGGATTCCTCTACGGCGGAGCGTTCACAAACGAGGCCTGCACAGAGGCGCAGACTTTCACAAACGACGAGAACGCCATTATATTCACGCCCACGCGCGGAGCAACATACTATATTTGGGAGGTAAACGAAAAGTACCTTGTCCCGAAAACGTATACCATCGCCCGCACGGACGTGAACAACGGCAACGTTTACCAGGTTACGGACCTTTATCTGCTTACCGCGGCGGACAGGGCGCTTTATAAAGAGGTTGGCTTTGAAAAGGGCGAAGCGAATATATTAAGCGAAACCCTCTACGGCAAAATAAGCGTTGTGTACTATGTTTCACACAATCTTAAAGAGGAGCTTTACGTTAAGGACGGCATAATTAGCCTGACCGCCAAGGGCACCGAAGCGCCAAGCGATAGGGACGCGGGCTATATTGCCGTATATAAGCTTACGGATAACGAGTTTGATTCATTCAGGTCAACTCCCTTCACGTTCACGCCGTACTGGATAACGCTTGACGGCATAATGGTAACCGGCACAAAGGTTAGAACCTGCACATTTACCGCGGGAGCGAAAAAGATAGCAACAGCCGATACTGTTGTAGCATCCGCCGAAACGCTCGGCGGGTCCGCCGGAAACGGAGGACTTAACGCCGCCGCCTCTTTCGCTTTAACCAGCATGGAGGGCGCAGCGGAGGAAGCCACGGTAACCCCCGATGAAACCGAGATAATCACCGAACCCATAGCCGCGCCCGATATGACATACACCGGCGAAAGAAACCTTCTTAGGGTAAGGTGCAGCTACACCATGCTTACAAATTCCGCAAAGCTTATATCCGCCCTTGATACCGCGGACTGCGCGGAGGCTGGCTTTATAGTGAACGGAGCAACCTATAAGTGCGAAAGCTTTACCGATGCGGTTTCGGGCTACGGCGCAAGGTATCTTTTCGGTGAAAGCGCAGAGGGCGCAATGCTAATGAGCCTTGAACTGCCGCTTGAAGGCTTTAATGACGGGCAGAGCGTTAACATAACACCCTATATGATAACTGCCGACGGCACCACGGTTTACGGCGAAACATTCGCCGCCGCTTACCGCGCCTGGCAGGGCCTTGCGGGCTGAGAAAGGGGGAAAAGAGCATGATTAAGCATAAATTCATAATGCCCGATATGGCTACCCCCGCACCCGATACGATTATAGAGGTTCCTCTTTCCGCCGAAACGGATTTCCAAAGCCCCGGCTCGGGCATAACGGAGATGATGCTGCCGGACGGTACCGTGGTGCGCGTTGACCGGGACGGCAATATTCTGAGGGATTCTGTACAATAATCCGAGCTTATCACGTTAAAAGAAATTACGATAACCCCATAATGCCGCGTTTCCTTACAAAACAGGGAGCGCGGCTCTTTTTATGCACATTGTTTATTGAAAAACAAAGTTCGGGGCTGTATAATATATCGGTTAAAATGGATAGTATGGGCTCATGCCGGCCATGGGCTTAATTGCGGCGGAAGCCGCATAAGGAGGAAAAATGAGCAGGAGTAAAAAGTTGCTGTCCGCCGCCATAGCGGTGGTTATGCTTGCGTGCTTTGTTGCGGGCATAGCCATAGCGGATGACAGCCTCTGCACGATTAAAATCAACTATCTGCTAAGCGACGGAACTAAGGCCACATCGCCCTGGACAACCACCGTTGCGCGCGGAAGCAACGTTTCAAAAACCGTGAAAAGCCCTACCATAGCGGGGTATCAGGCCGATAAAACCACGGTTGACGTATCGTGCGCCAATATTCAGGCGAATATGCAGTATACCGTAACCTACCTTCCGGCGGAAACCACATTTACGGTAAAGCACTATAAGCAAAACGTTGCGGCAAGCGGCTACGACCTTTTTGAAACCACAACCGAAACCGGCATAACAGGCTCCGCCGTGGGCACGGATATAGCGCGCGACTATGCGGGCTTCAGCGCCGCGCCCTTTGATTCGGATAAAACCATAGCCGCTAACGGCAGCACCGTAGTTGAGGTGTATTACAACCGCAACTATTATCTTATGAGCTTTAATCTTGACGGCGGCACAGGCGTGGAGCCGCTTTATGCACGCTACGGCTCTGAAATAAGCGTTGGAACTCCCACAAAGGCCGGCTATACTTTTGCCGGCTGGAGCCCGGAGCTTCCTTCAACCATGCCCGCGGAGAACACAACCGTTACCGCTAACTGGGCAAGCGCCACCGATACGGTAAGCGTAAACGTGGTTATTTGGGGAGAGCAGGCGAACAGCGAAAATTATGATTTTATAAAGGATTTAACGCTTGAAGTAGATAGCAGCGCCGTGCTTACGCCCGAAAACTTTAATTCAACCCTCACCTGCACCATACCGGAGCATACCCATACGGAGAATTGCAACTGCTGCCAGCATAACCATACAATCGCCTGTTACGGCTTAAGCGAGAGCGACAGGATGAATGCTGATGATATGAGCGACCTTATTAATTGCTTCGCGGCCACGAATAACACGGGCTTCATTCACGCGGGCAGCATTTATTATTATTTCGACTTCGGCAGGTTTAAGAACGAAGAGTCCTACTATTACTGCGCCGGCATTGAAAACTATAAATACGTTTTCTATAAGTTCAGCGACAATTCCGTTGCCGAAAAGCATGTGGGCGTTCAAACCTCGGAAAGGTTCGATGTTGAGGAAACGGGCCTGGGCCTTGACGGAAAATATGATTACTATATGGAGTATTCTTCCGTTTGCACCGCCCATACTCACACCGCGGAGTGCTATACCTGCGGTCTTAACGAGCATACGCATACAAGCGATTGCTACACTGCGTCCGCTTACGCCTCTAAGCTGAACATGGATTCAAAGCTTTGGAAATTCGCCAAGGCTGATGTTACAAAGAACGCGGACGGAACATATGTTGTAAATATTTATTACGACAGGGTGGAATATACCATTCACCTTCGCAAGCAAACCACGCAGTGCAACAGAATCCCCACCTACGATACGCATGGCTCCATAACCGCCAAGTGGGGCGCGGATATAAGCACCCGCTTCTCAAAGGACGGGCGCATTTGGGATACAAACGCGCAAACGGACGTGCGCGGCGGCGAAGAGATAACATATATGAAAACCATGCCCTCTCAGGACATGATACTTTATGCCGAGCAGATTCCCTCAAAAAGAACGGCATACGCCTATTACTATCTTGAAAACGAAAACGGCTATGACTACGCCACGGGTTATAGCTATTACAGAATACTGAATAAGCCCAAGGAGTTCAGCTGGTTCACTTATCAGATACTGAACGGCCCCTTTGTAAGGAGCGACGACCTGCTGGAATTTGAAGGCTTTACGCTGGAGGCGGACAAGAGCGCCAAAACGGGCGACAATTATATGGATGCCTGCTTCTATTATTCCCGCAATGAATATACGTTAACGTTTGTGGGTTACGGCGGGGAAACCGTTAAAACCGAAAAGGTAAAATACGGCTGCGGCATATCGGACTACAAGGACTATGTGCCCGAATTCCCCGAGGGGCTTGATTCCGATCTTTATGAGTTTGAAGGCTGGTACTTAACCGAGCAGTGCTACGCGGGATCAAAGGTTGATTTTTCAAGCCAGAAAATGACCCTGAACGGCCTTAAGATATACGCTCACTATGTGCGCAAGCAGCTCAGCGTAAATCTGTATATTTCTAAGGACGCCATGCTAAGCGGCGCGGAGCCCATAAGCACAATTAGCGGCATAACGCCCGGCAGCGTTACGGATCAGCCGATTGAAACCCCCGTAAACGGCGAAAACGCGTTTATAGGCTGGTATTATACCGATGAAAACGGCACCGAGCACGGATTTGATTTCTCTATGCCCATAGAGAGCAACATGAATATTTATGCCGGCTGGACAAGCGGCGAAAACGTGCAGTACACCGTGCATTATACTCTTGAGTCCGGCGAGAGCATAGCGGAGGATACCGTTGGCTACGCGCTTGATCTTTCAACCGTAACGCTTAGCGCCAAAACCGGCAGCGACCTGAACGAGGGCTATACCAAGGGCTATCTGCCCCAGGTGGGAAGCTACGAGCTTAGCATAAGCGCGAACGGCGTGAATGAATTCACGTTTGTGTATACCGCCCTTTCAAAGGTGCAGTTTACAACAAGGTATATAAATAAGGCTACCGGCGAAGAGCTTAAGGAAGCGCTTACAGGTGAGGCGGTCACAAGGCTGAACAGCTCTGTTACGCTTGAATTCGATCCTATTCCCGGCTACGTTCCGGATGCTTACGAGAAAACCATTATCCTAAGCTCCGATCCCGAAAAGAACGTTGTAACCTTCTACTACACGGCGGATAACGACCACGCTATCGTTCAGATAACGCACTATGTGCAGAAATCGTCCGGCTCCGGCTACGATGTGTATTTAACCGAAAGCGTGCTTGCTCAGCGCAACGCCGAATATAGGGCCGAGTATCTTACAATAGACGGCTTTACCTATGAAGAGGAAAAGAGTACCGCCGAGGTAGGCCGCCTTAGCTTAACCGGCGCCGAGCTTTCGCTTTATTACGATAGGGACACGGTTGAGTATACCGTAAAATATGTCGCTTCCGACGATCCCACAGAGCCGGGCAAGGTGCTTTGGAGCGAAACGCTTTCGGGCCTTTACGGGGCAAGCGTTGCCGCGACCGCGGATGCGTACACGGCGGACAATACCTATTGCCTGCTTGAAACCGAGTCGGCCGAAAAGAGCATTACCCTTGGCACGGATGCAAACAGCAATGTTATAACATTCCGCTACTATCCCTGCTACTTTGTGGCGCATGTTCGCGAGGGCGAGGAAACAACCATAGAAACCGTGCGCTACTGCGGCACCAACGCTACCGAGAACCTTACCGAGCTTGTGAGCGAGGGCTATCTTTACGGCGGCGCGTTCACGGACGAAAGCTGCACCACGCCTTACGGCTTTGGCACGGGCGAAAACGGCCTTGTGTTCAAAAATACCATTGGCGCAACATACTATGTGCGCGAGGTAAGCGAAAGCTACCTTACCCCCAAAACATACGCCGTGTCCCATAAGGTAAACGGGGAAGATACCGTGTATCAGCTTTATCTTATGAGCAATACGGACAGCTGCAAGTATCAGTACGCGGGCTTTGAAATAGGCGGCAACTATGCCTTAAGCGATGCTCTGTACGGCACCGTGAACGTGACCAAGAAGGGCGAACTGTATAACCAGCTTTATGTTAAGAATGGCGTAATCTGCTCCTCCACAACCGAGGTTGCAGACCGCGACGAGGGCTACATTGCCATGTATAAGCTCTCGGACGAGGAGTTTGAGGCCTTTAAGGAAGGCAATCTTGAATTCAAGGCCTTCTGGGTAACGCTTGACGGCGTGCTTGTAACGGGCACAACATCAAGGAACTGCACCTATATTGACGCAAGCTCAAAGATAAACGTTGAAAATACCGTTACCGGCAGCGACCTTACCTGGTATACCAAGGCGGACACCCAGAGCGTTGACCTTGAGGACGCGTACCTTCTGAATAGCAGCGATGAAACCGCCCCCGTAACCCCGGATACAGAGGAAAAAACCGAGAGTGACGTTCCCGCCGCTCCCGAAATGACCTACACGGGCGAGGCCAAGTACCTTCGCGTAAGGCACAGCTACACAATGCTTACAAACTCCTCAAGGCTTATTTCCGCCGTTGATCTGACGGACTGCGCCGAGGCGGGCTTTATAGTGAACGGAGTAACCTATAAGTGCGAAAGCTTTGCCAAAACCGTTTCCGGATACAGCGCAAGGTATCTTTTCGGCGCGAGCGTTGACGGCGCCATGCTCATGAGCATAGATCTGCCGCTTGAAGGCTTTAGCGATGGGCAAAAAGTGAATATAACTCCTTATATTGTAACTGCCGACGGAACAACCGTTTATGGCGAAACCTGCTCTGCTGCGTACCGCGCCTGGCAGGGACTTATGGGCTGAAGGAGGAACGAAAAATGAAGAGTGTATTCCGTATGCCCGTTTTTATGAGGGAGATTGAGTCCGGCAATGGCGACATAATAATACAAAGCCTTGATACGGGCGAATTCCAAAGCTCCGGCATAGGCCCAACGCAGATGAAACTTCCCGACGGAACCGTTGTTTATGTTGATCCGGACGGAAACATACTTAAAGACATAGTGGATTAACCCAAAAGAAAGCGCGGAGGGATTGCTTTAAGCGGTCCCTCCGCTGTATTATATTCCCATGGAAATAACCGTGTGCCTGGGCGGAGTGCCCGTAAAAATAAGCTCTGTATACGATGCGTACCTTAATCAGTACGCTCCTTTCGCGTGCGGCGAAAAGCCATGGACAACAGTCAGCATATCAAGGGAAGAGCTTTTATCAAGGCTCCCTCTTTATGAACCCGGTACAAGCGAACAATACGCCGAGCACATGGAGCTTTGCCTGCGCTGCGGCGATGCCCTTCTGCCCCACGGCAGGGCCGTGTTTCACGGCGCGGCGTTTATATGGCGCGGCAGGGCCTTAATTATAACGGCCGAAAGCGGAACGGGCAAATCAACGCACTACGTTCAATGGAAGCGGCTTTACGGCGGCGAGATAGCGATTATAAACGGGGATAAGCCCGTGCTTGATTTTTCGGGCGAAGAAATAGCGGTATGTCCCTCTCCGTGGCGCGGCAAGGAAAACATGGGCAGCATGAATACGGCTCCATTGGGCGGCATAATAATGCTTAAAAAAGGCCCGCAAAACACAATGCGCCGCCTGAGCCCAAAGGAAGCCGCACAGCCGCTTTTTGTTCAGTTTCTATCCTCTATGCAAAGCCAAAGCGCGGCGCGCCTTACGGGGCAATATACGGAGCGCATGCTTGAATCCGTGCCCGTGTGGTGCCTTGAAAACAAAGGGGATGAGGATTCCGCCCGCCTTTGCAGGCAAACTATAGAAGAAGAGGTATTATGGCCGTGAAGCATAAAATTACAAACGGAGTAACAGGCGTTAATATATGCGGCGAAACGCTGCTTGTGGCTACGGGTGATGCCCGCGGCAGGGTTCCTTACGCCCGCACAATTAACGAAACGGCCTCTTTCCTTTGGAACCTGCTTGAAAAGGGCGCGGACGACGATGAAATGACCTCCGCCCTCATGCGTGAATACGAAATAGATTCGCTTACAGCCGATCAGGCCGTGACCTCATTCATAGAAATGCTTAAAAAGTCCCATTATATTGAGGAATAATAAAACCGCCCGCGACTTAACCGCAGGCGGCCGTAAATACGGGTTATGTATAAAGCTCAGTCTTCTTTAACGGCATCGGTATCGGCAAACTGAACCCTAACTCCGTTCACCTCAACAACATCGTCCGCGGGAATAAGAATATACTTAAGCCCGTCTATTTTCCTAAGCTCAATCGTTTCGCTGCGCTCGGGGTCTACCTTAACGGTAACCTCGGGCGTTTTTATTACAAACTGCTTTTTGTTTATAACGTTTACCGGCGGAATGGCCGCTCCGTCGCCAAAGTGCGCGTCAAACGCGCTTGAAAAAGCGTCCACTCGCTCCGGCGAAACTCCGCATTCGCCAAGCACCGCGCTAAGCTCGTTTTTGGAAAGCTCAAGCGGCTCCTCAACGCGCTCCTCCTTATGCGCGTCCATAATGCGGCCTATGCACTCCTGAACGGACTGTACGGTTTCAAGGCTGCATTCCTCCTGCAATGATTCGGAAAGTATTTCGCTGAAAACCTCTTTTTGGGAGGCGGCGGGCATGGGCGGCTCAAGGCCGAAGGCCGCTTTTGTAAACTCCGGGTGGTTGTCCGTGGTGCTCTTTGTGTAATAAAGCGCGGCGTAAATATTGGCGGCGCGGTTATCGAAAGCGGGGAACATAAAGCCTACCACGGGGGAGGACACGGCAAAGCCGTTGTTCAGCGCGTTAAAGCAGTTTTCCGCAAGCTGATAGCTCAATACGCTCTGCGTTTGCTTAATGGGGCATACGCTGCATACAAAGTAGCTGAATTCCTCATCGCTCGCGTCGTGCTGAACGCTGCCGTCCTTGCCGCGATAAGGTACCGAATAAGTGTCGTGCGCAAGCAGAATTATATAGCTGCCGTCTATGTTAAGCGTTTGCGCCACGCGGCTGTAAAACGCCTTAAGAAGCTCCTCATTTTCAAGCGAGGAATCCCGCATCGCCATAAGCAGCTTGTGCTCCTCTGCCTCCATAACCTGCCTTGCGCTGAATTCAAGGTTCAGTAGATTGCGCCCTATCGTGCCGGATATGGGCTTTTTCAGCAGGGCAAGAAATCGGTCCGATTCATCCTGCACCATTGTCTGCACGGATTCGCGAAATGTGCTGATAACCTTTTTGGATTCGTTTATGCAGCAGCCGTGGATTGTGTTTATCCAGGTTTTGTCGGCCTTAAAGCGGCGGCGAATTTCCCGCGTTTCTTTATCGTTCATAATATAATCCTCATTAAACTTAAGTCTTTGCCAAAAGGCAAGCTTGATTATACCACATTTGAGCCCGTTTATAACAGCTTGCATTCGCGCTTCGGCTTTGTTAGAATGGATTAAATCAAATCGTTTCGGCGAAAGGACAGCATAAAATGATTCTTATAAAAAACGTTAGGCTTTATGACAGCAGCGCTCCCGTTGAGGACATATTGATATGCGGCAGGGACATAATAGAAATAGCCGAAAATATTGATATACCAAAGCGCCTTGTGGAGCAGGAAATAGACGGCTGCGGCATGGTAGCGGCGCCGGGATACATTGATCAGCACGTGCATATAACTGGCGGCGGCGGTGAAGGCGGCTTTTCCAACCAGGTGCCCCCGCTTAAGCTTTCTCAGCTTATAGAGGCCGGCGTAACAACCGTTGTTGGTCTTTTGGGTACGGACGGAACAACAAGAAGCGTTGCAAATCTTGTGGCCAAGGCCAAGGCCTTTAATGAGGAAGGCTGGACGGCGTATTGCCTTACCGGTTCATATTGGTACCCAAGCACAACCCTTACAGGCTCCGTAATTGACGATATTACGTTTATTCAGGAAATAATAGGCGTTAAGGTTGCCATATCCGATCATCGCGGCTCCGGCATTACAAAGGAAGAGCTTTTGCGCCTGGGCCACGCCGCGCGCATGGGCGGAATGCTAGCAAACAAGGCGGGAATAGTGCATCTGCATACCGGCACAGGGGAAGAGGAGCTTAGAAAGCTTATAGACATAGCAAAAACAACCGATCTTCCCATAAGCGTATTCAGGCCAACGCATCTTAGCAGGCATATAGAGCAGGCGGTTGAGTTCGCGAACCTTGGCGGATATATAGACTTTACCGCCGGAACAAACTTTGCCTACGTTGCCGATAAGCTTAATCAGGCGCTCACCCGCGCGCCGAAGGACAGGGTAACGTTAAGCTCCGACGGAAACGGCAGCATGCCCGTTTGGAACGAGAAAAAGGAGCTTATAGGCATGTCCGCCGGCAGCGTAAGCACGGACCACGGCGTTATCTGCTCCCTTGTAAAGGACTTTGGCTATGCTTACGCGGATGCCGTAAAGGTTATTACCGAAAACCCCGCCAAGGCGCTTAAGCTTTATCCCTATAAGGGCGTGCTTGCGGCAGGCTCCTGCGCGGATATAATACTTCTTGATGATTCCCTTAGCATAGATACCGTTTTTGCCAACGGCAAGCTTTTCCGCCTGCACGGCAAGAATACGTATATTCCTAAGTTTGAGTAAGCTTAAATGCAAAAAAAGAGGCGGCAGTCGGCCGTCTCTTTTGCGTTGCTTTGGCAAAGCGGCAGGCTGAAGGAGGCGTATTCCTTGCCCCAGCGGTCAATGCCCATCATTTTCGCCGCCGTGCGCACAACCTTTGCTCCCAAACTCATGCCGTCAACCCCTTCTTTCAAACAGAATACGCAATCACTTATTTGAGTTAAGCTACTCTAACCGATTGCCCTTATAAAAGCCGCCCTAAGGCAGCCGATATCATCCGGGCGGTATTCTACCGCATAAGCTCTTCGAATGTCAACATATCCGATGACAAAAATGCCCAAAACAAACAAAAAAGGGCGAACCCGAAGGCCCGCCCGAAGGGAACGGATGTTATTTTGATTTGATATACGGCTTGCCGTTCGCGGCGGGCACGTGCGCCTTGCCAACGAAAAGTATAAGCGCGATTATCGTTACAACGTAAGGTATCATGGAAATGAGGTTTACCGGTATGGAGCCGCTTGAACCGAGAACTACCTTTAAGCCGTTGCAGAAGCCGAAAAGTATGCAGCCGAACATGGCGCCCTGCGGCTTGAACTTGCCGAATATAACGGCGGCAATGGCTATGAAGCCCTGGCCTACGACTATTGCCGGGCGGAAAGCCGAAACGGTGGCAAGCGTTATGCTGGCCCCGCCAAGCCCCGCAAGGAAGCCGGAAAGAGCAACGCACACATAGCGCACAAACGAAACGTTTACGCCCAGCGTATCCGCCGCCTGCGGATGCTCACCAACCGCGCGAAGCCTAAGGCCGAAGCGGGTTTTATAAAACAGGAACCATATAACAATAACCATCAAAAAGGCAATGTAGGCCGAGGCGTACGTGTTGAACACGTTGTCAAGGAAGCCGTTTTTGGCAAAAGCCTCGCCCCACGCGCCGTCCAGATTTTCGTTGCACCATTCAAAAAGGCTGTTGAATATTCTGGGCAGCTTTTCCTGAACCGGCTTTGTTTCGGTATTGCCGTTGAAAAGAAGCCTGCAAACATAAACCGCTATGCCGCTGGCAAGGAAGTTTATGGCCGTGCCGGATATGGTCTGATCCGCCTTGCAGGTTATGCTGGCAAACGCGTGAATAAGCGCGAATACCATGCCCGCCAGGCCCGCGGCTATAAAGGCGAGCCAGGGGTTGCCCACAAAGTAGCCCACCGCCGCGCCCGTGAACGCGCCAACGGTCATCATGCCCTCTATGCCTATGTTTACAACGCCGCATTTTTCGGAGCAGCAGGAGCCAAGCGCGGCAAAGAGCAGCGGGGGAGTGTACATCAGAGTGGCATTAAGCACTATGCCCAGGTCTTTTAATATCTGATCCATATCAATTGCCTCCCCTGTTTCGCTTTATCATCCTGAACAGGCTTGATATTGCTATGCAAAGCACTATGCAGCCCATTATTATATCAACTATTTCGCTCGGCGCGTCAAAGCGCGTGCCGCCAAACTTCATCGCGCCGAAGAATTCAGCGCCAAGGAGCACGCCGAAGGGATTGGTGCCGCCTATAAGGGCAACCGTAATTCCCTGGAAGCCGTAGCCCTCCTGACCCGCGAACTGGCTTACCTTGTACGTTACGCCCATAACCTGAAGCGCGCCCGCAAGGGATGCGAGCATGCCGGATATGCTGAGCGCCGTAAGCACGGAGCCGTTGGCGTTAATGCCCGCGTATTCGGCGGCGTTCCTGTTGAAGCCAACCGCCTTAAGCTTAAAGCCGAGGGTGGTGCGGTTTATGATATAGTAGATTATAACAACGCATATAAGCGCTATCACTATGCCGAAATGCGCCTTTGGCGAAAGGCCGGGCAGCCAATCGGATATTGTAATCTTTGCCGTGTCCTGAATCTGTACGGACCAGGTTTTGCCGCCGCCCACGTTGACCCCGTCAAGGTTTACTATAAAGTTTGAAAAATAGTAGGCTATCCAGTTGAACATTATCATGCACAGCACCTCGTGCGCGCCGAAGCGAACCTTAAGGTAGCCCACAAGCCCGCCCCAAAGAGCGCCCGCAGCAAGAGCCGCGAGTATGCAAAGGGGAATATGAATGTAAGCCGGGGCCTTAACGAACGCGCCCACGAGCATTGCCGCCACGCTGCCCATAACGTACTGACCTTCCGCGCCTATGTTGAACACGCCCGTTTTGAACGCGAAGGCTACCGAAAGGCCCGTAAGAATATAGGGCACGGAATACTCAATAAAGCTGTATGATATGTTCTTTGAGGAGCGGAATATAACGCCGAACAGCTTGCCGTAGGATTCAATGGGGTTATATCCGGCGGCAAGAAGGGCAATCGCGCCCACAATAAAGCCTATGATTATGGAAATAAACGTATAGGTAAAAGAATTGTCGCGCAGCCTTTGGCCAAGGGTTTTTATATTCATGCTTTTATTCATGCGCCGTACCTCCCGCCATCATAAGTCCGAGCGTCTTTTCGTCCGCTTCGCTTCCGCGTACGCTGCCGACAATCTTTCCTTCGAATATAACGTCTATCCTGTCCGAAAGGCTCATAACCTCGTCCAGCTCAAAGCTTACCAGTAGCACGGCCTTGTGCTTGTTGCGCTGATCCACAATGTATTTGTGTACGTATTCAATCGCACCAACGTCAAGCCCGCGCGTGGGGTTAACGGCAATAAGCAGATCCTTGTCGTTTGTAACCTCTCTTGCGATTATAACCTTTTGCTGGTTGCCGCCGGAAAGGTCGCCCGCTCTTTCGTGCTCACAGCCGCGGGGACGAATGTCGTATTTTTCGATAAGCTCGGTTGCGTGCTCGTCAATCGCCTTAAAGTTAAGCGCGCCGTGCTTTGAAAAAGGCTCCGTGTCCGTGTTTTGCAGAATAAGGTTGTCCTCAACGGAAAAGTCAAGAACAAGCCCGTGCTTGTGCCTGTCCGCCGGAATGCTTGAAATGCCCATGTCGAAAAGCTGGCGCGGCGTTTTGTTGTAAGCGTCCTGCCCGTTCATGGTTATTGTGCCCTGGGTGGCCTTCTTTAAGCCGGTAAGAATTTCCACAAGCTCCGTCTGGCCGTTGCCGTCTATGCCTGCTATGCCGACTATTTCGCCCTTCTTTACGCTAAGGTTAAGGCCTTTGAGTATTTCAATGTTTCTGTAGTCCTTTGCGTGCAGGTCGCGCACCTCAAGCGCCACGTCGCCCGTTTCTATTTCAGCCTTGTCAACCTTAAATTCAACGCTGCGGCCAACCATCATGGAAGCAAGCTCCTGCTCCGTAGTGTCCGCCACGCGAACGGTGTTTATGTATTTGCCCTGGCGAATTATAGTGCAGTAATCCGCGGCGGCCTTTATTTCCTTAAGCTTATGGGTTATGAGTATAACCGTTTTGCCCTCGCGCGCAAGGTTGTGCATTATTTCTATAAGCTCTTCAATCTCCTGCGGCGTAAGCGAAGCGGTAGGTTCATCAAGTATAAGTATATCCGCGCCGCGGTAGAGCACCTTCAGTATTTCGGCGCGCTGCTGCATGCCAACGGATATGTCCTCTATTTTGGCATCCGCGTTAACCTTAAGCCCGTAGCGCTCGGATATTTCGTTAACCTTTGCCCGCGCGGCCTTCATATTAACCCGCCAAAACGGAAGCATGGGCTCCATGCCCAATATTATGTTTTCCGTAACCGTAAACGGCTGCACAAGCATAAAGTGCTGGTGCACCATGCCTATGCCCAGTTCTATTGCCTTGTTGGGGCCCGAAATTGAAACCTCTTTGCCGTTTATGAATATCTGCCCGGAAGTGGGATGATACAGCCCGTAGAGTATATTCATAAGCGTGGATTTGCCTGCGCCGTTTTCACCCAAAATGGCGTGTATCTCGCCCTTGTGAACGCACAGGTTAATACCGTCGTTTGCTTTGAAGGAGCCGAACATTTTTACTATGTTCTTCATTTCAACCGTGGGGCAGCTCATGTCTATGCGCCCGTTTTCCTCCAAGCCGGCTCACCTCCTTGTTATATGCATTGATAAAAATCGAATAAAAGAAAATTAAAATTGCCGAAAATAAAAAGAACTGTCCGAATACCTATAACAAATCCCTGCCCGATGTGTATCGGGCAGGGACAGGGGCTTTCGTTTATCAGTCGTCCAGATCGTAGAAGTCGGGTCCGTAGAGGGCTTCGAACTCCTCGGTGGTGGCGGGAACGTCGATTTCGCCGGAGAGGATCTTTTCCTTGGCGGCGGCAACGGCGGCCTTGCACTCGTCACTCATAAGAGTGTCGGTCTCGGCAACGTCAACAGCACCGGAGGTGATGTCGTAGTTAACATCTGTGCCCAGGGTCAGAGTGCCTTCCTGACCGGCTTTGCACAGAGCGAATACGCCGTTGTCAACGCGCTTTACGGCGCTGGTCAGAACGGCTTCGGGGGCCAGATAGGACTGGTCCTGGTCAACGCCTATGGCAAGCTTGCCCTGCTCGCTGGCGGCTTCGATAACGCCAAGGCCGGTACCGCCGGCAGCGTGGTAAACTATATCGGCGCCGTTGGTGAACATGCTGATGGCAGCGGACTTACCGCCGGCCGCATCGCCGTAGCTGTTGGCATTGTAGCTCTGGATTACGCAATCGGGGTTGGTGTCGCGTACGCCGGCATAGAAACCGTAACCGAAGGTGTTCATGACGGGGCTTACCATGCCGATAACGAAACCGACGTTATTAGTCTGGGTCATAGTGGCAGCGGCAACGCCTACCAGGTAGGAGCACTGCTCGGTAGCGAAGTTAACGCCTACTACGTTGTCACCGACGGTGGAATTGTCGATTATGGCAAAGGCCTGATCGGGATAGTTGGCGGCAACCTCGGCAAGAGTATCGGCCATCATGAAGCCGATGCAGAGGATAAGGTCATAGCCTTCGTCAACAGCGGTCTCAAGGTTGGGAGCGTAGTCGGCATCGGTCTTGGACTCGTAGTACTTAACTTCGCAGCCAAGCTCTTCCTCAGCCTTCTGCAGACCCTGCCAGGCAAGGGCGTTGAAGGACTCGTCGTTGATTCCGCCGGTATCGGTAACCATGGCTACACGATAGGGATCCTTGTTGTCGTTAGTTGCAGTGCTGTCCGTGTTGGAAGCGGAGCAGCCGATGGTAGCTATGGCCATTACCAGAGCCAGCATCAGAGCAGCAATCTTTTTCATTATGCTATTTTCCTCCATGTGATTTTTGTCGCGCGGCTTTCACCGCACAGCCACGGATATTTTACCAAATAACTCAGTTAAATAAAAGACATAAATTGATTTTATACAATATTTTTGCCATATTATTGCCTTTATTGGTTCAAAATAGGGCTAATGGCGGCAAAAAAGCCGGTACCGCATATCGGCACCGGCCTTAAATTAACTAAAACCCGGGGTTATTGATTTGTTTAAGCCGCGCTTAACGTCAGCCTATAAGGGCGAAGAACTCGCGAACGGCGTCCGTATAATCCCCGCAGCAAACCAGATGATGATTGTTTATGGGGTTGGTAAGGAAATATGAAAAATCATCAAGCTTAAGCTTTATCTGCGTGCGGCACAGGCACGATTCGTGCAGGTTTTCAGTTATCTCGCCGCGCTCGATAAAGAAGCGGGAAAGATCGCCCGCGGCCTTGAATATTGTGCAGGTGCCCTCGGGAATTTCACCCGCTATGGCAACGCCTATATTTGATTCATAGTGCGTTGTAAGGCGAATGTTTCTTGGCATGGTAACGGGCAGAGTGCAGTGCGCAAGCACCATTTCGCCCGCGGCGGTATTTATGCGGCTGGGGTTGCAAAGGAATACGTCCTGCCCGGAAACCGCGCCGAGTATGGCCATTGATACGGCGGCGGGAATGTCTCCCTCGCAGCCGGCGTATATGCCCTCGGAGTTAAGTATCGCAAGGCCAAGGCAGCCGGTTGAGTACACGGTATCAAGCAGATCAAAGCAGCGCACGGTAACGGCCCTAAGATCGTATTTCTTGATTATGCGCTTAAGCGCGCCGTATATATTAAGACTCTTTTCCATTTCAGCCTTGTTGTAGCCCATGCTCATAAGAAGCTCTGTATATTTATTGGGCTCGTAGCCGCCAAGCTTTGTTTCTTCTATAAGCTCGCTTATCGGAATATTCACAAGCGTAAGCCCAAGCTTTTCCTCATAAGCCTTGCCGTCGGTCGCGCTTGCTATAAGCCAGTCCGAAGGCGCGCCTATAACGCCGAGCCTCATGCCCTTAAGCTTTTCAATTCCCGCGTATGCAAGCTTAAGCGCCCTTATGCGCTTTGCCACGTCCTCAACGCTGCCGTGCAGTATTTCCCCGCGCTTTCCCTGCTGCTTAAGGAATGAAAGTATTTCCATGCTGGCGGCAAGGGAGTTGCTTTCGCCGCTTGTGAGTATATAGCAGGGTTTTTTGCACAAGCTTTCAAAGCTCGCCTTGAATATGCCCTCGCTTCCGCCGGAGGCAACATATACCAGCGCGAAAGGCGCTTTTTCAAATTCTTCCGGTGTAACGCGAATAAGCTCCTCGCCTACGGCATCACCCACGGTTTTAAGATATTCGTCCGTGTGCTCCCTGGTTACCTGGGTAAGAGGGCTCTGCACCTGAAATACGCTTATAGCCATTTGTATTTTCCTCCCGATATTTGCTGTACTTTGGGCATTATAACACACTGAGAAAGGTTTTTATACTTTATATTGTCGTATTTATCTGATACAATAGGCGTTGTTCAATTCATAATCGAAAGGAAAGACTTAATTCCGTATGGCAAAGCTATATTTCCGCTATGGGGCAATGAGCTCCAGCAAAACCGCAAACGCCATAATGGTTAAATATAACTATGGTGAGCAGGGGCAGAAGGCGCTGCTTGTAAAGCCGCGCACGGATACGCGCGATGGTGTGCACATTATGAAAAGCCGCAGCGGCGTAAGCGACACATGCACCCTTTTTGACGAAATGGATGTGGACGCCGTAAAGCGCGGGGAATACGACTGCATAATAGTCGACGAGGCGCAGTTCTTAAAAAAAGAAGACGTTGAGCTGCTTACGGATATTGTTGATGAATACAATGTGCCCGTTATATGCTATGGCCTCAGGGCGGACTTCCGCGGAGACCTTTTTGAGGGCAGCAAATGGCTGCTTGCCTGGGCGGACAGCATAGAGGAGATTAAAACAATATGCTGGTGCGGAAGAAAGGCCACCTGCAACGCGAGGCTGGACGGCAAGGGCGGCATTACAAAGCAGGGTGAGCAGGTTGTGCTCGGGGCGGACGATAAATACGTTAGCCTTTGCAGAAAGCATTGGAAGCTTGGCGACCCCGGCCCAAAGCTGAGAAAACAATAAAAAGCAAAAAAGCGGCAGATGCCGCTTTTTTAATACCCCTATTTATTCGCCCTTATGAAGTTCAAGAAAATCGTTAAGGTCGCTATTCAATATGTCGGTTATAAACATGTGGCCGGGGCTGTGGGTAATCACTATGGGCGGCTTGGCGTTCTCTATCGCCGCCTGGGGCGTAACGCCGCAGGGCCAGAACACACAAACCTCGCCTTCGCGTATTTCCACGCTGTCGCCGTAGTCCGGCTTCATAACGTCCGCTATGCCTATTTCCTTAGGGTCGCCTATATGCACCGGCGCGCCGTGCACATTTGGCATGGCCGCGGTTATTTTATAAGCAAGCTCGGCTTTTTCGGGCGTCATCGGGCGCATTGAGCATACCATAGGCCCGCTGAACGCGCCTGCGGGTTTTGTCATAATGCTTGTTTTATACATGGGCACGTTGCGGCCCATTGCAATGTGGCGCACCTCTATGCCCGCGCGTATAAGCGCCTCCTCAAACGAAAAGCTGCACCCTATAAGAAAGCCCGTCATATCGTCGGTATAGTATTCGCTTGCGTCGGCAACCTCTTTATCAAGCGCGCCGTGGCGATATATGCGGTACTTTGGTATATCCGTAAGTATGTTGCCGCCCTTTGCCATAAGCCGGGTAAGCGGCGTGCCCTTAAGCGTTTCAAGCACGGGGCAGGGGGCGGGGTTTATGCGCGCGTACTGTGCAAAATCGTCTGCGTATTCCCCGGGCAATATAACCAGGTTCGCCTGCGCGTAGCCTGCCGCCATGCCGGCGGTGGGGCCTGTTATTTCGCCCGCGCGGACAAGCGCACGTATCTCGGCGGGTGACATGGACGCGTAATCAATGCTCATTGTATCTTCTCCTTAGCGCTGAATGTTTCTGCATCAAGCCTTATTATCGCAACCGTTGCGGCCGCCTTGTCATCAAAGTCAAAATGCCTGTGCGCCGTGTGCTCAACTATAAGCGAAAGCGCGCGCTTCTTTTCTTCGGTGTCCTCAACAAGGCTTGCCTTGCCCGCTCCGGTAACGCTTGAATAAACGCAGGAGTAGCTGCAGGCGTTTGGCCCTTCGGTAACGTTTCCCATGCAGTCCATCTCAAACGCGGCTTCGCCCGATGCCTTTATGGCCCTTATCTTGCGGCCGTCTGTAGCGGAGTGGAAATACAGGGTAAGCTTCCCCTCATTATAGACGCAACCGAAGTTCATGGGCACAATATACAGCCCCTCTTCATCATGAAGGGCCACGCGGCAAACGGCTGAATCGTCTATTATCCGCCTTATTCGCTCCTCATCGGTAACCAACCTGTCACTTCTCCGCATTTTCATTGCGCTGTCTTCCTTTCTTAGCTATGTATGTCGATATACTGTATATCGTAATTAGGCCTAAATTTCACTCATCGTCCCAGCGGCAGAGCGTTGCGGTGTATCCTTCGCCTACGGGTATGCTGTCAAACGCCGCGAAGAGCTTTTCTCCGCTTATTTTGCCCCCGTCAATAACGCTGAAGTGCGAAAAGCTGCCGCCTATGCCGGTGCCAAGAAGCTTAACGTAGCTTTCCTTTGCCGTCCAAACGGCATAGAATTTGTCAATGCCGCCAAAGTAAGTGTATTCCTTCTCGCGGGAGTTGAAAAAGCGTTTCGCCAGCGCCACGGTGTCCCGCGAGGCGTGCTGCTCAATATCTATCCCAACTTCGCATTGGCACAGCGCGCATACCCAAAGCCCGCCCGAGTGCGAAACGGAAAAGTGCAGCCACGGCGCGTTTTCAAAATACGGCTTGCCGTATTCGCCTTTTGCTGTTTTCAGCGTTTCGGGCAGGGGGATAAGCTCCTCCTCGGCATATTCGCGCGCAAGCCTTAAAAGCCTGGCTTTTCGGCCCTCATTGGTGGTTTTTTCATCAATAATATATATTCGCGCGCCGTTTATATCCATTGTGTTCACCTAAGCCTGTATACAAAACCCTCGTAGGGCTGAAGCTTCATGCTTTCGGCAAGCGGCTTTGGCGAGTTTGTGAATATAAGGCACTCGCCCTTCTTAAAGCCCGCAAGGTTAACCTTACTTGTTCTGTCGCTTATGTTTATAACCGTAAGCAGGCTTTCCGCCCCGTCGGAGCGGGTGTATGCCGCAATGCGCGCGTTTTCGGAATCAACGGGCACATAGTCCCCGCTTATCAGCGCGCTGTGGGCGTGCCTTAACGCTATCGCCCGCTTGTAGAAGGAGCATACGGAATCCATGTGCGTCATGTCGTCCTCAACGTTTATGTGGCTGAGAGCGCCGTCTCCCTTAATCTGCGGCGTGCCAACGGTAAAGCCCGCGGCGCGGGAATTGCTCCATTGCATGGGCGAACCCTCGGCATAAAGCCCAATCTCGTCGCCCTGCCGGATAAGCGGGGTTCCGCAAAGCGTCATGCAGTATAGGCACGCGGCCTTTGAGCGCAGGCGCCTTGTAAGCTCCTGCTGGGTTGAAAACTCTCCCTGCGGCAGCGAAATGCCGTTCAGAAAACGGCCGCCCTTAAGGGTGGACTGAACCTGGTAATAATCCGTATCGTGCCTGAAGCGCTTAAGGCTGTTTCCGCCGAAAAGCGCGCCGAGTCCCGCGGGGGAGGGGGAGAACGCCTCCGCCATAAGCGGGGGAATGTTAAGCTGCATCATCAACTCACGGTTTTCGCTGCGCGTAAGCTGTACGGCATCCTCAAAGGACACGTTGCCTATGCCAACCGTAAAGCAATCGGGATAGAGCGAGAACACAGCCTTATTCAGGGCGCATATTGCCCTGTGCATGGGCCGCTTGTCACCCGATGCGGTAAGTTCATCCGTGTTTATGGCAACGCCCATCGCGCCGCGGTCAAGCCAAAGGCGCATCACGTCGGCGGCTTTAGTTAAGTAGCCCGCATCGTTAAGGTGCATTACGGCGGGCATTTCAAGCACGGTGCCTATCATGCGGGAGGCGGCCTTGTCTATAAGCGAATCAAGATCCTTGGCCGTGCCAAGCTCCGCGTTAACCTCAAAGCTGCCCGGCAAAAGCACGGGGGATAGCATAAGCGTGTCCGCTCCCAGTTCCTTTATATAGTCTATTTTTGCGGCAACGCCGTTTATGTCGCCCAGCCCATCGGCGTTTGAGTCGAAAAAGGCGGGCACATTTGCGCGGTAAACCGTTTTAGCTCTCGGGTCCATTTAATCTCCTTATCAAAACGGGTTGGTGAAGAAAACGTTGAATATAAGCTGATCGCAAAGCACCAGCGCGCCAAGCACGCCCACGTATATCGCGAAGCCCTTAAGGCTTTTCTTTGTTATAAGCTTAAGCATCCAGCGTATCGCGAAGTATCCGCTTACGGCGGCGGCAAGGGTGCCTATTATAACGCAGCCCCAGTCCGTGCCCTGCAGCCCCTCCGCGGCAACATCGGGAATCTGCAAAACAAGCGAGCCGAGTATTGCGGGGATTGAAAGTATAAACGAATATTCCGCCGCGGCCTCCTTTGAAAGGCCGAAGAAGCGCGCGCCGGCTATGGTTGAGCCGCTCCTTGAAATGCCCGGGAATATTGCAACTCCCTGCATAAGGCCAACGCCTAAGGATTCCGTGTATTTCATGTGGTCAATGTCCTTTTTGCCGCGGGAAAGCTTTTCGTTAAGCGTAAGTATCACGGCCGTGAGCAAAAAGCCGATTCCCAAAAACTTGCCTTCAAACGCCGAATCGAATGTATCCTTAAATAAAAAGGCGATTACGGCCGTAACAAGCGTTGAAAGCACGAGCAGATAAACCTTTTTCTGAAACGGCTTTTTTATAAGCTCCCAAAGCCTTTTGTAATAAACCGCCACAACCGCGGCAAGGGTGCCCACGTGCAGCATTGTATCAAAGAAAAGCGCGCCTTCGTTTATGCCCAGTATATTCTGAAAAAGCACCAGGTGGCCGCTGCTCGATACCGGCAAAAACTCGCACAACCCCTGAATAAGCCCCAGCAGCAGGGCCGATAATATATTCATTAATAAACTTTCCCTTCATAAGTATTTACCCATTTTATATATTACCATTTTTTTATAAATATATAAAGCTAAGATTGAAAAAACGGGCGCGATGGGGTATGCTTAACTGTGTTTGGCTTTTGCCGCACCCGAAAAATTTTATGGAGGGAATATATGAACAGCGCAGTTGACAAATGGATAGACGATCATAAAGAAGAGCTTATCGAGGCAATGAAGGAAAACCTTGCCATACCCAGCGTTAAGGATACCGAGCACGCTAGCGAAGGCGCGCCCTTTGGCCCCATGATAAGAAAAACGCTTGATAACGCGCTTGCGCGCGGCAAGGCCCTGGGCTTTGAAACCGTTGATTACGACGGTTATTGCGGAGCGATTGATATGCCGGGCGGCGAGGAGCAGCTTGGCGTTATATGCCATCTGGACGTTGTGCCCGAGGGCACGGGCTGGACATATCCCCCTTACGGCGGAGAAATACACGACGGCAAGCTTTATGCCCGCGGCACAATGGACGATAAGGGCCCCGCTTTCGCCGCGCTTTACGCCATGAAGGCCATAAAGGAATGCAAGGTTCCCCTTAAGCGCAGCGTAAGGCTTATACTGGGCTGCGACGAGGAAAGCGGCATGAGCTGCCTTAAGCACTATAACCAGGTTGCCAAGGCCCCCACTCTCTCCTTCTCGCCCGATGCCGAATACCCCGTTGTAAACAGCGAAAAGATGATATTCCGCACCGAGTACGAAAAGAAGTTTGATTCTGAAATTACCCTTAACGCCGGCACCCGCAGGAACGTTGTTCCCGGCGAGGCCGTGGCCACGGTGCCCCTTGCGCTTTCCCGCATAGTGCCTATAATGGAGGCGTTTATGGAGGGCAGCGAATTTGCCTGCAGCGCCGAGGCTTTGGATGAGGACAGCACAAAGATTATAATGAAGGGTGCCGCCGCGCACGCCGCTTCCCCTCAAAACGGAAAGAACGCCATGCTTGCCATGCTGGCTCTTCTTGATAAGCTTCCCCTTGAAGGCGAGGACGCGCATACCGTAAACGCCCTTACAAACGCCCTTAAGTTCGATTGCCACGGCGAAACCCTTGGCATAGACAACGAGGATGCCTCCGGCAGGCTTACCCTTAACCCCGGCGTGCTCAACTGGGACGAGGACGGCATACATCGCCTTACGTTCGATGTTCGCGCCCCCATATCAACCAAGGCTGACGAGCTGCATAAAAAGATTGACGAGGGCCTGAAGGAAACCGGCCTTGTTGAAACGGACCTCAGCTGGAGCGAGGGTTATTACATAAGCCCCGATGACGAGCTTGTTAAGAAGCTGCTTGATGTTTACGCCGCGCGCTTTGGCAAGCGCCTTGAGCCGCTGGCAATAGGCGGAGGAACCTACGCAAGGCACATGAAGAACGCCGTCGCCTTCGGCATAGAGCGCCCGGGCGAGCCCAGCAGAGCGCACATGCCCGATGAATACATACCCGTAAGCGACCTTATGGAGGATACCAAGGCAATAGCGGACGCCATAATCGCCCTTGCGGGAAAAGAAGAGTAAATCACCATAAAATCAGCGGGGAGCGGAATTGCCGCCGTTCCCCGCGTAAGAATTAAAACATACGGCAAACTTTTCTTGAATATTTCTTAAAACGGCCTGTCAAAAGCATTGACAAGCCTATTTTTCTTTGGTACAATGTTAAACTGCGTTAGCATGGTAATCTGTGGGAAATATCTGCGTTTTCCCAGAGACTGCCGAGCTGTTCCGATTGCCGCGGGGTATGCAGGCCCGCAGTTAAAAGGGGCGCCCAAGCCGGGGCGACGCATCGGCCATAAACGCCGCGCAAGCGCGATATAGAGGAGTGAACACGATGGTACATGAAGTGCAGATGGGCACAAGGAAACGCATAAGTTTCTCCCGTATCAACGAGGTTCTCGACATGCCGGATCTTATAGAGGTTCAGAAGAACTCCTATAAGAGGTTTGTTGAGGAGGACCTTAAGGAGGTACTCGACGACATTTCCCCGATTACGGACTATACTGAAAAACTCGCATTGGAGTTTGTCGATTATTCAATCGATTTTGACCATCCCAAATACTCCGTTGAGGAATGCAAGGAAAGGGACGTTAACTATTGCGCGCCCCTTAAGGTGCTGGTCAGGCTTATCAATAAGGAAACCGGAGAGGTAAAAGAGCAGCCTGTGTTCATGGGCGATTTCCCGATCATGACAGAGCAGGGTACTTTTATCATAAACGGTGCGGAAAGGGTTATAGTCAGCCAGCTTGTGCGTTCTCCGGGCGTATATTATACCCGCGCCATAGATAAGCTGGGCAAGAACCTTTTCTCCGCCCAGGTAATTCCTAACCGCGGCGCATGGCTTGAATACGAAACCGATTCCAGTGAAGTGCTGCACGTTAAAATAGACCGTCAGCGCAAGGTATACGTTACCGCTCTCTTAAGGGCGTTGGGCTACGGCACCAATGCCGAGATTATAGAGCTGATGGGCGAGGAAGACAGGCTGCTTAATACTCTTGAGAAAGATACCACCAAGAGCGTTGAGGACGGCCTTATAGAGATATACAAGCGCCAGCGCCCCGGCGAGCCTCCCACGGAGGAAAGCGCCAGGAGCCTTCTTAACGCGCTGTTCTTTGATCGCCGCTACGATCTTGCCCGCGTGGGCCGCTACAAGTTCAACAAGAAGCTGAGCCTTGCCGCCCGTATAGAGGGTCAGATCAGCGCGGACGATGTTATTGATGAAGAAACCGGCGAAATAATCGTTGAGGCCGGCAAGCACATAACCCGCGAAATGGCCGAGCAGATCGAGCTTACCGGCGTTCGCGGCATATTCGTAACCGCCAACGACAAGCGCATAAAGGTGCTGGGCAACCTGTTTGTTGATGCCAAGCATTTCTTAAACTTCGATCCCGAGGAAGCGGGCCTGAACGAAAAGGTTCATTACCCCACCCTTAAGCAGCTGCTTGAAGAGGGCAAGGACATGAGCGAGGAAGAGCTTAAGGATCTGCTTCGCGAGCATGTTTACGATCTTATCCCCAGGCACATTCTGCCCGACGATATGATTGCCAGCATCAGCTACCTTATCGGCCTTAACTACGGCATCGGCCGCACGGATGATATAGACCATCTGGGCAACCGCCGCATAAGGAGCGTTGGCGAGCTGCTGCAGAACCAGATTCGCGTTGGTATGACAAGGCTTGAAAGGGTTGTGCGCGAGCGCATGAGCATACAGGATATGGAAACCGCCATGCCCAGCAACCTTATAAACATTCGCCCCGTAACCGCAGCCATAAAGGAGTTCTTCGGATCCAGCCAGCTGTCCCAGTTCATGGATCAGACCAACCCCCTTGCGGAGCTTACCCATAAGCGCAGGCTCAGCGCCCTTGGCCCCGGCGGTCTGAACAGGGATCGCGCCACGTTCGACGTGCGAGACGTTCACTATTCACACTACGGCCGTATGTGCCCTATAGAGACGCCTGAAGGTCCTAACATAGGCCTTATAAACTCTCTTTCCACATACGCGCGCATCAATAAATACGGCTTCATCGAAGCTCCTTACAGAAGGGTAGACGGCAAGACCCATTCTATCGGCAGCGAGATTATCTACCTTACCGCCGACGAGGAGGACGGTGCCATAGTGGCGCAGGCCAACGAGCCCACCGTTACCACTCCCGAGGGCAATACCTGGTTTGCCAAGAAGCACATAGTTGCCCGCTGGCTGGACAAGATAATCGAGGTTCCCGCCGAGCAGATTCAGTATATGGACGTTTCGCCCAAGCAGCTGGTATCCGTTGCCACGGCAATGATCCCCTTCCTTGAAAACGACGACGCTAACCGCGCCCTGATGGGATCCAACATGCAGCGTCAGGCCGTTCCTCTGCTTATGCCGGAAGCCCCTGTTGTAGGTACCGGTATGGAGTACAAGGCCGCGCACGATTCCGGCGTTGTGGTTGTTGCCCACGAGGATGCAACCGTTGTGTATGTTGCGGCGGATAAGGTTATTACCGAGGACGAAAGCGGCATACGCCATACCTACAAGCTTATAAAGTTCAAGCGTTCCAACCAGGGCACCTGCATTAACCAGCGCCCCATAGTAAAGGTTGGCGACAAGATTAAGAAGGGTGACGTACTGGCGGACGGCGCCAGCACGGAGCATGGCGAGATAGCGCTTGGCAGAAACATTCTTATAGGCTTTATGACCTGGGAAGGTTATAACTACGAGGACGCCGTTCTGATAAGCGAAAAGCTTGTCAAGGATGATGTATACACCTCCATTCATATAGAAGAGCACGAAACCGAAGCGCGCGATACCAAGCTCGGTAAGGAAGAGATTACAAGGGATATCCCCAACGTTGGCGAAGATGCCCTCAGCGACCTTGACGAGCGCGGCATAATCCGCATAGGTGCGGAGGTAAGAAGCGGCGACATACTGGTCGGTAAGGTAACGCCTAAGGGCGAAACCGAGCTTACCGCCGAGGAGCGCCTGCTGCGCGCAATATTCGGCGAAAAGGCCAGAGAGGTCAGGGATACCTCACTGCGCGTGCCTCACGGCGAAGGCGGCGTTATAGTAGACGTTAAGATATTCACCCGCGAGAATAAGGACGAGCTTTCCCCCGGCGTAAACGAGCTTGTGCGCGTATACATCGCCCAGAAGAGAAAGATTTCCGTCGGCGACAAGATGGCCGGCCGTCACGGCAACAAGGGTGTTATTTCAAGAATACTGCCTGAAGAGGATATGCCTTTCCTGCCCGACGGTACTCCGCTGCAGATAGTGCTTAACCCCCTGGGCGTCCCCAGCCGAATGAACATAGGTCAGGTACTTGAGCTGCATCTTGGTATGGCGGCTAAGACCCTTGGCTGGCATATAGCCACCCCTGTATTCGACGGCGCTACCGAGGAGGACATAAAGAATCTGCTTGTTAAGGCCGGCAAGGATCCGGACGGCAAGACCGTGCTTTACGACGGCCGTACCGGTGAGCCCTTTGAAAACAGGGTATCCGTCGGATACATGTATTACCTTAAGCTGCATCACCTTGTTGATGATAAGATTCACGCCCGTTCAACCGGACCGTACTCCCTGGTTACTCAGCAGCCGCTCGGCGGCAAGGCTCAGTTCGGCGGCCAGCGCTTCGGCGAAATGGAAGTTTGGGCACTGGAGGCCTACGGCGCCGCGAACACTCTGCAGGAAATTCTTACCGTAAAGAGCGACGACGTGGTTGGCCGCGTAAAGACCTACGAAGCCATAGTAAAGGGCGAAAACGTGCCTGAGCCGGGCGTACCCGAATCGTTTAAGGTTCTTATTAAAGAGCTGCAGTCCCTGGGCCTTGATATAAAGGTTCTCAGCGACACCAACGAGGAGATAAAGATCGGCGAAATGATAGACGATGACGACGGCACGCCCATAGATGTGAACATGAACGGCCTTGAGGATGTGCCCGATATGACGCCTATGGAGAGCGACGATCGCTTCAGCGAGTTTGATTTCAACGAAGACGAAGAAGACTCCGATTCGGACGCTGATTTCAGCGAGTTCGACGACGAGTAATAACGCGGATGAAGGGAGAGAAAAGCATTGTTCGAGCTGACAAATTTTGACGCTATACAGATTGGCCTTGCATCCCCGGAAAAAATAAGGGAATGGTCCCACGGAGAGGTCAAGAAACCCGAGACCATAAACTACCGCACGCTTAAGCCTGAGGTAGACGGACTGTTCTGCGAACGCATATTCGGGCCTACCAAGGACTGGGAGTGCCACTGCGGAAGATATAAGCGCGTGCGCTACAAGGGCGTTGTGTGCGACAAGTGCGGCGTTGAGGTTACCCGCGCCAAGGTTCGCCGCGAGCGCATGGGCCATATTGAGCTGGCTGCCCCCGTATCCCATATATGGTACTTTAAGGGCATACCCTGCCGCATGAAGATGCTGCTGGACATGAGCCCCAGAAACCTTGAAAAGGTGCTTTATTTCGCGGCGTTTGTCGTAACCGATCCCGGCCAGACCACGCTGCAGTACAAGCAGGTTCTCAGCGACAAGGAATACCGCGACGCGCAGGCCGAATTCGGTCCCAAGGCCTTTGAGGCCGGCATGGGTGCCGAGGCCATAAAGAAGCTGCTTATGGATCTGAACCTTGAGGAGCTTGAAAAGGAACTCAGGGACGAGGTAAACAATTCCTCCGGCCAGAAGCGCGCAAACGCCATAAAGAGGCTGGATGTTGTTGAGTCCTTCCTTAAGAGCGGCAACAAGCCCGAATGGATAATCCTTGATGCCGTGCCGGTAATTCCGCCGGAACTTAGGCCTATGGTTCAGCTGGACGGCGGCAGGTTCGCCACCAGCGACCTGAACGACCTTTACAGAAGGGTTATAAACAGAAATAACCGCCTTAAGAGGCTGCTTGAGCTGCATGCGCCCGATATTATAGTTCGCAACGAAAAGCGTATGCTTCAGGAAGCGGTAGACGCGCTTATAGATAACGGCCGCCGCGGCCGCCCCGTAACGGGCCCCGGCAACAGGCCCCTCAAGTCCCTTTCCGATATGCTTCGCGGTAAGCAGGGACGTTTCCGCCAGAACCTGCTGGGTAAGCGCGTTGACTACTCCGGCCGTAGCGTTATAGTCGTAGGCCCCGAGCTTAAGATGTATCAGTGCGGTCTGCCCAAGGAGATGGCACTTGAGCTCTTCAAGCCCTTCGTAATGAAGAAGCTTGTTGACGACGGCCTTGCGCACAACATAAAGAGCGCCAAGCGCATGGTTGAGCGCGTTCGTACCGAGGTTTGGGACGAGCTTGAGGTTGTTATAAAAGAGCATCCCGTTATGCTTAACCGCGCGCCTACGCTGCACCGCCTGGGCATTCAGGCGTTTGAGCCCATACTTGTTGAGGGCCGCGCCATAAAGCTGCATCCGTTGGTATGTACCGCATTCAACGCGGACTTCGACGGCGACCAGATGGCCGTTCACGTGCCGCTGAGCGTTGAGGCTCAGGCCGAGGCCAGGTTCCTCATGCTTGCCTGCAACAACATTCTTAAGCCGCAGAGCGGTCAGCCTGTTGTTGAGCCCACTCAGGACATGGTTCTGGGCTGCTACTACCTTACCCTTCAGCGCGATGGCGAAAAGGGCGAGGGCAAGGCGTTCTCCAGCGAGGACGAGGCCATTATGGCCTACCAGACCGGCGAGTGCTCACTGCACGCAAAGGTTAAAATCCGCATAGAGCGCGAGTTTGAGGGCAAAAAGCTCCGCCGCGTTATAGATACCAGCATCGGCCGCGTAATATTCAATAACGCCATTCCGCAGGACCTTGGCTTTGTTGAAAGGAATACCGCCGAGGATATGTTCAAGCTTGAAGTGGACAAGCTGGTTGTTAAGAAGGACATAGGAAAGATAATAGACAAGTGCTACCGCCGCTACGGCGCCGCCGAAACCAGCGAAATGCTTGACCGCATAAAGGCCATGGGCTTCCGCTATTCAACCCTTGGCGGCATAACGATAGGCTTCCAGGATATAACCGTTCCCGAAAAGAAGAAGGAAATCCTGGCCGATGCCGAGGTTGAGGTAAGCAAGATAGACAACCTGTACAGAAGCGGTTTCCTCAGCGATGCCGAAAGGCGCAGGAACGTAATCAGCATTTGGGAAAAGGCTACCGATACGGTTACCAAAACCCTTATGGATTCGCTTGATCAGTACAACCCCATATTCATGATGGCAAACTCCGGTGCTCGTGGTTCAACCAACCAGATCCGTCAGCTTGCCGGTATGCGTGGTCTGATGGCAGACCCGAACGGCCAGATCATAGAGGTGCCTATACGTTCAAACTTCCGTGAAGGCCTTACCGTTCTTGAGTTCTTCATAAGCTCTCACGGCGCCCGTAAGGGTCTTGCCGATACGGCTCTTCGTACGGCGGACTCCGGTTACCTTACAAGAAGGCTTGTCGATGTTTCTCAGGACGTTATAGTTCGCGAGGACGACTGCTTCGCTCTGCGCGGGGAATCCCCCAAGGGCATGAAGATAGAGGCCATAATGGACGGCAACAAGGTTGTAGAAAGCTTTGGCGACCGTATACTGGGCCGTTACAGCGTGGGCGAGGTTGTCCATCCCGTAACTGGCGAGGTTCTCTGCCCCGCAAACAGCATGGTTACCTACGACATTCGCAACAAGATTGTTGAGGCCGGCATAACCAGCATGGAGTGCAGGAGCGTATTCACCTGCCGCAGCGACCACGGCGTCTGCACCAAGTGCTACGGCGCTAACCTGGCAACGGGCGGAGAGGTCAATATAGGCGAGGCCGTCGGCATAATCGCCGCGCAGGCCATAGGCGAGCCGGGTACCCAGCTTACCATGAGAAACTTCCATACCGGCGGCGTTGCGAGCGCAACCGATATTACTCAGGGTCTTCCCCGTGTAGTTGAAATATTCGAAGCCCGTAAGCCTAAGGGACTTGCCGTTATAAGCGAGATTGCCGGTAAGGTTGAAATTACCGAGGGTCAGCGCAGGGAAGCCACCATAACCGGTGACGACGGCGAAACCGTTAAGTATCTCATCCCCTTCGGCGCCAAGCTTAAGGTTAAGAGCGGCGACGTTATAGAGGCCGGTGATGAGCTGACCGACGGTTCCATCAACCCGAACGACATTCTGAAGATAAAGGGCGTAAAGGGCGTTCAGGCCTACATGCTCAAGGAAGTTCAGGACGTATACCGTTCACAGGGCGTTGAGATAGCGGATAAGCACATAGAGGTTATTATCCGCCAGATGCTGCGCAAGGTTCAGATTGAGGACGCTGGCGATACGGATATGCTGCCGGGCGAGCTGGTGGATATATTCCGCTTCGAGCGCGAAAACGAGGAAATGGTAATGAAGGGCATGCAGCCCGCCGTTGCCAAGAGAAAGCTGCTTGGTATAACCAAGGCCGCCCTTGCCACGGATTCGTTCCTCAGCGCCGCAAGCTTCCAGGAGACCACCCGCGTGCTTACCGAAGCCGCCATAAAGGGCAAGGTAGACCCGCTGGTCGGTTTGAAGGAAAACGTTATAATCGGCAAGCTTATACCCGCCGGTATCGGACTTAAGCGTTATCGTACCGTTGAGGTTAAGCCCAAGAACGCCGACAATCAGTAATAAAAACGCATAAAACAACGGGCCGCGTGGGGCGAAAATTCCCTTTGCGGCCCGAAGTATAACCGCGTAAGGAGGCCGAAATATGACCGAATTAAAGTATAGCGACGTGGATTGCCCGCTTTACGGCAGCGAATACTGCGCGGCGCTTAATATGGAAAGCTGCGAAAAATGCACGGTTGATTGCACCGATGAGGAGAAGGCCGAGCGCGTAAAGCAGGATCTTGCGGACATGGCGGCCCTGCTTCCCAAGGACGGCATGGCAAAGCTTTTCGCCGGGGACGAGTGCGTTCTCTGCAAGGGCGAAAAGGGCAAAAAGGAATACTACGCCTTCTTTGATATGGGGCACAGCGGCAAGCGCAAGCACAGGGTAAAGGGCCTGCAGGGCATACTGAAAAAAGAGCCCCGCTTCGGTTCGCTGCTGCCGGCGCAGGTTGGCTGCTGCGCGGAGTGCAAAAAGCGCGTGTCCCGCTTAAGCTATGTTAAAAGCGCCATTATCGCCGCGTTTCTGGCAAGCGGAGTAATAGTATTGAGCTTCAGGGCGGTTAACGAGCCGCTTATGGCCATAACGCACGGCCTGCCGTTTTATATATTCGCCGTTTGGACAATAATAGGCGTGCTCACGGCGCAGCTTGCGTACCGCACAATGCGCCGCAAATACGAGCGCGTTACGTATCTGAACGTTATGGATGCGCCCGAACTTAGCGAGCTTAAAGAAAAGGGCTGGTTCGAGCTTTTTGCCGAGCACGGCGTAAGCAGGCTTGTGTTCTCAAAGAAGCCCATGAGCCACGGACTGTTCGCCGCAATGCCCGAGGAGCTTGCGAACAAGGGCGAAAAGAGCGCCGAAAGCAGCGAAAACGGCGATAATATCTAAAAAATCCGGCTGTATCGATTGACAAGCCGTAAAATGGATGATACAATATCTAAGTTGCGGAAAATGTCCCTTTCAAGGGGTTGCAAGGGATTTTCTTGATATATAGAAATACTAAATTATTTGGAGGAAATTCTTCAATGCCTACCATTAACCAGTTGGTTCGCAAGGGCCGTGAGCAGGTGAGCTACAAGTCTAACTCTCCTATCCTCAAGCAGTGCCCTCAGCGCCGTGGTGTTTGCACCGCGGTTCGTACCCTCACACCGAAAAAGCCTAACTCCGCTCTGCGTAAAATAGCGCGTGTACGCCTGACCGACGGTCTCGAAGGTACCGCTTATATCCCCGGCGTTGGCCACAATCTGCAGGAGCACAGCGTTGTCCTCATCAGGGGCGGCCGTGTTAAGGACCTGCCCGGTGTTCGTTACCACATCATTCGCGGCGCACTCGATACCGCGGGCGTAGCCAAGCGTATGCAGGCCCGTTCCCGCTACGGCGCCAAGAGACCCAAGAAATAAGGAGGGAAATTAAGATGCCGAGACGTGGATTTGTACCCAAGAGGGAAGTTCTTGATGACCCTATGTATGGCGGTAAGCTGGTGACGAAGCTCGTCAACCAGGTTATGCAGGACGGTAAGCGCGGTACCGCGCAGAAGGCTTGCTACGGCGCGTTTGAAATCATTCGCGAGAAGACCGGCCGTGAGCCCCTTGAAGTATTCGAGCAGGCCATGAACAACATCATGCCCGTGCTTGAGGTTAAGGCCCGCCGTGTTGGCGGCGCAACCTACCAGGTACCTATAGAGATAAGGCCCGAAAGGCGCCAGACCCTCGGCCTTAGGTGGCTGGTAACCTACGCCCGCAGCCGCAGCGAGCACACCATGATGCAGCGCCTTGCCGGCGAAATCATGGACGCCGCAAACCAGACCGGTTCTGCCTTCAAGAAGAAGGAAGATACCCACAAGATGGCCGAGGCCAACAAGGCTTTCGCGCACTATCGCTGGTAATAAGGCAATATATTGCTGCAACAACGGATCCGGCTGCTTTTCGGCCGGGTCCGATTTTCTGAAAAGACAGTTGCGGCGTATATATAGATTTATTAAATTTTTTGTAGAGGAGGGCTGCAAGTGGCCAGAGAAACCCCGCTTGAGAAAACGAGAAACATAGGCATCATGGCCCACATTGATGCCGGCAAGACCACCACTACCGAGCGTATACTTTACTATACCGGCAAGATACACAAGGTGGGAGAGGTACACGAGGGCGCAGCCACAATGGACTTCATGGTGCAGGAGCAGGAGCGCGGTATAACCATCGCTTCCGCCGCAACCACAACCTATTGGCGGCAGCACCGTATTAACATTATCGATACTCCGGGTCACGTTGACTTCACAATGGAAGTTGAGCGTTCCCTTAGGGTACTGGACGGCGCCGTTGCGGTATTCTGCGCAAAGGGCGGCGTTGAGCCCCAGAGTGAAACCGTATGGCGTCAGGCCAGCAAATACGGCGTACCGCGTATCGCTTATGTCAACAAGATGGACATAGTGGGCGCAAACTTCTATAACGTAGTCAAAATGATGAAGGATAGGCTCGATGCCAATGCCGTGCCTATTCAGCTGCCCATAGGCAACGAAGCCGACTTCAGGGGCATGGTGGACCTTATAACCATGAAGGCCGAGGTTTATTACGATAACGAAGGCAAGGATATAAGGTACGAGGAGATCCCGGCCGACATGAAGGAAAAGGCCGAGGAATACCGCACCGCCATGGTTGAAGCCGCGGCTGACGTTGACGAGGAGCTTATGGAAAAATACCTCGGCGGCGAAGAAATAACCAACGAGGAGATAATGAAGGCTCTGCGCGCGGGCACCATAGCCAACAAGCTGGTTCCCGTAGTGTGCGGCACGTCATACAGGAACAAGGGCGTACAGCCTCTGCTTAACGCCATAGTTGATTTCCTTCCCTCCCCGCTTGATGTTCCCCCCGCGGAGGGCACCAGCATTGACGGTACCGAGATCATAAAGACCGAGTGCAGGGACGATGCTCCGTTTGCGGCGCTTGCTTTCAAGATTGTCGCGGACCCGTTCGTGGGCAAGCTCACGTTCTTCCGCGTATACAGCGGCACGCTGCAGTCCAACTCCTATGTTTATAACGCTTCCAAGGGCAAGCGCGAGCGCGTTGGCAAGATAACCCTTATCCATGCCGCCAGCCGTACCGAAATACCCGAGGCGCACGCGGGCGACATAGCCGCTCTCGGCGGACTTAAGGACACCGGCACCGGTGATACGCTCTGCGATGAAAAGAACCCGCTGCTGCTTGAAACCATAGAGATTCCGGACCCTGTTATACAGGTTGCCATAGAGCCCAAGACCAAGGCCGGGCAGGAGAAGATGGGCATAGCGCTTTCAAAGCTTGCCGATGAGGACCCCACCTTCCGTACCTTCACCGATAAGGAAACCGGTCAGACCATAATCAGCGGCATGGGCGAGCTGCACCTTGAGATAATAGTCGATAGGCTTATTCGTGAGTTCCATGTTGAGTGCAAGGTTGGCCGTCCGCAGGTTGCTTACCGCGAGACCATAACCCGCACCATAAAGAGCGAAGGCCGTTACGTTCGCCAGACCGGCGGTCACGGCCAGTACGGTCACTGCGTTGTGGAGTTCTCTCCGCTTGAGGCAGGTGCCGGATTCGAGTTCGAGGATAAGACCGTTGGCGGCGTAATCCCCAAGGAATACATTCCCGCTGTCAAGGCCGGTATAGAAGAAGCTTCCAAGACCGGCGCGCTTGGCGGATTCGAGGTTGTGGACTTTAAGGCCACTCTGCTCGACGGTAGTTACCACGATGTTGACTCTTCGGAAATGGCATACAAGATTGCCGGTTCCATGGCCCTGAAGGACGCTCTGGAAAAGGCCGGCTGCGTACTGCTTGAGCCTGTTATGAAGGTTGAAGTGGTAATGCCCGATGAGTACATGGGCGACGTTATAGGCAACCTTACTTCCCGCCGCTGCCGCATAGAGGGTACCGATACCCGCGGCAATGCCCAGGTGGTAGACGCGATATGCCCGCTCAGCGAAATGTTCGGCTACGCTACGGACCTCAGGTCCCGTACGCAGGGCCGCGGCACGTTCACAATGCAGTTCGATCATTACGAGCAGGTGAGCGAGGGCGTCGCTAAGAAGATTTTAGGCAAATAAAACATAAAACAACAATAACTTAAGGAGAAAAACAATGGCAAAGGCAAAATTCGAGCGCACTAAGCCGCACGTAAACATCGGCACGAT